>CAYGMW010000216.1:0-5843 GCA_964350975.1 uncultured Acidimicrobiales bacterium | reverse complement strand
AGTAGCGTCGAGCCAATGGCCACGGCACGCAAGATTGCATTCATTGGCTCGCACTCAGTGCGCAAGACCAACGCCGTGCACTCCTTTGCTGGCGCGGTTGGCCGTAGCGGGCGCAGTGTCGAGGTCGGTCGTGAGGTCGTGCGTTTCAGCCCGCTCGGCCTCAACGAGGGGGCCACGGCCGAAGCCCAGCTCTGGGTGCTCACCACCCAGATCCAGCAGGAACTTGAGCTCCAGCATCGCAGCGACGTCTTGGTGCTCGACCGGTCAGTCGTCGACAACTTTGCCTACTTCATGCGGGCAACCAAAGGCGACGACCCGTTCATGGTCAAACCCCTGGTGCACCGCTGGGCCCAGACCTATGACCTGCTTGTTCGGCTGCGCCCCGATGTGGGCTTGCGAGCCGATGGCGTGAGAAGTACCAACGAACGGTTCCGCACCGAGATCGAAAAGATCCTCGATGTGGTGATTCCTCAGTGTGTTGACCCCAACCGATTGGTTGAGCTTCGGGCGTCGGAGATCTCTGAATTGTTCGACTGGCGTGGGCTGGTCGAGCAGCTCTGTGGCCCGGCGGAGGTGCCTGAGCCTCAGCCGCGACCGGTGACCTACACCCCAACGCTGTGGGACTGAAATCGTCGCTGTGTCAGGAGCCGAGCGGGCTCAGCCGGCGACGGTGGGCAGCCCGGCTTGTGACCACGCAGCGATACCGCCGTCGACGTCGGTGACGTTGGTGAAGCCCAAGTCGGCCATCAGCGAGGTCGCCTGGCCGCTGCGATTCCCCGACTGGCAGTAGACCAGGTATGGCACCGACGGATCGAGTTGGCTGAGCTGTTCGGCGAAGTCGGCGGCATAGAAGTCGATGACGATGGCCCCTTCGAGATGGCCCTGGTCGAACTCGGCTTGGGTTCGAACGTCGAGGACAACCAGGCTGGCAGGAGGGTTGGCCTGGATTGAGGCGGCCTCGGTGGCGGAAACCAGGGTGACGGCCGGTGTCGCCGCCGCGGTCGTGGCAACGGTGGAGCTCTGGGCCGCGGTCTCGCTGGCGGTGTCGCCGGATTCGCCACATGCGGCAAACACGGTGGCGGCGGCGAGAAGCATCACCAACACTTTCGGCAGGGTCAGTTTTGGCGGGGTCAGTTCGGGCATCGTCGGTCCTGTGTCGAACGTCATGAGCGCCTTGACCGGCACTCCGTAAGTACGTACATTATCAGCCGCGGTCCACGGTGGGACATCACGGACCGCATGAATCGAGGGGGACAGCTCATGGCCACAACTGCACATCATCAAGTCGTCATCGTTGGGGGAGGATCCGCCGGCATCTCGGTCGCGGCCCGCCTCGCCGGATCAGTCGGCAGCATTGCCATCATCGACCCGTCGGAGAAGCACTACTACCAGCCTTTGTGGACGCTCGTTGGTGGCGGGTGCGCGCGGCGCGAAACCAGCGAGCGCACCCAAAGTTCGGTCATGCCCAAGGGTGTCGAGTGGATCAAGGACGCGGCGAGCGCGTTCGACCCGGACAATAACCAGGTCATGACCTCAGGTGGCAAGACCATCAGTTATGACGTGCTCGTGGTCTGTCCCGGTATCCAGCTCGACTGGAACAAGATCCCGGGCGTGACCGACACCCTCGGGCGCAACGGCGTGTCGTCGAACTACACCTATGACCTTGCCCCCAAGACGTGGGACTTCATCCGCAACACGAAGTCGGGCTCGGCGGTGTTCACGATGCCGTCGGGTCCAATCAAGTGTGCTGGCGCACCCCAAAAGATTGCCTACCTCGCCTGCGACTATTGGCGCAGCGAGGGTGTGCTCGGCAATATCGACGTGCATCTGGTGCTGCCCACGCCTGGCATGTTCGGGGTTCCGGTGTTTGCCAAGGCTCTCGAAGCAGTGGTGAAGGACTACGGCATCGAGGTGCACTTCAGCTCCGAACTGCAGTCGGTCGACCCCGACTCCAAGAAGGCGTCGTTCGTGTCGATGACCGCAGGCGAAGCCGGATTCGACCTGGCCTACGACATGATGCACGTCGTGCCCCACCAGTCGGCGCCCGACTGGGTGAAGTCGAGCCCCTTGGCGACGGACGCCCCGACCGGATATGTCGATGTCGACAAGCACACTCATCAGCACGTTCGCTACAACAACGTCTTTTCGTTGGGCGACGCCGGCTCGACCCCGAACTCCAAAACCGGTGCCGCGATCCGCAAGCAAGCCCCAGTCGTAGCGGCCAATGTGATGACCCAGCTGGCGGGCAAGGACCCGACCGAGAAGTACTCGGGCTACGCGTCGTGCCCGCTGACGACCTCGCGCCACGCCATGTTGCTGGCCGAATTCGACTATTCGATGGAGCCAGCGCCGTCGTTCCCGTCGTTCATTGATGCTCAGAAGCCTCGACGCGACATGTGGTACCTGAAGAAGTACGGCCTGCCGTTCATGTACTGGAACCTGATGCTCAAGGGCCGGGCCTAGTTGTCATTTCGGACAACAGCCAGTATATTTATACGTATGTCCGTACAATCGAGGTTCAGCGTCACGAAATGGATGCCAATCCTGACGTGGGCGCGCGCCTACGACACGGACAACGTGCGCGGAGACCTGTCCGCTGGTCTCACCGTTGGCGCCATGTTGGTGCCCCAAGCCATGGCGTATGCCCTGTTGGCGGGGCTCCCGCCCGAAGTTGGCCTCTATGCGGCCACCGTCCCGGTGCTGATGTACGCGATCTTTGGCACGTCGCGCCAGCTGGCGGTTGGTCCCGTTGCCGTGGTGTCGCTCATGACGGCAACGGCTTTGGCTCCGGTCGTCGAAGAAGGCACCGTTGGTTATCTCCAAGCCGCCGCGATGCTGGCCCTGATGGTCGGTGTTGCCCACATCGTGCTCGGTGTTGGCCGGCTCGGGTTCTTCGCCAACTTGTTGTCCCATTCGGTGCTGGTCGGCTACACCGCGGCGGCCGCCGTCATCATTGGGTCGTCTCAGCTCAAGCATCTGTTGGGCATCACGCTTCCGAGGGCCGACCACTTCTACGACACCGTTGTCGATGTCGTGCGCGGCCTGGGCGACACCCACGGCCTCACCCTGCTCGTGGGTTGTGGGTCGCTCGCGGTGCTGGTCGGGCTGAAGCGTTTCGTGAAACGGGCACCCGCGGCCCTGGTGATTGTGGTGGTCTCAACAGCAGTCGTCGAACTCTTCGGGCTGGAGTCGCGTGGCGTCAAGGTGGTGGGCGACATCCCGGGGACGCTGCCCACGTTCGGGCTGCCGTCGGTCGACGGTTCGCTCATCGGCACCTTGGCGGTGTCGGCGATCGCGATCACCCTGGTGAGCTTCGTTGAATCGACCGCGATCGCCTCGGTGTACGCCCGACGGCACCGCTACCAGCTCGAACCCAACAATGAACTGGTCGCGCTCGGTGCGGCCAACGTCGCCTCAGGCCTGTTCGGCGGCTATCCGGTCACCGGCGGGTTCGCCCGCACCGCTGTCAACGACGCCTCGGGCGCCAAGACCCCGGTCGCGTCGGTGGTGTCGGTTGGTGTTGTCCTGCTGACCATTGCACTGCTGACGCCGCTGTTCCATTCGCTGCCCAATGCGGCGCTGGGGGCCATCATCGTGGTCGCCATCACCGGGCTCATCGACCTCGACCAGGTGCGCCATATCGCCAAGGTCAAGCGCTCAGACACCATTGGTATGGCCGTCGCCTTCGTTGGCACCCTTGCGCTGGGCATCGAGCTCGGCATCCTGGTGGCCGTGCTGGCGTCAGTCGCCGTGGTGTTCGCCCGGATGTCGGTGCCGCACACGGCAATTCTTGGCCATGTTGATGGCACGACCAGCTACCGCAACGTCAACCGCTTCGCTGACGTGCACACCGTCGACGGCATCCGGATTGTTCGGATTGATGCCGCCCTGTCGTTCGTGAACGCAGTGAATGTGAAGAAGATGGTTCTCGCTGAGGCGAGCGCCGTGTTCGACGAGCCGCGTGTGCTGATTGTTGATGCGTCTGGCGTGAACGACCTCGATGCAACGGGTGCCGAGATGCTGCGCGATCTTCTGGTCGAGGTCGCTGAGCTTGGTGTTGCCTTGCATCTCAGCGATGTGAAGGGCCCGGTGCGCGACGTCCTGCACCGAGCCGAGCTGTGGGATGTCCTACGTGACAGGATCCACGCATCGACCTTCGACGCCGTTGCGGTCGTGACCGGCCGAGTGCCGTGTGCCCTCGACCAGCGTCGGGCCGGCATCGACGAGCGCCAGCCAGCCACCTCCAACCCCGCAACTTCCACCCAGCACCTCCCAAACGAAAGAACATGACATGGCCCACTCCAACCACCCCGTCAACGACTACGCAGCCGTGCTCGGCGACCATGGCCAACTCGTGGACGTCCGTGAACCCGACGAGGTTGCCGAAGGCACCCTGCCTGGCGCAGTCAATATCCCCCTGGGCCAGCTCGCCGAACGCATCAGCGAACTCGATGCGTCTCGTCGAGTGGTCGTGCTGTGCCGCAGTGGTGGCCGAAGCACCATGGCTTCAGAACTACTGACCAGCGCCGGGTTCGGCGACGTCGTCAATCTCGACGGTGGCATGTTGGCATTCCAAGGCTGACCACAGAAACTGACCGTAGGAAAGGTATTGACCATGAAGTTCACCCAGTACTACCTCGATTGCCTCTCGCAGGCGTCGTATCTGATTGGCGACGAGACCACCGGTCGGGCCGTGGTGGTCGACCCGCGCCGTGACATTGCGCAGTATGTGGCCGACGCCGAGGCCGCGGGCCTGACCATCGAGTTGGTGATCGAAACCCACTTCCACGCCGACTTCTTGTCGGGACATCTCGAACTCGCGGCCGCGACCGGTGCAGAAATTGGGTATTCGTCGGTGGCAACCACCGAGTTCGCGTCTCGCAAGCTCGCCGACGGCGAACGCATCTCCCTCGGCGAGGTCGAGCTCGAGATCCTGCACACGCCGGGCCACACACCTGAGTCGATCAGCATCGTGGTGCGCGAACGCGCCGGCGACGAGGTGCCCTATGGCGTGCTGACCGGCGACACCTTGTTCATCGGCGACGTCGGCCGCCCCGACTTGTTGGCGTCGATTGGGTTCACCCGAGACGAGCTGGCGAACTCGCTCTATGACAGCCTGCACAACCAGCTGATGCCGCTGCCCGATGCCACCAAGGTCTATCCGGCTCATGGTGCCGGGTCGGCGTGTGGCAAGAACCTGTCGACCGACACGGTGTCAACGATGGGCGAGCAACGGCAGAGCAACTACGCGCTGCTGGCTCCGGACAAGGAGACGTTCATCTCCCTGGTCACCGAGGGTCAGCCGCCCGCACCCGACTATTTCGTGTACGACGCGGTGCTCAACCGCAAAGATCGCGAACTGCTCGACGAAACCGCGATGCCCGAAGCGTTGTCGCTCGACGCGTTCGACGCCCACGTTGCTGCGGGAGCGATGATCATCGACGGCCGCGATCCAGAATCGTTTGCCCGGGGCCACATGGTCGGCGCCATCAATGTCGGCCTGGCTGGCCGGTATGCCGAGTTCGCCGGATCAGTCGTGCCCAGCGATGTCGACATTGTGTTGGTGGTCGATGAAGGATTCGAGCTCGAGGGCAAGAACCGGTTGGCCCGTATTGGGTTCGACCGGGTGTTGGGTTACCTCGCGAACCCGCTGGCGGTCCTGGCAGACAACCCCGAACGTTCGCAACGGGCGTCGCGGATGACAGCTCGCGAATTCGAGCAGCGCAAGGCCGACATCTCGGGCCTGCAACTGGTCGACATTCGCAACCCGGGCGAGTTCGCCCTCGGCTCGATCGCCGGCGCAAGCCACGTTCCGGTCGGTCAACTGCCGAACCGGATCGACG
>CAYGMW010000215.1:0-5863 GCA_964350975.1 uncultured Acidimicrobiales bacterium | reverse complement strand
ACTGGTCAGAGTTCCACAAGGCCATCACCGAACTTGCCCTCGACATCTTGGGCGCTGATGCCATGGTGTTTGACTCCGATCCATCACAGGGTTCGGGCCTCGGTCCGGCCGCGGCTGGCACGCCAAACACGGCGACGGCGTGGATCAACTCAGCGATGGTGGCCCGCTCTGGCACGATCTATGCGGGCACCAGCCAGGTTCAGCGCAACATCATCGGTGAGCGCATCCTCGGCTTGCCCAAGGAACCACGCGCCGACGCTGGCCCTTGGAAAGACACTCCCCGCTAGTCCCTCGCTGCTCACTCGAGCACCCGCCCCTCCCGTTCTGAATGCCGATTTTTGCACTATTGACGAATATCGGCATTCAGAACGGGAGCTAGGGTGTGCGCCCGTGGACGTGGTCATCCTTGGCATTTGCGGCGGTTCTGGTTCGGGCAAGTCGACGTTGGCGACGGCCATGGTCGATGCCGTTGGCGACGACGGTGTCACGGTGGTTCCCTTTGACGCCTACTACCGCGATCTTGGGCATCTCACCATGGCCGAACGGGCGCAGATCAACTTTGATCACCCGTCATCGCTCGACGTCGAACTCTTCGCAGCCCACCTCGATGCGTTGCGGATGGGCCAGTCAATCGGTGTTCCCGAGTACGACTTTGCGACCCACACCCGAACCGGTGATCACACAGTGTGCGACCCGCGGCCCCTCGTCATTGCCGAAGGCATCTTGTTGCTGAGCGAGCCCGCCATTCGGGCGCGCCTCGACGTGTGCGTGTTCCTTGACGTGCCTGAACCAGTGCGTTTCGAGCGTCGGTTGGCCCGCGATACCGTCGAGCGTGGCCGCGAGGCTGACGATGTTCGACGCCAGTTCGCAGCGTCGGTAGCACCAATGCACGACCAGTTCGTGCAACCCCACGGGATCACCGCCGACGTGGTCCACGAGCATCCGTGGGACGTCTCGGCGCTGGCTGGCCGGTTGGTCGACGTCGCCAAACAGGTGTCACCAGCCTAACGCTGGGGCCCGGTGGGCCCAGGTAGGTGCTTCAGTCAATACCCCCTCGTGCCGACAGGCACCCTCGTGAGAAGTCGTTGCCGGCAGTGGCCGGACATGAGGTCGAACGTGGAATGGGGTCAGCGCGGAACTGCTGCGCGCTCAGACGACGGTATGACGTTGATCGAGACGGTGATGGCGATCTCGCTGCTTGCCATTGCCTTGACCTTGACGATCGGCCCGACCCTGTCGTCGTTTGGCGTGTTGCGCGACGCAAAGGTGATCGACGTGGGCCAATCCATGGCCCAGGGTCGTCTCGAGGAAATTCGACAGTTCGCCTTCGACGACATCGGAGTGGTTGGCGGTTCGCCGAACGGCATCATCCCGGCTACTGAGGTTCGAGTCGTCCAGGGCATCGCGTACAACGTCGCGACTGATGTGCAGTGGGTTGGGTCGAACGACACCGACTCTGGTTTTGACATTGGCGGTATCGGCGCCGACGGCGTGTCGGGCCAGCAAGACTTTGGCCGCAACTACAAGTGGATCCAGGTCAGCGTTCAGCCCATCGACCTGAGTATTGATCCGATGGTGTTTTCAACGGCCATCACGCCTGACTATGTGTCCTCGGGCTCCGACGGAGTCGGCACCGTGGTCGTGAGGCTGCGCAAGCACGAACCAGTCGGTAGCTCATCATCGGCGTCTGACTGGCCGAGCCTGTACTTGGTCCCGGTGGCCGGTGGAGCGGTGACGCCGACATCAGGCATCGCAACCGGCGAGCAAACGTTTTCGAATCTGACGCCGAATCTTGGTGGCGGGCCGTACCGGATCCGTCTGGGTTCGACCCTGTCCGACGTCGGCGGCGGTGGGTGGCGAATCCATCCCTCGGACTTGGTGTCGTTCACTGACCAGGTGGCCGCAACGGCAGGCCAGGCCGTGACCGTCAGCTTGACCATCTACAAAGACGTCGACTTGAGGGTCGAGGTGTCTGGTGCTCCCGTACTCGGTGGGATTGCCGCACCGCTGGAACGGGCATCGCTGATCTTGGGCTACGAGGGTCGATATGTCGTTCTCGACGACGACGACCAGGCAGCTACGGGGGTGTGGAACATCAGTGAGTTCGAGGGCAACCCGCTCATCCCTGGTCAGTACACCTTGCAGCTGGACGCCCCTGGTTACGTGCCCTATGGGGCACTGACGCTCGACGTCACCGAGGACTACCCAACCGTGACCCAGCGAGTCGAGATCATCGAGCTCGACGTGGCTGCAAACAACACCGCTGAGATGACCTTCATCGTCACAGGCCCTGACGGTCAGCCGATCCGCGGCGCGTTGGTGAACATCAACTCCGACGGCTACGGGCCTTTGGTGCAGACCACCGATGCCAACGGAAGTGTCCGTTTCAACCTGCCTGTTGGTTCGAAGTCGGCCCCTACCATCGTGGTGCAGAGTCCCTATGGGCACGAGGAACAAACCGTCGGTCTCGGCCCGATCGTCGCGTGGGGTACCGAAACCATCTCGCTCGCGACACCGTCGCAGCACGGTCTGGTGGTCTTTGTGCAAGGCGACTACGGCTACTTCCAGTTCTTGCCGTTCGGTTCGGGCGCCAACTGGAGCGCTCCGGTCCTGCCCAACATCAACGGCACCGTGTCCGCAGCATTGCCCGCGAACGGGCTCGGCAATGACTGGCTGGTTCGAAAGGTCTGTTGGAACACCAACGAAGTTGTGGCCGAGACCGCGATCAATGTGGCGCCCAACGGCACCACGACGACGTGGGGAGCGGGGATTCCGGCATGTCTTCCATAACCGGCAACCACGCTGTGGGCGCGGGCCTGATGACGCGTATTGGCTACCGACTCAGGGATCGGCGCGAGCGCGGCTTTTCGACCCTTGAGTTGAGCATGACCATCGCCATCATGACGATGGTCCTCACAGCGTTCTACGGTGCCTACAACGGGTTCCTGCGCGACGTTGCTTTCGCTGAGCAATTGGCCGAAGTCGAACGGCGCAGCCGTCCGGCCATCAACGAGCTCACCATTGAGCTTCGCCAGGCAACGGCTCCGAACAGCGCCGCTGCCGGTCAGCCCGTTGAGGTCCTGACCGAGGACCAGATCGTGTTCTACTCCGATCGATCCAATGTCGATGGGCCCGAACGGATCAGCTACGAGCGCGCCAATTGTGTCGATTCGGTCTGCGAGCTGGTCAAGACGATCATCTTCGCCGACAGCGGTTCGCGTTATCCGGACTACACCTACGACGTTGCCGGTGGCCCCGATGTCACCCAGGTAGTGCTCGAACGCATCACCGACGATGTGGTGCTGTTCTTGGGGCGGCAGCTGACGTCGGCTGGTGTGGTCGATCGGACGACCTGTGATCGCTATGACTCCCTTGGGCTTGGTGCATCGACGTGCGCCTTTGACCAGGTCGTGGTGTCGCTCGCTGTCGTGCCGCGTGCTGCCGATACGTCGGTAGCACCGCGCAATTTCGAAGTCGTCGAGGAAGTGCAGCTCCGTAATGCCAGCTTCTAGAACTCGTATCGCACGCCGATTCCGGCGCAACCCCGCTGGAGCGTTCCAGCCTGGGCCCGATGAGGGTGGCATTGCCCTCGTGACGGTCGTGCTTGGCATCATGGTCATCTTCGCAGCGGTCATGGTGCTTGCTCGCGAAGCCACGGCCCAATATGCCGATGCTCGTTACAACGAGCGAGACGACGTGATGTTGTCCCATATGGAGGGCGTGGTCGACCGCTACGTATCCAAGATGTCGGTGGACCCGACCTATCACCTGTTGTGGGTTGATGAGTTCGAACGGCCTCGGACCTGCAGCGACACGTCGTCGGCGTTCTTCAACGGCGTGCGAAACGCCGGTGAGGCGTGGCTCACGGACTGTGGCAGCTGGGACTATGTGACCGACCCGGTGCCAGCTGATTGGCATGCGCTGCCCCTCACCCTCGGTGCAGACGACGGCGAGATCCTGATCGAGGTTCGGCCCCGCAGCGATCGTGGCGCGGTTGAGTTGACGGTGTCGGGTCAGATCCGCAGTCGCCGGCAGTTCCGAACCATCAGCGTCGACATCAGCCCACCGTCGGTGTCGTCGTTTCAATGGTTGTCCGAAGTCGACTTGAGGTTCGCTCCAGGTGCCGCGGTCGAAGGCCCCGTGTACTCGGGTAACGACGTGGTGTTCAACGGGCCCCCTACGGGCGAAACCAACGGCGACGTGTACGCCGACAATCTGATCCTCACCGCGCCGACGTTTCGCAATGACGCCATTGGTTTCGACAGCACCGGGGCCCTCGGTGGATTCGTCGAAGACGTCTTCCCTGAGCCGCTGGTGTTCGACGACCTCTGGGACGATATTGCCCAGCTTGAACTCGCAGCATGCACCCGTGGCGGAGTGTGCCTCAACGAACCCAACGCCACCGCGTACCTCGTCCAGCCTCACGTCATCGGCAGTTCGGCACGAATTGCGGTGTGGTATTCGACCCAGTCAACATCGATTGGCTGCCTCGACCCCAACGAGTGGTGGTGGATCAACGCCGAAGAAGACGGCGATGGCGATGGCAACCCCGACACAAACCAGTGGACTCCGCTCGGCACCTATGACTTCCCTCAAAACGGTGTGTTGTGGGCCAACTCCCACATCGTGCTCGGGAACCGCGCTGTCGGCGCGCCAAGCGGACCGGTGGTGATTGGTGCGCCGCTCACGATCGCTGCGGGCAATGTGAGCGACGAGGCCCACGTGATTGTCAACGCCGACATCAGCTACCGAGACCCGTCCGTTGGTGACGTGCTTGGCGTGGTTGCCTCAGGCGACGTGGTGATTAACCCCAACGGCGTTGGCCAACAGGTGCCAGGTGAGCTGTCGATTGTTGGTGCCTACCTGGCTCAGAAGGGTCAGTTCCGGGTGGCCCGAAGCTGCGGGCAGTGGGGGTCGGTTCCTCCCCAGTTCGTGACACCTCAGCTCGACTTCCATGGATCGATCGCTACTCGAGATACCGGAGACTTCGTGTTGTACTTCCCGACCCAGAGCTTCCATTGGGATTCGCGGTTCCGTGACATCTCCCCACCGTTGTTCCCACGTGTGTCGTCTGCGTATGCGTTCGTCGACTGGCGAGAAATTCCGGTGCCGGCATGGGCACGGTTGTGAAGCGTCGCCGCCTGCTGGCGGCCGGCCTGGCGATGGCAGTGGCGATGTCGCTGTTGTCAGCGACGCCTGCGAGCGCGGTGGCCGCAGGTTCGGTCAGCATCAGTGGGCCGTCGAGCGCGAACGTCGGTACTGGAATCTCCTTTACCGTCAGCTACAGCTGCTCGGGTGACCAAGCATGCGCAAATGTGTCGATCAATATGTCGTACTCGACCATGAACGCCACGGGCACCACGTCGTTTTCGATTGGGACCTTGCAGCCAGGGTCGACGGGCCAAGTGTTCGCCACCGCGACCTTCCCGACATCGACTCCGAACGGCTCAACCGGTTCGGCGACGGCCACCATGAACGTCACGAACGGCACGAACGACTCTGCGTCGGCCTCCGTGCAAGCCAATAACCCAACACCGCCAACAACGACGACCACCACCACGGCTGGCCCCGGAACGACCACGACCACAACGGCAGGTCCCGGAACCACCACGACGACCACCACTGGCGGCGGTCCAGGGACCACGACAACAACAACTACAGCGCCCCCTCCGGTTGCCCGCTATGCAACGTCGAAGGGTCGCAGCACGGGAGAGATCGCGATTGGCGAGTCAGCCAACTGGGAGCTCAGCACGTGGTCGTGGGGCAACCTCGACGTCACCGGGCTGGGGGTCAGTGAGGTACTTGCGCGTGAGATTGTGGCCAACGGCTTCTACACCGGGACATGGTCGCCGACATCGGTGAC
>CAYGMW010000214.1:0-5896 GCA_964350975.1 uncultured Acidimicrobiales bacterium | reverse complement strand
ACTGGTACCTGGTCCAAGACCACACCGACCGGGTCATCGACCAATGGTCCAACCCACCACCCCGACAAAAACCCGACCGCCAGAAATCTCGGGAGCCGAGCCTGATCTAAGGCCGATCGGTAAGCGCAGCGAGACGCTCGCGTGCAGAGAGCACTCGGTCGGTGTCGAGCACCGGCAGCAACAACAGCCACGACACCATGTCGCCGGACATCTTCAACCGACCCTGCATGAACAACGCGGCCGCGCTCACTTCGCCGTCGAGCAAGGAGATGAAGTCGCCAAACTTCGCCTCGAGCACCACATCGGCCCCCTTCGCCGCACCTGGCGACACCGACCCGGTGCCGCCGTCATAGTGTTCGGTCCACGCAACCTTGCCGGCCGGTGTCTGCTCGATCGTGACGCTGACCGTGGCTGACAGGTCAGCCACGGCCGACACAGCAACCACGGACTGCAACCCGACCATCCATTCGTCGGACCCAATCATCGCCATCGTCAGCGGTCCAACCCGGCAAACAGGTCGTCTTCGGGAGCAACCACATCGACCCGAGACCGCATCAGCATGTAGTCCTCGAACGGATGGATGGCGTCTTGGACATCGTCGGGGAGACCGAACCAGAACGGCGAGGTTGGGTCGACCTGGGTGGCATGGGCCAGGAGCGACCGGCGGCGAATGCTGTTGTCGACAGCAATCGAGGCCGTGATGAGGTCGTCCTGGTCGGGGCGATCGAACCACTTGTCGTCGAACGGCGATTCGAGCTCGAGACGACCAAACGCCTCGTGGACCTCCAACATGCGCCTGCGGCTCCACATCGTGCAGTACAGCTTCGACGGGGTCCACGGCTCGCCGAGCTCGGGATAGGCGTCGGGATCGCCAGCGGCCTCCCACGCAGGCAGGGTGATGGCCGTGACCTGCAGGTGGTCGGGGTGCGGGTATCGGGACTGGTCCTCGGGGTAGGTGACGATCACCTGCGGCTTCACCCGGCGGATGATCTCCACCAAACGACCCACAGCCTCGTGCATGTCAGCGTTCGCGAACGCTTCAGGGTGACGGTTGTGCTCGCTGTCAGGCATGCCACTGTCGCGGTAGCCGAGCCACACGATCTCGCCGTAGCCAATGATGTCAGCGGCGGCCTCAAGCTCGCGTTGGCGAACCTGGTGCAGGTTGTCGATGATCTCGGGCCGATCCATCGCCGGGTTCAAGATGTCGCCAGCCTCGCCCCCCGTGCAGCAGACCAACGTCGTGCGAATGCCTGCGTCGGCGTAACGACGGATGGTGCCGGGGCCTTTCGAGCTTTCGTCGTCGGGATGAGCATGGACAGTGAGGATCGACAAGGGCGCGGCCATGGGGAGCGAAGCTACCAACCGCCAGCGTCGGCCCAACTCACCTCAACCATGGGGCTGCAGTGACGGAACCAAACGCCGACGGCTGACGTTAGGTAGGTTCAAGCAACGGCGCCGAAGTATTCGAGGCGCCAATGGGCTGGGTCAGCCGTGCTGGCCCGAGAAAAGGGGCGAAGATGGAGTCACCCGAATCATGGGTGATGGTGTGGCTAGCACTTGCGGCGCTGTTCCTCATCGGTGAGATCTTTATTGCCGGAACCTTCTACCTCGGACCCTTCGGCGTGTCGGCGGCCATCGCGATGGTGCTCGCCATGCTCGGCGTTCCGATCGCCCTCCAGTGGGCCGTCTTCATCGTCGCTGGAGCGCTCCTGTTTTGGTGGGCGCTACGTTGGAGCCAACGCTTCCAAGCGGGTCAATCGCTGCCCGTCGGCATTGGAGCCGACCGTCTCGTCGGCGAGATCGGCAGGGTCATCGCCCAGGTGCCTGCCACCACCACCGCATCGGGCCGCGTCCAGATCGGCGGCGAAGAATGGGCCGCCGAAACCGGCAACGGTGAAGCGATCGACCCCGACACCATCATCAAGGTCCTCGAAGTCCGAGGCACCCGCGTCATTGTTACCCCCCATACCGACACCACCGAAGGAACACGTCGATGATCTGGCTCATCTTCCCAATCGCAATCGCACTGTTCGTGCTGATCTTCCTCTTCGCCGCGGTCAAGATCATCCGGCCATACCAGCGAGGCATTGTCGAACGTCTCGGCAAATACAAAGACACCTACGAGCCGGGCTTGCAGATCATCGTGCCGTTCATCGACACGATCCGCCTGGTCGACATGCGTGAACAAGTCGTCGATGTTCCGCCCCAGGAGGTCATCACCAAGGACAATGTGGTCGTCGCGGTCGACGCGGTGGTGTTCTATGAGCCCACCGACCCCCGTCGCCTCGTCTACAACATCGCCAACTTCGTGCTGGCCATCACCAAGCTGGCCCAGACGAACCTGCGAAACCTGATCGGCGACCTCGACCTCGACACCGCGCTGACGTCACGCGACACCGTCAACACCAGCCTGCGGAACATCCTTGACGATGCCACCGACAAGTGGGGCGTCAAGGTCGTTCGGGTCGAGATCCAGCGCATCGACCCACCCGTCGAGGTGGTCAATGCAATGCACGAGCAGATGAAGGCCGAACGAACCCGCCGGGCTACCGTCACCGAGGCTGGCGGCTTCCGCGAGTCGGAGATCCTTCGTGCCGAAGGCGACAAGCAGTCGGCCATCTTGAAAGCCGAGGGCGTAAAGCAGTCAGCCATTCTGTCGGCCCAAGGCGAAGCCGAGGCGCTGCGCACCATCGCCGAAGCCGAGCGCTTCCGACTCGAAACCGTGGCCCTTGGCCAGGCCGAGGCCACCCGCCAGGATCTCTCGGCCATCCACGACGGCGACCCAACCCAGGACGTCTTGGCCATCAAGTACCTCGACGCTCTGGCAGCCCTCGCCAATGGCCAAGCGACCAAGCTCATCGTTCCCGCAGACTTCAGCGGCGTCCTCGGCGCGGTTGCTGGCATCGGTGAAGCAATGCGCAACGACGACACTCCACTGAGACGAGACAACAACCCGGCCTGACTCGGCCAACCCAGTGACCGGTCCGGGTAGCGGACGCGGCCTGAGTACAGTGCTCCGCGATGGGCGCTCTCCTCGCATTGCTTGCTGCTACTGCGTGGGGAAGCGGCGACTACCTCGGAGCCACCGCAACCCGGCGCCAGTCGTCGATCACCGTCACCGCGTCAGCCCAGATCATCGGGCTGACGCTGTTGGCCGTTGGCAGCCTCATCGTCGCAGGAGACGCCACCGCCGATGATGTGATCTGGCCCGGCATCGGCGGGGCCGCCGGCGCGGCCGGCCTGGTGCTGCTCTACCACGGGCTCGCCCACGGGAAGATCTCGGTGATCGCACCGATCGCGGGCGTTGTCGGGGCGGGAGTTCCGGTCGTGTGGGGCATCGCTGCTGGCGAAGACCTCGGACCGCTTCGGGCGTCCGGGCTCATCGCCGGACTGGCGGCAATCGCCATGATCAGCAAGTCGGTCGATACCGCGGACACGCCGTCGCGCTTTTCAGCATCAGGGTCGGTGCTGCTCGCAGCGGCCGCTGGCACCTTGTTCGGTGCATTTATTGTCTTGCTCGACGCCGCGGGTGACGACGCAGGTCTCTACCCGGTGCTCGCGGCGCGCGCCGTGGCCGTTCCACTGCTGGTCATGCTCGCTCTCGGTCTGCGTCACCACGTCGTCGCCCGGGTCGACCGCCGTTTCGTGCTCGGAGCCGGCATCCTCGATGTGGCCGCCAACGTGTTCTTGCTCATCGCTCTCGAATACAGCCTCGTCGTAGCCGGCGTGCTCAGCAGCCTGTATCCCGCAGTCACCGTAGGGCTGGCTCGCATTCTGGGTGGCGACCGAATCACTACAGTCCAAGGCCTCGGCCTGATGTTGGGTGCGGTGTCCGTCGTGATGGTCACCACCGGCTGATCGCCGCATGACAACCACCCCGCGAGTAGTGCAGGATGGACCCCTGAGCGCCTCGCTCGGCCAACGGACCTAGGGGGAACAGTGCGCGACCCTGCTGACCCAATCTCGGGTAACACCAGCGACGACCTGACCGACGACGACCTCAGGCAGATGCTGAGGGACATGATCGGGGCTCGGGTGTGCTCGAACCGGGCATTCAATCTGCAACGCCAAGGTCGAGCCGGAACCAACGCCCCCGTCGACGGCAGCGAGGCAATCGTGGTCGGAGCAGCCCGGGCTCTTGACCCCAGCGTCGACTGGGTGCTGCCCCAGTACCGCGAGCAGGTCGCACTGACGCGTTTTGGTCCCGCAGTGCTTGAACGATATGTGCAGTACATCCTTGGCCATCCCGAGGGTGGACACCTCCCGACTGGCACCAATGTGTGGCCTCCCCAGATCAGTCTGGCCACCCAGGCTCCTCATGGTGTTGGTATGGCGTGGGGCCTTCAACTGCAGGGCGTCGCGAGTTGCGTCGTCGTGTTCATCGGCGATGGCTCGACCTCAGAAGGTGACTTCTACGAAGCCGCGAACTTCGCCGGGGTACTCAAGGTGCCGGTGGTGTTCGTGGTGGTGAACAACGGTTGGGCTATCTCGACGCCACTCAAGGCCCAGACCAATGCCAAGAACCTGGCCGAAAAAGCCCACGCATTCGGCTTTCCCGGCGTGACCGTCGATGGTGGCGACCCAGTCGCAGTATTCGACGCCATGGCCGAAGCCCGCTCGCGAGCCCTGTCGGGAGCTGGGCCCACCCTCATCGAGGCCGTCACCCATCGACTGGCTCCTCACACGACCGCTGACGACCCCACCCGGTACATCCCGGCCGAACAGTTCGAGGCGGCTCTGCAACGAGACCCGATCGTTCGCTTCGAACGAGAACTGATGGATCGGGGCATCTGGACCGAAGCCGACCGGGCCGCCGCTGAGACCGAAGCAGACGAGCGCATGGACCGAGCCGTTCGAGCAGGCGAGGCGTCGCCGGCCGACACCATCAGCGTGTTCGACCATGTGTATGCCGAGATGCCCGAACGGCTCCAACGCCAACGCAATGAGTTCATCGACATCTACCGAGCGGGAGAAGCCCAATGAGCGACACCAAGCTCATGACGATGCTCGAAGCCATCAACCACACCCTGCACCAAGAGATGGCTCGCGACGAGCGGGTCATCGTGTTCGGTGAAGACGTTGGCATCAACGGCGGCGTGTTCCGCGCCACCGACGGGCTGCACGCCACCTTCGGCGCCAGCCGGGTCGTCGACACCCCGATCGCCGAAGCGGTCATTGCTGGCACTGCCGTCGGGTTGGCCGCCGCGGGCATGGTGCCAGTGGCAGAGATCCAGTTCCTCGGGTTCTCCTACCAAGCCATGCACCAGATCGCCGGCCAGGTCGCCCGCCTGCGATACCGGTCGCGGAGCCGCTTCGACGGCCGGATCACCATCCGGGCTCCGTTTGGTGGTGGGGTCCGAACGCCAGAGCTCCACAGCGAGTCGCTTCAGGCCCACTACCCCAACGTGCCACGCCTCAACATCGTGAAGCCGGCCACCCCAGCCGACGCCAAGGCGATCTAGCCGACCGCGATACGCGATCCCGACCCGCTGCTCATACTCCAACCGCTCCGGGGCTACCGGATGATCAAGGATGAGGTGCCCCTTGGCGAACACCTTGTCGACTTCGGCCAGGCCCGCGTCGTGCGCCCTGGCACCGACGTGGTGATCATCGCCTGGAGCTTCATGGTCGACGTGTCAAGACGAGCTGCCGACGAACTCGCCGCCGAAGGTATTGAGGCCCAAGTGCTCGACCTTCGCACCCTGGTTCCACTCGATGTTGCCTCGATCGTGGCCGCAGTCGAACAGTGCGGCCGAGTGGTGGTGGTTCAAGAGGCCCCGATGACCAATGGTTTTGCCTCTGAAATCATCGCCACCATCAACGACGAGGCGTTCTACAGCCTCGAAGCCCCTGTCGCTCGGGTGTCGGGTTGGGACACGCCCTATCCGGTCGGCGA
>CAYGMW010000213.1:0-5950 GCA_964350975.1 uncultured Acidimicrobiales bacterium | reverse complement strand
CCGCGGCCCGACGCCAATGGAACAGGTGATGTCGTTCGGCGGGAATCACGCTGGCTTCATGCACCCACCCTTCGACGAGTTCGCCGGCGTCGACGGCCTCGCGAAACAGGTCGCGTCGGTGAGGGCCGAGTCGGCTGAACAGTACGAGGTGTTGGGTGCGGTCGATGACGTTGACGGAGTCGAGTTGGATGAGGCCCAGATCGTCGACGACTCGCCTCACGTGGCGCCGATCGATGCGACCCGTAGGCCGGGGCCGGGCCAACCCGTGGGCCCTCATAGCGAGTCGGCGGGCCGTCTCTGCACTGATACTGCGAGCGGCCATCGTCAACTCAGCGGGTGCTCAAGCAAGGACGGCAATGGCCATACGCACCATGACGTCGCACACCGCACTGCGGTCGAGCTTTGACCACGCGGCAAGTCGTTCCCACGTGGCAAAGTCGAACGCGACGTCGAGACCCGCAATCGACTGTTCTCGGTCGACGCTGCAGTCGAGTGCGTCAGCAAAGGTCTCGGTGATCTCGCGTCGATCGCGCAAACGGCCGTCCTGCATGATGCGAGCAACCGTTTTGGATCGTTGCTCGGCGAGCAAGCCTGCTCTTACCACGGGAGCGCTGATTTCCCAGCGAGTGCACCGGTGGGCCGCAAAGGCGTCTAGGCGCTGATCGAGGGGTAGTGACCGCGACGGCGCCGAGGTAGCTGCTTGCCATTGCTCGGTGCTGCGCTCGGATACCTCAAGGATCAGCGACTTCATGTCGTCGAAGTGGTGGTACACCGACCGGGTGGACAGGCCAGCTTGATCGGCGACCATGGCTGCGGTGGGCCGACGATGACCGTTGCTGTAGAGCTGCATCAGTGCATCAACAATGGCCTCGCGATTGCGTTGGCCACGAAGTACCCGACCGTCGACTATGGGTTCGGTCGCCGTCATGGAGTCCATTTCAACAGATGCGGCACCAAAACGTTCAACTTTGGGTTGGTTCAGTTTGGCCCAGGGCCCTTAGCGCAACATGAACCAGACGGATCCGGTCAGTGCGGCCGTGGTCATGATCACCATGGTGACGATGGTCGAGCGGGGCAATTTTCCGTCCGAATCTGACGGAAGTCGCTCGCGGACACGCTGGAGCAGCCGGTCGGCCCACGCGACATCACGAGCCAAGATCGCCAAACCGGCAGCGACGATGAGCAAGCCCGGCCCAGGAGCTGGGATGGCGATGATGCCGATGATCAACACCAAGAATCCGAAAGTCATCCGAGCAAGTCGGACCAGGATGTGGCTGCGGGCTTCCTCGACGGTGTCTTCGCGGCGCCCGGTTTCGAATTCGGCCTCGATAGCGGCGTCGAGCCATGGATGCTCGTGTTCGTTGTCGGGATTCGGGTCATGAGATTCGGCGTTGATGGGGATCACCTCAGATGGCGGGCCGACAGCCGTTGTGCTGTTCGGGCCCAAGAGCACAAATTGTGCTCCAGACTATTGCCGATGCATTGGGTTCGAACCTCGTCGCTAGCGACCACTGCGGCTCGGGCGGCACTGGCTGGCAATCCGAGCGATGGATTTGCTGGCTTCGTTGTCTCCACGACCATTGAGTCGTTGCGAGCTCGGGTCTCGCTGGTTGTTGGCGACGTCGGCGATCACAGCGACGTGGATTCCGATGCGCAGGTGCTCCTTGATGCATCTGCTGAGATCTTTGACCGGTTCTTTGGGTTGCCCACGGGTGTTCTCGGCTGGGCGGTACGCACCAACATTCCTCGTGAGGTCGGGCTATCAGGGTCGAGTGCGATCATCATCTCGGCCCTGAGATGTCTGGCCGCCTGCCGGGGCGTCGACCTTCCTGCCGAGGCGCTGGCGCCGCTGGCGCTCGCGGCCGAAACCGAGGTTTTGGGATGGCGCGCTGGCCTCCAAGATCGGTTAGTGCAGTCGATTGGTGGGCTGGTGGCCATGGACTTTGGGCCCGATGCGATGGTCGAAACCGCAACTCGACCCTGTGGTCGGGCCGTCGTTGTTGACCACACCCAGCTCGGGCCGTGTTTTGTTGCGTGGAGCGACGGTGCCTCTGAATCGTCTGATCTCGCCCACGCCCGTCGATCGGCTGACGTTGCTGCGGTCGTTGCCGCGATGAACGACTCAGCCAGTGCGGGACGGGAGGCGGCTGCTGCGATTCAGGGAGCAGACCAGGCTCGGTTGGGAGCCGCGATGGGCCGCACCTGGCAGAACCGGCTCAGCGTGTTCGACGTTCGTCGTGAGCACATCGATCTGGTCGAACGGTACGGGGCGGTGCGTGGCGTGTGGGCCAACTCGGCGGGCTCGGGCGGTTCGGTCGTCGGGGTCATCGATCGATCGACGGCTGCCGTTGGCATCGCTGCGGTCGACGACACAGCTCGGGCCGCGGGCGATCACCTGGTATGGGTGTCGCCGCGACCTCACCACTGAGCCCCGCTCGGTGGAGCTCACCGGTATGGTCTGGGCGATGCGTCGCCGCAATCTCGTTTCAGTCTTGGTGGTGCTGCTCCTGGCTTCGGTAGCGGCCTCGTGTTCCGACGACGGGGTGGTGTCAGCCGTGGTCGACGAACAGGCTGCGGTCGAAACCACCGAGGTCGACGATGGGGCCATCGAGATTCCGTCGGTCGAAACCACCGAAGCGACTCCAACGACTGCTGGTGCGAGCGACTCGACTACGACCGCGGTTCCTGAGGTTCCGGCCAGTGGAGCTGGCGCCGCTGGCGTGGACGATCCCTACTTCCCTGAGCTCGGCAATGGTGGTTATGACGTCATCAGCTACGACTTGGCGCTGATCGTCGATCCGGAGATTGACGCACTGGTTGGCGAGATGGTGGTCACTGCAGTCGCCAGCCAAGGGCTCACTGCGTTCAATCTCGACCTTGCCGGATTCGACATTGATTCGATCACCGTGGACGTAGGCGCAGGTCCTGAGCCGGCGACGTTTGTTCGAGATCTCGGTGAGTTGACGGTAATTCCGGCGACGTCAGTGGCGGCCGGATCGTCCTTCGTTACGGCTGTTGAGTACCGGGGCGAACCAACCCAGATCTCCTCGCCAGCATGGGGCAACGGCGTTGGCTGGATCGATGTTGGGCCGTACTCCTATGTGGTCAGTGAGCCGTCGGGGGCTCATGGCTTTATGCCGGTCAACGATCATCCATCCGACAAGGCGCTGTACCGGTTCTCGGTGACTGTCCCAGAGGGCGTCGTGGTCGCGGCCAATGGGCTGCTGACCTCCCAAACCGAAGGTCCACTCGGGGTGACCTGGGTGTACGAGCCGCGGGACCCCATCGCGAGCTATCTCGTGACGATTGCAGTTGGTGAGTTCGTTACTGATGAGGCCGTGACCGAATCGGGTGTGGTGCTGCGCGACTTCTATCGACCATCCGTTGCCGATCGGGCCCGCCCCTATGTCGAACTGCATGCCG
The DNA here is from genome assembly GCA_964350975.1 of uncultured Acidimicrobiales bacterium. Lineage (GTDB taxonomy): Bacteria > Actinomycetota > Acidimicrobiia > Acidimicrobiales > Poriferisodalaceae > JAADHX01. The sequence continues at coordinate 2,527 of CAYGMW010000213.1, read as the reverse complement.
AGATGATCGAGGTGCTCTCAGAGTTGTTCGGTCCGTACCCCTTTGAGGCCTATGGCGCGCTCGTAGTCGACGACGACTTCGGAGGTGCGCTCGAAACCCAGACCTTGTCCGCGTTCTCAGGTGGCATCTTCAGCAATCCGGTGCTCGCCGAGACCATCGTCGTCCACGAACTGGCCCATCAATGGTTTGGAGATGCCCTCACTCCGCTGACCTGGAACGACATCTGGCTCAATGAGGGGTTTGCGACCTATGCCGAATGGCTGTGGCGCGAGAGCAATGAGCCCGGGTTCGACATTGATGCCTACACCGCCGATCTCGCCGAACGTGGTGGCGCTTTCTGGGGCCCACCCGGCGACCCAGGGCCCGAGGGATTGTTCGACCCAACCGTGTACCAGCGCGGTGGACTCACGCTGCACGCGGTCCGCCAGACCATTGGCGATGCGGCGTTCTTCGACGCGATGCAGAACTATGTGTCGAGCCACCTGCACTCCACGGTTTCGACCAGCGACTTCGTAGCTGCAATGGAGACCGCCAGCGGCACCGACCTTGACGAGCTGTTCGACGAGTGGCTGTTCGGCGAACAAACACCAGCAATGCCGGGCCGGTAGCGCCCAGGCGCGGGTGGCTCACAAAGCATCGTGCAACCCTGGCGACCCAGACGTGTTGGGCTAGGCCCGTCTCAGCGCACGGCCCGGCAGCGCACCGGTGTGGACACCGTCGCGGCCCACGACCTGACCGTTCACCATGACCTCGCTGATACCTGTTGGCATCAGCAGCGGTTCGGCGAAGGTACCTCGGTCGATGATGGTGTCAGCGTCGAACAGCACGAGGTCGGCAAAACCGCCCTGGACCACTCGACCGCGGTCGGTCAGACCGAAGACATCGGCCGACAGTGCGGTCATGCGGTGCACCGCCTGTGCCATGTCAAAGAGCCCGAGCCCACGGGAGTAATGGCCCAGAACCCGGGCGAAGGTGTTCGATAGGCGAGGGTGAGGCTTGCCATCGAGGGTGGGAAGCCCGTCGGAGCCAATCATGGTGGTGTGGTGAGCCATCACCGTGCGGACATCGTCTTCGCTGATCGAGTGGATGATGACCGTTGTGTTTCGGTCAACAGCGACCACTGCGTGGGCTGCCTCAATGGGCGCAAGGTCGAGTTCTCGTGCGAGATCACTGATCGAGCGGCCCTCCCAGTCGGGACGTTCGCGACACGATGCGACGACGATGTCGTCTGGTCCGATGCTTTGGCCGTCGCCATCGAGCCACCCGATCGTGGCCGACAACACTGTGCTTCCTGCGGTGTATGGGTACTGGTCCGCCCACACAATCTGGCCTTGGGCCCTGGCCTGTTCGATGAGAGCAAGGGACTGCGACACCAACCCCCACGCGGTTCGTCCGGTGGCTTTGTGGTGCGAGATCTGAACTGGAACAGCGGCCTCTCGACCGATCCTCAGCGCCTCGTTGACTGATGCCACCAAGTTGTCCCCCTCGTTGCGCATGTGCGTGGCGTAAAGGCAGCCGGTGCCGCTCATCACCTGGCTGAGTTCGATGAGTTCCTCGGTCTGGGCGTGACGTCCGGGCTCATAGATCAGGCCTGACGACATGCCAAACACCCCGGCCTCGACGGCCTCCTCCAGCGATGCCTTCATGTGGGCCATCTGCTGTGGTGTTGGTGGTGTCGCCGACGTACCCATGGCGTCGAATCGGATGGTGCCATGGCCTGCTAGCGCCGCGATGTTCACACCGGGTTGGTGTTGGTCCAGCCGGGCGAGGTATCCGGCGTAGCCGTCGTACTCGGGCAATGTGGTGCCAGGGTGAAAGGCCTGGCTGAGTCGTGTTGCGGCTCGCTGCGGTGCGGCACCCATGCCGCAGTTGCCCACAACGCAGGAGGTCACGCCTCCCAGGGATTTGAAGGCCATGTCCCGGTGGAACATCGCCGCGAAGTCGTCATGGGTGTGGACGTCGATAAAGCCTGGTGCCAACGCGAGCCCAGACGCATCGACTTCTCTGCTCGCCGTGTTGGACACAGAACCTATTTCGGCGATGCGATCGCCATCGACAGCGACGTCGGCTATGAAGGGAGCGCCGCCGTTGCCGTCGTAGATGGTTGCGTCGCGGTAGATCGTGTCAAACCCCATTCACCTAGTGTGGCCCGACGTTGATGTTCGATGCGATTGCTGCAGACGATGGATCGAGATCCAGGAGAAAAACATGGCAGGTTCGGGACTTGACAACCGTGTGATCGTGATCACGGGTGGTGCTCGCGGCCAGGGGGCCGCTGAAGCTCGCATGTGCACCGAGCGCGGGGCCAAGGTGGTGGTCACTGACGTGCTCGTCGACGACGGCGTTGCGACTGCAGCCGATATTGGCGGCCTGTTCGTGCGCCATGATGTCACCTCGCCTGATGACTGGGCCGCAGTCGTGGCCACGACCCTCGAAGCGCATGGCCGCATCGATGGTTTGGTCAACAACGCGGGCGTCTTTTTGATCCGGTCGATGATGCAGACCTCCCTCGACGACTACCGGCGAC
>CAYGMW010000212.1:0-6012 GCA_964350975.1 uncultured Acidimicrobiales bacterium | reverse complement strand
ACCCGCGTCGACAAGAAGCGCTGATCGGGCCGCGCCGATGGCAGCCAGCGGCCCTCAATCCGTTTGGCTTCTTCGGCAAACCACAGCAGGAAATCCGACGCGTATTTGACCTCGGCGCGGGCCGCTCCGAGCGGTTTGCCCTGCTCGGTGGTCATGAGGTTGGCCAGGGCTTCTGCACGTTCTGCCATGAGCTGCCACGCCCGATACAGCACCTCTGAACGGTGATGGGCTGTGGTGGCCGACCACTCGCCGAACGCGGCGTGGGCCGCGTCGATGGCCAGTGTCGCGTCGGCTGCGGCGCCGTCGGGAACCGACCCGATCGTCTCGCCTGTCGCGGGGTTGGTGACGTCGAAGCGGGCTCGTGACTGCGCCTCGACGTGCTCGCCATTGATAAACATGCAGCCTCCGTACGGTCGGCGGCGATGCTAGGCGTTGCAGCCGCCGTCGTCCCTCCCGGCGCCGAAAACCGTCGCTGGGGCGACGGTTTCGTGGGTCGGGTCCGGGGACTGCCACATGTTTGTGTCGCTCTGGCGACGTTTTTCGGCGCCGGAGGGACAGCTGAGGTGTTGTGTCCGCCTATTTCGGTGTGTTTCGTGGTGTCGGGTTGATGCGGGGAGTGTTCGGTGACTACGTTGTGTGGCGTGATGGGTTGGAGTGGTGGCCGGTGGGTCGTGGTGTTGTTGGTGGGTGTGCTGGTGTCGTGCAGCACTGATCCTGGTGACGAGATCGTCGACCTGACCACGACTTCTGCGGTCGAGACCTCGACGTCGACAACAGCCGCGACCACTTCGTCATCCACGACCGTTGTGACGACGACGACAACGACATCTGGTCCCGCTGATGTGCCGTCCGGCGGCGACCTCGAGGCGATTGAGGCCGTTGTTATTGAGGGTCGGTCGTCCGTTTTGGCGTACGCGTACGATCCGAACTCTGAGAACCTGGCCCGGTTGGAGCGCATCCGAACACCGGGCCGTTTCGACGTCGTGCTTGCATCGCTCGACAGAATCTTCGAAGCGGGCAACGCCGTGCGTCCGGCGGAGGTCGACGAAGAATCTATTGAGGTCCTGTCGATCGAGCTCTTGGGCCAGTCGACAGCGATAGCGCGCACGTGTTTCGTGACGAACTCGGTTACCTATGAAGTCGAAACCGATGCGACGGTCGATGATGTCATCTCTGCGGTGCTTGCCGTCTACACGCTAGTGAAGGCCGATGGGCAATGGCTTCTGAGCGTTCAGGAGACGTTGTCATCAGTGCCAGGTGCTCGATCATGCGACCAGTGATTGCCGCGGCCGTGATCGTTACAGCGCTCGTCGCAAATGGTGGTTTCTCCGCCGCTCTCGAGACGGATGACGGCGGCCTGTCCACCACTGGTTCTGAGGTGTGGTCCGAAGGGGCGCAGGTTGGGGTGTTGGTGTGGTCTGAGGGTGGGGTGGTGTCGTTGCCGGGGGTGTGGCCGCGGTGTTCGTGGGAGCGGTTGAGGGCGTCGTCGGGGATTGCTGGTGTCGAGTTGCCGTTTGGTTCCTATGTGTCTGACGGGTTCTTGCGGGTTGATCTTGCTGGCGGCAGGGTCGGGTATGTGTATGTGCAGGAGTGTTTGTTTGCTGACGGGTCTGAGTCGGTGGATTGGGTGGTGATTGAGGAGGCTGAGCCGGTGGATGTGGTTGATGCGGCTCGGGCTGAGTTGGTGGAGTTGGTGCCTGATCCGGTGGTGGGCATGTCGCCGGGTGTGGATATCAATCATCTGGTTGGCTTGGCGACGTGGGTGTGGCTTGATGAGGCGCCGCAGTCGGTGACGGCGACGGTGGCGATTCCGGGTTTGTCGACGACGGCGACTGCGACGGCGGTGTCGTTGTGGTTTACGCCTGGTGATGGTGGTGATCGGGTTGAATGTCCGTTGGACGCGCCCGTGTACTCGCAGGACGAGAGCGCGGAGCCGTGTGCGCATACGTTTGAGCGGGTGTCGGCTCATTCGTCGTCGGGGCGGTGGCCGGCGTTGGTTGAGGTTGAGTGGGAAGTGACGTGGACCAACACGTTGGGCGACTCAGGTACGGCTGATCCGATTGTGACGTCGTCGCTGTTCGAGTTGGAAGTGATCGAACTCCAAGCACGCGTCATCGCCGGTTAACCGGCAACCCCCGACCCGACCCACGAAAGCGTCGCTCTGGCGACGTTTTTCGGCGCCGGGAGGGACGACTCGGGGTGGGCAACAACAGGGGTCGTGGTAGTTTCGCCGGGTTCGTGAGCGACGTTAGGGAACCGCAACATCGATGAGGGGTTTTCGGCTGAGGCGTTTGGTCGCCGTGCACATCGTCGTGGTGCTGGCCGAATGGGGCTCAGGGGTGGCCGTGCTCGTCTACGCCCATGAGCGTGGAGGAGCTACAGCGACAGGGCTGGCGTCGCTGGCGTTGCTCGCTACTCCGGTCGTCGGAGCGCCGCTCGCGGGAATGCTGGCGAACTCGCGTCGGGCTGGAGCCATGAGGCTGGTCGGCCTCATCGTCCAGGCCGGCGCGTACGCCGCAGCCAGCGTTGCTGCCTTCGTCGGTGCACCAACGACGGCCGTTGTTGCTGCGACCGTGGTGGCGTTCGTCGCGATCGAAACCCTGCGCCCAACCACAGCGGTGCTTCTGCCATCGCTTGTCAACACCTCGCGCCAGCTCAGCCAGGGCAACCTGTGGGTGGCCAACGGAGAGAGCGCATGTGGCTTGCTCGGTTCGCTCGCGGCAGCCGGATTGCTCGCACTCGATGGTCCCGGTGCGGCCTTGGCCGGAGCGGCCGCCGTCCTGGCGCTGTCAACTGTCGTGTCAGCGATCTCGATCGACTTCGGCCCCGTTCCACGCCCTCGCAGCAGGGCAGAGCTTCGACCCGACCGCATGATGGTCGAGACCCTGGCGGTCATGCGGCAACGCCCCTGGAGCCTGGGAGTTCTGTCGACCGTGTCGGCTCGAAACATCCTCCTCGGCGCCCTCGATGTAGTGCTGGTCGTGGCCGCGTTCGAGATCCTCGAGCTTGGCCCGAGCGGGCCCGGCGTGCTCGAAGCCCTGGTTGGCGCTGGCGCCCTCGCCAGCATGGTCGCCGCCACGGTTGTCGTGAGGCGGGAACGGCTGCAGCCCGCGCTCGTGGCTTCGATGATTGCCGCAGCTGGCTTGTGTTTGGTGCTGGCCGCGACGTTCACATTGCCGATAGCGATCGTTGTGTTGCCGGTGTTGGGCATGTCGCTGTCGTTGCTTGACAACCTCAGCCGCATGTTGCTGCAACGCTCGGCCGAACCCGCAGCGCTGGGCGCGGTGTTCTCCCTGGCTGGTCTCATCGCTGGTCTCGGTCAGCTCAGCGGCTCGGCCATTGCCCAGGGTGTCATCGCGGTAGCCAGTGTCGAGGCCGCTATGGCGGTGTTGGCCGGGGCAATGATGTTGATCTTGGCGCTCGCCTGGCGTTCGCTGCGCCACGCAGACAACGAAGCGGCCGTGCCGGTGGTCGAAATGGCTCTGCTTCGGGGTATGCCGATGTTTTCGCCCATGCCGGCAATGGACCTTGAGGTCGTGAGTCGGCTGGCCCAGCACCTCGATGTGGCCCAAGGTGACACCGTCATTGTCCAGGGCGACCCTGGCGACACGTTCTATGCCGTCGTAAGCGGCGAGTTCGACGTGGTCATGAGCGGAGAACTCGTGCGCTCGGTCAGCCGGGGCGGCTGGTTTGGCGAGGTCGCTCTACTGTCTGACCGGCCCCGAACCGCGAGTGTCGTTGCCACGTCTCCCGGCTCCCTGCTCGTCATCGAACGGGTGCCCTTCCTCACCGCTGTATCTGGCGACCACGCATCGATGAGCGCGGCCATGGCAGTGGTCGAGCGCCTCCGATTCGACTAGTGCTAGCGCGGGCTGGCCGCTAGCCCCGAGCCGGGCCCGTCGACGCTCGAACAACCAGCTCGATCGGGAGTTGTTGTTGTCGTGCTGGCTTGCCGTCGATGGCGTCGAGCAGCATCCTGGCTGCGATGCGCCCCTTGTCGACCAAGGGCTGGCGAATAGTCGACAAAGGCGGCTCCCAGGTGCTCGCTCGTGGGGTGTCGTCGAAACCAATCACCGACAAATGCTCGGGGACGTCAATGCCCATCGACTGGGCGGCCTGCACTGCGCCGATCGCGAGCTGGTCGGTGAAGCACAACAGGGCGGTGACATCGGGATGATGATGCAGTAGCGCCCGAGCCGCCTGACGGCCGGCGTCGGGGTCGTTGCCCGAGGCCTCCCACACGGGGACGGCGGCGGGATCGATTCCTATTGCGGCCATGGCTGTGAGCGCCCCATCGAGGCGACGGCGGCCCACTCGCACGGTGGCTTCGGCCCGGCGGGCAGCGTCTAGGGCCCCAGGTCGGGGAGTCACCCCGAGTCGTTGGGTGATGATGCCGATGCGGCGATGGCCGAGGCCGATCAGGTGCTGGGCCGACAATGTGGCACCCCGTTCGTCGTCGATTCCAACGAACCCAGCGTTGGCGATGCCCTCCGGTTCGTCGACGACCACGACCGGTCCTGATGTCCGCGCGACCAGCTCGATGACGGGGTGGTCCGACGCCACGGAGTAGATGAGGAAGCCGTCGACGGCAACCATTGGAAGCGCTGAAGCTGACACATCGGTGCCGACCGGGACGGGCACCAGCATCAATCCGGTCGCGGCCGCGGTCGTGGTTTCGGCCACGCCCTGCATAAACGCCATGGTGTCGGGGTCGCGAAACACGTGCTGAAGGTCTTCGGTGAACAGCAGAGCGACTGCGTTGCGTTTGCGGGTGCGCAGCATTCGGCCGGCTGCGCTGGGGCCGGAGTAACCCCGCTTCTTGGCCAGCTCGAGCACCGCGGTTCGCAGCTCGTCGGTGAGCTGATCGGGCCGGTTGTAGGCGTTCGACACCGTGGTCCGCGACACGCCGAGCTCGGCTGCGATTGACTGCAGCGTGACGGACGAGCGCTGACGAGGCATCAGATCACGTTACGCCCCGTCAGGCGTTGGCGAGCTCGAGCACCCGCATTGAGTAGCGGCAGGTGTCGAGGGTGGTCTGTTCGCGGCTCTCGCCGGGTGCTGGCTGCCATGGGGCGCTGACGATGATGCGGGTCATCGAGCCGAGGCGGTCGACGTCGACCCGGGTGCCGCGGGGCGTTGACTGGGCGGCAGCATCGATGCGACGAAGGACTTCGTCCTCGGGGGTGACGACATAGTTGGTAAAGGACAAGACGGTGGGTGACATCTGAGTCATGAGGGTTCTTTCGGACACTGAATCGATCAAGTTAAGGAGAGAACTGTATCGATTCAGAACCCGAACTGACGCGGGACCATCCGGCTAGCCGGTGCAGCGACTGCTCGACATTGTGCCGTCGGGCGCGACCAAGAACGCAGTGTCACCGTCGTTGTTCCAGACATGACGGTTCAACCAGACCAAGATGCCTGGTCCAGCCGCTGCGTCTGGGCCCGACACGACCGTGAGGCTTGCTCCCGGTTCGATTCGCGTCGATGGATCGAACCGTAACTCGAAGTTGCGGCCGTCGTCATGAAGGAGGTATCGAGCAAGCAAGACCGCGGTCGACGACTGATTCGTCAGCGTGACGCGCTCGGTGCGGCGGTTGCAGCTCGTGACGACGATTGCGGCCTTGCCCCCAGCGGCCGTGGTCGTTGGAGGTGCAGCGGTCGTTGGTGCATCCGTCGTCGACGGAGCGAAGCTGGTGGTCGACGCAGGCGCGATGGGGGCCGACTGCGCGGCGATCAGCGGGCGATCGCCGAGAGCCCCGAAGGTTGCACAGCCGTCGATGTTGCACCCATCCCACCGGCCGTTGTTGTTTTGGTCAACGAACCACCGGCCCGCGCGGTAGACGGCTCTGCTTCCACTTGAGTCATACAGCGGAGTGTCGCCCGCACCGCCGAAACGGGCGCAATCGTCAACGCCACAACCGTCCCAGAGTCCGTTGTTGTTGACGTCGGTGTACCACGAACCGAATCGGTACACAGCCCGCTCGCCCGAGGGGCTCCTGAGGGCTATGA
>CAYGMW010000211.1:1555-6013 GCA_964350975.1 uncultured Acidimicrobiales bacterium | reverse complement strand
AGATGGGAGCACTGCTGGTGCCGGTCTTTGCCTCGCTCGGGATGGACGAAGACGAAGCCCAGTGCGCGGTCGAGGCCCTGACCAACCCGGACAATATTGAGGCCATGGCCACGCCGTCTGGGTTCACCGACATGCTCGAAGGTTGTGGGCTGAGCTTGGCCGAGATCAGCGCTCTGGACGAATAGTTCGCCCGACCCGCCGGGCGATGCGTTCGGCGTCCACAAAGGGCACGAACGCCACGAAACCCAGCTGGTACGGAAACCCGATCGCCATCAGCGCGAGCACACCCAGATGAAACGACCACGCGGCGCCGACCCACAGGCGCCGTAGGCGGGTGCTCGCAACAATGGCGATCGGGGCCGCGAGCTCGACCACCATGGACACCATCGCCATCGGAGCAAAGAGCCACTCGTGCGGGACGAGGTACGGCGAGATCGGGCTCGATGCGTCTCCCAACAGGTGCTTACGCAGATTGTCGCGAGCGATGTGGTTTCGCAGCACGTCGCCGCTGATCCAGTCGAGTCCGCCGTTGCGCAGCTTCGCCCATGCTGCGACGACATAGGAAAGTGCCGTGACGGCGGCCATCAATTGCAGCGCCCACCCATACACCGTGGGTGCAACGTTTGGGATCTGGGCCGAGGGTCGTCGGCGGCGGGCGTCGAGTGACCACGCGTCGCCAGCCGGTGTTACCGCCAAGATCAATGTGTGCATCACGAGCAGGTTTTCGGTGTGGAGTACCTGGCCCCAGCTCAGTCGGTGCGACAACACGAACAAGATTCCGAGCGCCGCAGCGGGCGCTGTTGCTCGGTAGCGCCACCCAGCGGCGCCCGCCATGCTGGCGAGCACGGTCACCAGGACTGCCAGCGTCAGCCAGCCGGGCGAAACCGGTCCATTCAGCCACGCGGCTCCGCCCACCGGATCGAACCGGCTCGTCGGAAGGTCGCCGATATCGACAATGGTCGGCGCCCGCGCCGCGACATAGATCCCGCCGTACGCGAAGGCCAACACTCGCATGACAGCGAGCCGTTCCGGCGGAGCGGTCCAGCGCCAAGTCATGGCCGAACCTCACACACAGAGCGCACGATTCGCTCGACCGGCTGACGCCCGGCGTCACCTGATGCGTACCAGGAGATTGCGTCTAGGGTGTCGGTGCGGATCTGGATCTCGACGACCGACGAATCGCCATGGTCGGCGACACGCTGGGCAATCTCGGCGCACAGATCAGCGGCCGTGCCTGCTCGCACGGCCTGTCTGAGCGTCGACCCGGCAATGATCACCTCGTCGGTACCGGCAATGAGCTCGGGGCTCAACCGCACGTCGTCGCCGTTGGTGTCGATGCCGACGGCGAGGTCGATCGCCGTGATGGGCTCGATGAGGCTCGAAAACATCGGATAGGTCGACAGGGGGAACGAATCTCGGGGTGGCTGTCTCAGGACCGGACCGATCATGGCTGCGACCGCGACCAGGGTGACGATGGCCATCCACGGCGTCGACAGTCTCCGAGAGCGGGGCCACATGGGCCCAGTCTCCCAGGCCGGGCCGGGGCGCGGCTACCGTCAGCGTGTGCCTGTGACCAGACGACGACGAATCGCGGCCCACGTCGTGGCGTGGGTGATGGGGCTCACGGTGCTACGGGTCGGCCTGGTCGCCCCCCAACACTGCGATCCGGTGACCCGCGCCGAACTCGACGTGGCGATCAGCCAGACCGCGACCTGGGCGCTCGACAATCTGACGAGCGATGGCCAGTTCTTGTACCGATACGACCGCACGAGTGGCACCGATCTCGGCGGTTACAACATTGTTCGCCACGCCGGAATGACCAATGCTCTGTACCAACTGGTGCTGAGCGAAGGCCAGGGCTCGGCATCACCGTGGATGGCTGGCACCGACGAATCGCTTGATTTCCTGCTCGAACGGGTGGTGTGGGCGGCGCCCGATGTGGCGGCCATCCAGTACGCCGGCAATGAGGCCAAGCTCGGCGCCGCAGGCCTCGCCGCGGCGGCGCTCGTGCATCGCCGCCTTGCGACAGGCGATACCGGACACGACGACATCTTGCGAGGGTTCGGACGGTTCTTCATCGGCCAGATCGATGACGACGGCGCCGTGCTCGGCTACTTCGATCTTGACGCTGGCACGCCAATAGCGGGTCGATACGGCCAGTTCGCCACCGGCGAGGCTGCGTGGTCGCTTGCCATGCTCGATGAGATCTTCCCCGGCGAAGGCTGGGGCGAAGGAGCCGACCGGGTGATCGACTATGTCGTCAACCATCGGCGTGAAGTCGAGGGATTGTTGCTGCGTCAGCCCGATCATTGGACCGCCTACGCACTCGCCGAACGGGGCCCCAACAGGGTCGACGCTCTGGCAGGCGCCCACGAGTATGCCGAACGACTCGCGGGTGACTTTGCCCTGATGAGCCGGGTCGAACCACAACGCAGCAATGCCGGCACCCAGGGTGTGGTTCGTTTCGGCCAGGCCCTCGGTGCCGGGGTGGGAGCAATGGGGGAGGGCCTCGTGTCGTTGTGGAGCCTGGCCGACCAGTCGACGACGAACGGGTCGGGTCCGCTCGCTGGCCGCGCCGACGAAGCAGCACTGAGAGTCGAGTGCGTCGTGTCGCTACTCGTGAACCGCCAGGTCGGGCCTGGTGATGTTGTTTCTGACTCCGAACGCGAGATCGGGGCATGGTTCACCGACGACGTCACCCAGGTTGACGACCAACAACACACGCTGTCGACCTTGTTGATCGGTCGCGAGATCCTCTCTCGAGACGAACAAAGTGGAGAACGTCCATGACGATTCGAGCCCTGATTTTGGTGGTCGTGAGTGTCGGTTGGTGGCGGATGATGACTGCTGATGGTCAACCAATCGAGCGCCGCCTCGCCCAGCGGGCCGTGGTAGCGGTGATGGTGGTGATGGTTGCCATGGCCTGGGTATCTGGGCCGGTCCTGTCGGGGCTCGACGTCGACACCGAGACCTTCCGGATTGCGACCGGGCTCTCGCTTGCTGGCCTTGGACTCGCCCGAACCCTGGGCTGGGGAGCGCGGCCCGACCCGGAGCCGTCGCCAACCTGGTCGTGGTGGTGGCCGGTCGCCTATCCAATGCTGCTCGGACCAGAAGCGCTGTTGGTCGCGGTGTCGGTGGGTTCTGACCACGGGGTGCTCGCCGTCGGTGGGCCCGCGGCGGTCGGGGCTATCGCGGCTCTTGTTGTGTCACAGCGCCCTACGTTGAGGCCCGAACGGGTTCGCGTGATGGGTGTGGTGCTGATGGTGCTGGCCGTGGCCCTCGTGTTCGACGGACTCCGCGACATCTAGATCGCTCGTGCCCAGTCCCGCGTGCCGAGTCGCGCGTGTCGAGTCCCGCGTCCTGGGATCTAGGCGCCGAGGTGGCGCAGTTCGCGGCGGAGGGCATCGCCGGCCGCGTTCCATCCCGCCATACCGTGGCTACCCGCACCGGGAGGTGTCGACGCCGAACACAGGTAGGCGCCGTTGTGACCGCTTCGGTAGGGGAACGGGCTGAGCAGGGGACGAGCGAGCGACTGCAACCCGCCATAACTGCCGCCTCCGATATCGCCTCGTACATAGTTGGCGTTGGCTGACTCCATATCGGCGGGCGTGGCGACATGGGTTGCCGTCACGAGGTCGCGCCAGCCTGGCGCGAAACGCTCGATCTGGGCCTCCAGTTGAGGTCGAGCGTCTCCGGCGAACCCTGCGGGGACGTGGGCGTAGGTCCATAGCGTGTGCTGGCCCGACGGGGCCCGGCTTGGATCAGCGACGCAGGCCTGGACGACGAGAACGAAGGGGCGTTCGGGCAGGTCGCCAGCGCCCACCTGGGCTTCGGCCATCACGAGTTCGTCGAAACTGCCGACGACGTGCACGGTTCCAGCGTTGGCAACCTCGGGGTCGGTCCATGGCATTGGTCCAGACAGCTCATAGTCGACCTTGAATGCTGCGGCGCCATGGCGAAAGCTTCGATAGGCCCGGCGGTGGCGCCGACCGAGGTCGAGACCATCGATGTCAACCAGGGCCGATGGTGTGAGGTCAAACAGCACCGCGGCCGCGTCGGGGAGCTGGCCCATGGAGGTGATGCGCTGGCCAGTTTCGATCGAGCCGCCCCGGGTGGTGATGATGTGGGCGAGGGCGTCGGGAATCGTGCGCGAACCGCCGGTTGCTACTGGCCAGCCACCAACATGGGCTCCGACCTGGAGCATCAGGGCAAAGGCCATGGTCAGGGGCGAGGTCAGGGGAACATAGCTGTGGGCCGCTCCGCCGCCGAGGAGTACCTGGGCATCGTCGCCCGAGAAGAAGCGGCGCAGCCCTGATGCGGCGGGCAGCAACGCCGGGAGTCCGAAACGGGCCAGGGTGATCGGGTGCCGTGGAGCGTGCACGATGGGTCGCAACAGCTCAGAAGCCAGGTCGTCCCAATGTTCGACGAGGGGCCCAATCAGCTGTCGGTAGCGCTTGG
>CAYGMW010000211.1:0-1545 GCA_964350975.1 uncultured Acidimicrobiales bacterium | reverse complement strand
CCGCTCAGCAGTGCGATCGACGTCGCGATACAGCAGCGCCGCGTCGCGACCGGGAAGCGGGTGAGCCAGCTCGACTGGAAAGTGGGCCCAGTCGACCCGTCGGCCTGCCGAGGGGCCAGTGGGCGCAGCCTCGACGATTCCGAGTTCGGTAAAAGCAGGCGCAACCGCGGCGAGCGAGTGGATGGTTGAGCAGCTGTCATGGACGAAGCCATTGCTGTCGAATGATCGGGCTCCTCCACCGATGATGTTGTTCGCCTCAAGTACCAACACCTTGCCGCCGGCCTTGGCGATTCGAGCCCCCGCAGTGAGCCCGTTGGGACCCGCTCCCACGATGATGGCGTCGTACTGATCGGCCCGAGTCACAGCGGCAAGCCTACGAGCTGCGAGCGATCAGCAGCTCGACGACGATGTCGCCAGCACCTGAGACGAATCGGCCGTGATCGGTCGGCAGCTCGTAGCCCGACACGAGGGCGGCCACGTCGCGACGCAACTGGTCGGTATCGGTGTGCTGCCGCGCGCTCGAGACGTGGACTCCGCACACGACGGCCAGTTCCTGTGACCGCTGCAGGACCGACACATCGAGCCGTCCCGCGTCGCGGAGCGCACCGAGCAGGTTGGCTGCGGGCGCCGACTCTGATGCCTGGGACCGAAAGCCCGATAAGGCGACGTCGAGATCGACGAGTCGGTCGACCTGGTGGCGTTTGGTCACCCACTGCCATGGCTCGGGTTTGTTGCCCGGTGTGAGCCTGAGCTGGGCGGCCTTGATTCGTCGGACCAGGACGCGTGAATCAACAGCTTCGGCCCCGGCGGCGATGGCGGCGTCGCGCTCAGCGGTTTCGACGTCGTAGTGGTCGCCCTGGAACCCGACCCGGCGTTTACCGATCGAGACCGCGAACTCGTGCAACTCGTCGTAGGACTCGTCGCTCACGAGGTGGGCCCAGCGCCGGTCGCGCCACGGCCAGATCGCGGCATCCACCAGGATGGTCACGCCCGGCTGGCTCCTGCCAGATCGGGACCGCGGCGCAGCGTATGGCCGCCATCGGTGGCAAAGACCTGGCCCGTGACCCATGACGACTCGGGTCCGGCGAGATACCGGACCGCGGCCGCCACATCGTCTGGTGTTCCCAGACGACGCAGCGGCATGAGGTCGAGGTATTCCGACACGATGTTGTCGTTGGCCGCGAGCGGTGCTGCCAAATCGGTGGGCACCAGGCCCGGACGGACCGCGTTCACCCTGATGCCAGCGCTACCGAGCTCGTCGGCCGCGTTCTTGACCAGCATCTCCAGACCAGCCTTGCTCACGCAGTACGCGGTCATGAGACGGTGGGTGAGGGCTCCGGCAATCGACGAGATCGCCACGATCGAACCGCCACCGTCCATCGTGTCGGCCCCATGCTTGATCGTCAGGAACGCACCCGTCAGATTCACCGCGAGGCACTGGTTCCACACATCGAGGTCGAGGCGGGTCACCGGAGCGGCCCCGCCGCCGGTGCCAGCCGCGGCCACCACCACACCGAGGCGACCCCCGACGCGTGCGGCTGACTC
>CAYGMW010000210.1:0-6037 GCA_964350975.1 uncultured Acidimicrobiales bacterium | reverse complement strand
CGACCGCCCCAACGATTCAGCGGTCGAATGGCCTATGGCCAACTCGATAGCCAGTTGGCGGCCCTGACGGCCAGGGGCGACGAGCCGTTCAGCGCCCTGGTGCAACGGGTGTTGTCGGCGGCGCGGCCACCGGGGTTTGCCTTCGTGTGTTCTGACCTGCTCGACCCCGAGTGGGAGCGGGGCCTGCGACGGCTCCCGACTGCCGGTGCTGATGTCGCGATTGCCCATGTGCTCGGAGCGACCGATCTCGAACCCCCAACGGTGGGCGACGTCGACCTGGTTGATATCGAAACCGGCGCCCGCGTTCCGGTGTCGCTCACCCGGGCCGCGGTCGACAGCTATCGCGAGCGCTTCGAGGCGTGGGCCAACAATGTCGACGATCAGGCTCGACGAAGAGGCATGCCGGTCATGCGGGTGACGGCCGGAACCGATGTCGGCACCCTGGTGCGTGACCAGCTCCGACGAAGCACAGTCCTTCGATGAACACAGTCCTTCGATGAAAGCTGCCCTTCGATGAAAGCTGTCCTTCGATGAAAGCTGCCCTTCGATGAGGCTTGCGAACCCGGCCGGGTTGTGGTTCTTGCTGGCGGCGTTGCCCATTATTGCCATGCACATGCTCAAACCCCGCCGGGTCGAGCATGTGGTGAGTTCGCGCCTGTTGTGGTCCGACGACACGGTGGGGTCGACGGCGGCTACGCCCTGGCAGCGGCTGAGGGCCACGCTGCCGCTGTTATTGCAGTTGTTGATCGTGGCGGCACTGGCTGTCGCGTTGGCCAACCCCCAGACCGAGCAGTCGACCGATCTGGCCCAACACACCGTGCTGGTGGTCGACACGTCAGCGTCGATGGGCGCCCGAGACGGTGCTCCCGATCGTTTGGCCGATGCCCAAGTTGTGGCCCTCGATCTGTGGGAGAGCCGACCCGACGGGGCAACGATGAGCCTCATCGCGGCCGGTGTGACTCCCAGGGTGGTGGCGGTGTCGACCGCCGACGACGACGCGTTCGCCCAAGCGGTGCGTTCGCTGCGGGTCGCTGACGGCCCGGCCGATCTCGATGCCGCGATGGCCATCGCCGATGGGCTCGAAAGCCCCGATGAGACCATTGGCATCGTCCTGATTTCCGATGGCGAGCACACGCCGGAGGAGATCGCGGCCCTGCCCGCGGGTGTCACCCACGAGCTAGTGGGCACCAGCAATATCAACCGAGCCATCACCGATATAGCGGTGAGGAGTGTCGAGGGTGGCGTCGAGGTCACCACCACCGTCGAGATCACCGGCGGTCCCGAGGGTTCGGCCACGTTGCGCATCGATGTTGACGGACGCACCGAAGCGATCGTCGATCTCGACCTGGTCGTTGGCACGCCCACCGTGGTCACGACGGTGGTTGGCGACGGTGAGCAGATCATTGCTCGCCTTGGCGGTGACGACCTGTTGGCGATCGATGACACGGGCTATGCCCTGACCCGTCGTCGGACCGACCTGACGGTGTCGGTCGAGGGCACCGACACCTTCGTGTCGGCCCTGATCGCGTCGCTTCCCGGGGTGCAGCTGGTCGATCCGGCCGAGCAGGTACCCGACGTGTCGGTCTTTGTGGGCGTAAACGTGCCCGACGACCTGGCTCGTCCGTTTGTGGCCATTGCTCCGCCCAGCGGTGTGGTTGGCGTCGATGTGAACGGAAGCGTCGAGGCGCCAGTTGCGACCCTCGTCCGAACGGCAGATTCGCTGCTCGCCGGGCTCGACCTCACTGGCCTGCGGATCGTCGAAGCCCAACGGGTGAGTGCGCCTGCGGCCGAGGTGCTGGTTGGAGCCGAAGGGGCGCCGCTCATTCTTCGGGGCCGTCGAGCCGGAACGCCGTTCGTCTATCTGGCGTTCGATCTGGGCCAGTCGAACCTGCCCCTCGACGTCTCGTTCCCAGTCTTCGGCGACCGCCTGTTGGCCCAGCTCGCCGACGCCAACTCGGTGCCTGTGTCGCTCGATGTCGGCGCCGCCTTGGTGTTGCCGGTCGGCCGCGATTCGGTGGTCACCGATCCGTCGGGTGCCGAGCGGGTCGTGGCTTCCGGGTCTGGTGCCGTGGTGGTCGACCGTCCCGGCTTCTGGACGGTGACTGCAGCCGACTCGGCCCCCAGCGTGGTTGCGGTGTCGCTTCCGGCGTCGGAATCGAAGCTGGCTCCGTTGCCGGTGCCACCGACCGATCCCCGGGTGAGGCGCGCCGGCGAAGCAGCCCCGACGGAACGAACATCGCTGCGCTGGATCCTGGTGACCTTGGCCATTGCTCTGGCCCTGGTCGAGTGGTGGCTGGCGCGCCGCAACCATGGTGTGTCGCAGCGTCAGTGGCAGGTGGCCACCGCGCTGCGAACCATTGCGGTGATCGCCGCGGTGATGGGCCTCATCGGGGTGTCGTTGCCCCGCCAGGCCAATGGCGTGACGACGGTGTTTGTGCTGGACCGCAGCGACTCGGTGGGCGACCCGGGCCGCATCAGCGGCTCGGCCTTTGTCGACGCGGCGGTGGCGGGTGCTCCTGATGATTCGCGCCACGCTGTCATTGCGACAGCCAACGGGGCACGGGTCGAGCGACTCCTCGCCGACAGCTCTGCGAGTTCGGGCTTGCAGAGCGTGGCGATTGATCCGTCCCAGAGCGACCTCGCGGCCGGCCTGCGTCTGGCCGGAGCAGTCACGCCCGATGACGCCCGCCGGCGGGTCGTGGTGGTGTCAGACGGTCGAGCCACCACGGGTGACGCGGCCGAGGTCGCGGCCCAACTCGCCGAGCGGGGCATTGTCGTTGAGTACGCAGCGATCGACACTGCGCTGGGCGCAGATGCGTCAGTGGTGTCGATCCAGGCTCCACAAGACGCGGAGGTGGGTCAACGGGTCGTGGTGTCGGCCACGATTGCTTCCACGGTCGAACAGCCAGCGTTGGTGTCGCTGCGCCGCGATGGCGAGATTGTCTCCACGATTGACGTCGTGTTGGCCGCCGGGTCGACCACCGTCGAGCTCAGCGATGTGGCGGCTAGCGGCGGGTTGGCGTCCTATGACGTGGTGGTCGATGTGGCCCTCGACGCTCGACCCCAAAACGATGTTGGCCGCGCCACGGTTGATATCGCCGGACCGGCCGGAGTGCTCGTCGTCGAGGGTGCCCCCGGAGCGGCGGCAACCTTGGTGAGTGGCCTCACCGCTGGCGGACTCGAGGTCGACACGGTGCCAGCTGGTCAGGTGCCATCGCTCGACCAGCTCGCGGGCTATGACTCGGTGGTGTTGGTTGATGTTGACGCCGAAGATCTGGCCGAGTCTCAGATGGTGGCCCTGGCGTCGGCCACCCAAAACCTGGGCGTCGGACTCGTCACCGTCGGGGGCACCCAGTCCTATGGCATGGGTGCCTACCGCGATTCGATCCTCGAATCGGTGCTTCCGGTGATCAGCGATGTGCTCGACCCTCGACGACGCCGCACCGTGGCCCAGGTGATGGCGATCGACACCAGCGAATCGATGGGCGAATGCCACTGTGCTGAGGGTTTCCAAGGCACCGGGCGGACCCCCGGAGGTTTGCGCAAGACCGATATCGCCCGCACCGGAGCGGCCCGCGCCATCGATGCGCTCAGCGCCGAAGATGAGATTGGGATCCTCGGTATTGACACCCAAGCCAACTGGCTCATCGACCTGCAGCAGCTGCCGTCGGCCGATGTGATCGAGGCGGGGTTGGCTCAGATTGCACCGGCCGGAAACACCGACCTGTCTGACACCTTGTCGACCGCGGCCGCGTCGCTGCGCGAGAGCAATGCTGGGCTCAAGCACATCATCTTGTTCAGCGACGGCTTCACCCAGCCTGGTGTGCTCGACAAGCTCACCTCCGAAGCGGGGGCCCTGTACGACGAGGGCATCACGGTGTCGGTGGTGGCCACCGGCGAGGGTGCGGCCCGCGAACTCGAACCGATAGCCGTTGCTGGCGGCGGGCGTTTCTACCCGGGACGCGACCTGTCTCGGATTCCCGAGATCCTGGTGCAGGAGTCGATCATTGCGTCGAGGTCGTTCATCAATGAGGGCGAGTTCGTGCCCACCCGAACCGGCCTGTCGGCGGCCACGGAGAACCTGACGTCGGCCCCGCCTCTGCTTGGGTATGTGGCCACGACGGCCCAGCCAACGGCGCGCACCTTGTTGACCATCGGCGACGAGTCGGACCCCTTGTTGGCGACCTGGCAGGCCGGTCTCGGTCGGGCCACATCGTGGACGTCAGACGCAGGTCTGAGATGGGGCCAAGCCTGGGTCGACTGGGACGGCTATGTCGACTTCTGGTCGGCGGTGGTGCGCGACACGTTCAGCATCGATGGGGGCGGTTCGTTGCGTACCACCGTCGACGGCAACGATCTTCGGATCGTGGCCGAACGCCCCGACGGCACCTCCGGGCCGGTGACCGCAACCGTGACCGACCCCACGGGTGCGCCCCGAACGGTCGACCTCACCGAGCGGTCTGATGGATTGCTCGAGGGGACGGTTCGTCTCGATGATGTTGGTGCCCACGCGGTGTCGGTGGTGATGACCACCGCCGATGGCCCCCAGGCGATTGGCACCGATGTGGCGTCGCTGTCGTATTCGGCTGAGTACCGCTCTGGCCCGACTGACAGCGCGGCGTTGGCCCGACTCAGTGAGCTGACCTCGGGCCGCGGTTCGATCACCGCCGAGCAGGCCTTTGATGCCGCGGGCCTCGAATCGGGTACGCGCAACCAGCAGATCGGTACGTGGCTGTTGGTCATCGCCGCCGTTGCATGGTTGGTCGCCGCGGTGTTGTCGCGGTTGTGGCTGTTCAGTGGACGGTCGGCTGTGGTGCGCCCGACCCAGACCAACGCCGAGTCTCGACCGAAACGTGTGCGTCGCCCGACCACGTCGGCGTCAGCCAAGAGCGATGGGCGACCACGCGATCAGCAGTCGCCCGAGCCCCCGAGCAATGCGATTCCGCCGGCACCCCCCGCGGCACCGACGGCTCCCACAGCCCCGTCAACCATGGACGAGTTGCTCCGCCGCAAACGCGACAGCCGCTGAAGCTGGTCGCCGCTGCCCAGATATGCACACTTTGGGCCCAAGAGGTAAATAGGCAGGCTGGCCGCAGAAGCAGCACGCGCTGAGGGCGAGATCGTCCGCTTCGACCGCGACTACGGCCGAGATCTGGTTGGCTTCGGGTCACTGCTGCTGCGCAGCGAGGCAGCAGCCTCATCGCAGATCGAGCACCTCACCAGCTCGGCGCCACGCGACCTGAATACACGGGCAAGTGGCGCTCCACGCAGGTATGGATTGGCAGCGCAAGGTCACCGCACGCGGCGGACTTCGTGCCGCCACACCACGACCGAGTGCCCTCAGCAATCGACGATCTCGTGGCCTTCATTGCTCGCACCGACATCCAGCCGCTGGTGCATGCAGCGATTGCTCATGCCCAGTTCGAGACCATTCACCCGTTCCCGGACGGCAATGGTCGGACCGGTCGAGCCATCGTGCACGCCATGCTGGGCGAGAGCCTGGCCACCGAGTACGCCGACCCGCCGATCTCGGCTGGACTCCTCGCCGAGACCGGACGCTATTTCGATGCTCTGAGCCACTACCGCGCTGGGGTTGCTCGCCGAACGCGGCATCGTGACTCGGCACAACATCGCGCGACTGCGCGACATGATCTGGGTGGCACACGACATCACGAACAATTTGGACGACTTCGCCGAACGAGCCGGGCGCCGAACCATCGCGTGAGCGGAGTCGAGGGGGCGGGTCAGTTCCGGACCGGTGCTGTGTTTCATGGGCGCCGCCGGCGCTGTCTGCGTTGCCGCTCCAAGACTCGGGGCCGGTGGCAATCCATGTGCTACCAGGGTAGTATCGCTGCATGAAAGTCAGCGTGAGCATCCCGGCAGAAGACGTCGAGTTCCTCGACAACTACACCAAGACCCACCAGATCGAATCCCGATCTGCGGCACTTCACCGCGCGATTCGGTTGCTGCGCGCATCTGAACTCGGCGACTCATACGCGGCCGCGTTCACAGAATGGGCAGACGACTCCGCCAATGA
>CAYGMW010000209.1:4138-6040 GCA_964350975.1 uncultured Acidimicrobiales bacterium | reverse complement strand
GCGCGACAATGATCGCGGGTGCCAGTGTTTGTGCGGCGATAGTTTCTTTTGTTCCGCTTTTGGACGAACCCGATTTCTCACGTTGTGTTTGATAATCGAGGAGTGCCATGCAGACGCGCAACCGCTCGCCGAGCAATTCATCATCCGCAGACTCACCTTCATCGTGTTCTGTGCCGGCGGGTAGCGGTCGTCGGTGGGGGCCAGCGTGTTGCGCCAGGCCGGATTTGCTGACGTGTCCGACATCATCGGCGGCTACGGCGCATGGATCGAACTGACCCCAACGCGGGCCTGATGGCTGGCTAGATCACGAACGCAACCGCTCGGTTCTCGATCGAACGGACCAGGCTCAGCGCGGCCATGGCCGATGACTTTGGATTGCCCGGCAGCGGGTGATTGCTGATCGATACCTCGAGCCGACCAAAGGCACCTGCCGCGGTCAGTTCGTGGCGGTTGGTGGTCGCGGCTGGGTCGGCCACCAAGACGATCTGGGTGGCGTCGGGCCCGATGCCGGCGAGCGCGCTGGTCATGGCCACGTTGGCATTGTTTGGAAACGCACGGGCGGCCTCGGCGGCGCTGGAGCGAAAGAAGGCAGTGGCCGTGGTCAACGTGTCGAGCGAGCAGTAGGCATCCGCCGGTGTGCCTGCCCATGCCGTTGGAGGCTTGATGATGCGGTGCTCGACGCTGTCGATTCCCATCCGGCGCGCAGCTGAGAGTGCCTCGACCCCTGCGAGGGCACCGGGCTGGATGTGGATCTGGGCGCCAACCCGAGCGGCGTGAGCCCGGAGCTCGTCGAGCACGGCGGCATCGGCAAAAGCCGACACCGACGACACAATCACGTCAGCACCCGCGTCGAGCCCGGCTCGACACCAAGGGCCGACGCTCTCGCGGCTCGCTGCTTCGGCCACCACATCGGGTCCGGTGGCGGCCAGTTCGGCTGGATCGACGATGAACCTCGCTCCTAGTGGAAGGTCGGTCGGTGTTGGGCCTCGACCGGTCGTGGCCACCGCGACGATGTCGATCGGGGAGTTGGCAAGCAGGCCCGCTGCGGTCTTGGCGATGGCGCCCCAGCCGACCAGGGCGACCCGCACCCGTTTCACGGCCGGAGCCCACACTGTTCGAATGCGTCGCGGGTCGCGGCCTTTTCGGCCTCCGTCAGCTCAAGCAGGGGAGGGCGCACACGCCCGCCGACCTGGCCAAGCAGCGTTTGCCAATACTTCTGGTGGGCGTGCGGCTTTTCGGCTGGACGAGTGTCCCTAAGCGCAGCTCGTACCGGGTCGAGGCTCGCGCTGATGGCGCGGGCGGAATCAAAACGTCCGGCGAACGCGGCCTGGGTGTAGTCGTGCATCCGGCGATCGTTCTTGGTCTGCAACAAGAACGGGGGAGACGAGCAGAGGTAGAGCCGCCAGTCGAGCTCGATGATGTTGTCGAGCCATTCGGGTTCCGACGACGTGCTGACCTGGATGCGGTCGGACGCGAGCTCGGTCAGCTCGCAGTACATGGGGCGCGGCACGCTGTATTTGATTGCCACCACATTGTCGATGTCGGCCAGCCTGTTGCACAGCTGGGGCGACATGAGATAGCCGCTGTCGGGGTGGCTCCACAGGGCAATGCCGATGTCGACGGCGTCGGCGACCGTGCGGTAGTAGCCCATGAGGGTTTCGTCCTGGGCGGTCGAAAAATGCAGGGCCGGAGCGTGGACAACGATGTAGTCGGCACCCACCTTCTCGGCGTGTCTGGCCAGGTCGAGCACCACGTCGAGGTTCTGATCCGAACACGACATGATTGTCTGGGCTGTGTCGCCGGTCGCCTCGACGGCCAGCTCGAACGAACGCTTCCGCTCCTCGACGGACATGGCGTAGAACTCGCCTTGTTTGCCCGAGATGAACAGGCCCTCGATGCCGA
>CAYGMW010000209.1:0-4038 GCA_964350975.1 uncultured Acidimicrobiales bacterium | reverse complement strand
GACATGGCGTAGAACTCGCCTTGTTTGCCCGAGATGAACAGGCCCTCGATGCCGAGGTCCTCGGTCCAGTGGCGAATGTTGGAGCGAAATCCATCCTCGTCGATGGCGAGGGTCTCGGTGAACGGCAGCAGCGCTGCGGCCCAGATCCCTCTCAGGTTCTCCTTGGCGTAATCCTTGGCGTCACTCTTGGAATAGTTCATGGCTGGTCCCGTTCTCAGACGATCGTCATGCTGTGCGACACGTTCTTGATCGCCATGTAGTGGTGGAGGCCCTCGGAGCCGCCCTCGCGTCCATAACCGCTCGACTTGACCCCACCAAACGGCGTTTCTGGCAGCGAGGCTTCGAGGGTGTTGATCGACAGATTGCCCGCCTCGACCCGGTCGACCATGCGGTCGACGTAGTCGGCCCGATTGGTGAAGCCATAGGCCGCAAGGCCATAGGGCACCGAGTTGGCTTGTTCGATTGCATGGTCGAGCGACTCGACGGGGTTGATGATGGCGAGCGGACCGAAGGGCTCTTCCTGCATGACCTTCGCGTTGGCGGGCACATTGGCCAGCACGGTTGGTTCGAAGAAGTAACCCGCGCGGCCGAGTCGCTTTCCACCAGTGGTCACCTGGGCCCCGGCGGCGACGGCGTCGGTCACAAAGTCGGTGAGGGCACCGACACGACGTTCGTTGGCCAGCGGCCCCATCTCGACCCCTGGCTCCATCCCGTTGCCCACCACCGTGGCCTCGGCTCGCCTCGTGAACACGTCGAGGAACTGCTCGAAGATCCCTTCGTGGACGAAGAATCTTGTGGGCGAGGTGCAGACCTGGCCGGCGTTGCGCATCTTGCGAACCGCTGAGGTGAGTGCCGCGGCCTCGACATCGGTGTCCTCGCACACGATGACGGGGGCGTGCCCGCCGAGCTCCATGAGCACCGGGGTCATGTGCTCGGAGGCGAGCCCGGTCAGGTGGCGACCCACGGCAGTTGACCCGGTGAAGGCCACCAGCTTGGTGATGTCACTCGCAATGAGGTGGTTCGAGATGTCGGCCGGAACGCCGAAGACGAGGTTGAGTACGCCGGGCGGGAGGCCCGCATCTTCGAACGCCCTCGCGATATGGATGGCGCCAGCTGGTGTTTCCTCGGCAGCCTTCAGGATGATCGAACAACCAGCGGCGATTGCTCCCGCCACCTTGCGGGCCGGCTGGCTCATCGGGAAGTTCCACGGGGAGAAGGCCGCGACGGGTCCGATCGGCTGGTGATGCACCATGTAGCGAACGCCCGGCGCGCTCGGGATGACACGCCCATAGGTGCGGACGGCTTCGCCCGCGTCCCACTCGAAAAACTCCGCACCGCGAATGACCTCCAGCTGGGCCTGGCGGAATGGCTTGCCGTGTTCGAGGGTGATCGAGTGCGCTATGTCGTCTTGGCGCTCTCGCATCAGTCGGGCCGCGTTGCGGATCAGGTCGGCACGGTCCCGCGGTGCAGTACGGCTCCAGACCTCGAAGCCTCGGCGGGCTGCGTCGAGGGCCGCATCGAGCTGCTGAGGTCCAGCGATCGGGAGCCGGCCGATCTCTTCTTCGGTCGCGGGGTTGACGACACCGAGGTCAGCGCCCGTGGTCTGCCAGGTGCCATCGATGTAGAGCTGCAAGTCGGGGTAGTGGTGCATGAGGTGGTCCCTGGTAGAACGCGGGGTCAGAACGCGGTGCGGATGGCCCACAGGTCGGGGAAGGCCGGGCGGAAGAGGGTGGTAGCGAGATACGACGCTCCGTCAGAACCACCGGTGCCTGGCTTGGTGCCGATGGTTCGCCGCACCATCATCACGTGCCGGTACCGCCACTCTTGGAGGCCTTCGTCGAGGTCGGTGAGGGTCTCGCACAAGCTGGCGAACCCGTCGTCGGCAAAGCAGGCGACGATGGCGGCTTGGACTCCGGTGTTTTCGGTGATTGGTTCGCGAACGTCGCGGCCAAGGGCGTCAGCGGGAATGTCATAGCCATGGTGATGAAGGACCCGCAGGAACGCGTCCCACAGTGTTGGAGCGTCATGACGGGCCCGCAGCCGCTCGCCTTCGGTGCCTCCGAACCAGTCGAGCTGGATGCGGTCCTTCACACCCAGGACAAATTCGAGTTCGCGGAACTGTGCCGACTGGAAGCCGCTGGCGTTGGCGAGGAACGAACGAAAGCTGGCGAATTCGACCGGCGTCATTGTTTCGAGGATGTCGACCTGGCCCACCAGCGTTTTGAGGATCGCGAGCGTCCGCCTGAGGTGGTGGCGGGCCGCGTTGATATTGAGCGCGTTGAGCTCGGCGACGATGAGGTCGAGTTCGTGCAGCATCTGCTTGAACCACAGCTCGTAGACCTGGTGGATGACAATGAACAGCATCTCGTCGTGTTCAGCAGCACCGGTGTCAGGGTCGATCGACAAGGTGTGTTGGAGCGACAAGAGCTCCTCGACGCGCAGATAGCTGCCATAGGTCATGGGCTGGTTCATGAGACAGACAGGGCTTCGGGATCGGCCAATGGATCGAGATCGGGCAGGGGTGGAAGGGCCTCGACGATGGCGTCGACATCGATGCTCGGGTCGGCCAGAGCGGCCGCGATGATGTCGGCCTGCCGATCGGCCCTGGCCAGGGCTTCGGCATAGGGCATGGTCGAGAACATCACCATGTTGTAGCGAGGGCTGAGGTGGTGGGGATGACGCTGCTCGAGTTCGAGGGCGAGTGCCCGCTTGGCGAGATAGTCGGGTTCGGTCACACCGCTGCGCATCTCGATGTAGTTGCTCAGCGCCATGGCGGCAATGGCTTCGGCGTCGGGCTTTCGCTCGGCCTCGTAGCGTTGGAACGCAACCGCGAGGTCGCCGGGCGTGGCTCGCAGGTGGCGATCGAGGATCCGCACCGATTCCATCGCCGCATTCATCCCCTGACCGTGGAACGGGACGATGGCGTGGGCAGCGTCGCCGACGAGCACGGCCCGGTCCCTGTGGCTCCAGCCGCTGGCCCGCAAGGTGCCGAGCCGTCCCGTTGGATGGTCGGCGTATTGCTGGACAAGGTCGGGAACCAGGCTTGCAAAGTCGCCGAATTCGGTCGCGAAGAACGTCGCGACCTGGTCGGCGGTGTCGAGCTGGTCGAAGGTCGCGTTGGGTGCGAACAAGGTGACGGTGAAGTCGCCAGAGGGGTTGGCCAAAGCGATGAGCATGAACTCGCCCCTCGGCCAGATGTGGAGCGCCTTGGGGTCGAGCTGGAACCCACCATCGGCTGTAGGCGCAAGGGTGAGCTCCTTGTAGCTGTGGTCGAGCCATTCGGTGCGATACGAGCCGGTGCCTGCAGCTTCCATCGACTGCCGGATGGGCGATCCAGCCCCGTCGCAGCCAAACACCACGCCAAATGGCTCGGTGGTGCCGTCACGAAAGTGGAGCAGCGAGGCGTCGAAGTCGACCCGTTCGATGGCCCGGCCAAAGTGGACCGTGACGCGCCCGGTGGCCTCGGCCGCGTCGAGCAGGATGGCGTTGAGGTCGGTGCGCGACACCGAATGGATGACCTCGTGGGGCTGCGAACCGTAGGGCTGCAGTGTTGGGACGCCATCGCCGGTGTGGACCATGCGCCCCTTCATGGGGATGGTGATTGCATCGACTCGATCGATGACCCCAACGTCGACGAGGGGGACGATGCCGCGGGTGGCCAGGGCCAGGTTGATCGATCGGCCCGCGTCGACTTCGTGCAGGCGAAGGTCGGGTCGACGTTCGTACACCACGACGTCGTGGCCCTGGCGAGCCAGGTAGATCGACAACAGCGCACCAGCGGGGCCAGCGCCGGCGACAACAACGGGGCCCGTCACTGCAAAATCCCGTCGAGGATGTCGACGAAGCGATCGATGTCGGCAAAGGAGTTGTAGAGCGGCACGGGCGCGGCCCGTATGACGTCGGGTTCGCGCCAGTCGCACAGGACCCGGGCGTGCTCCAGCGCTTCGAACACCTGGCGGCCGTTGCCGCCGGCGACGCGCAGCGCGAACTGGCAGCCCCGTTCGGAGAGTGAGCCAGGAGTGAGGTTCTCGATCCGGT
>CAYGMW010000208.1:0-6049 GCA_964350975.1 uncultured Acidimicrobiales bacterium | reverse complement strand
CTGCTTCGTCGGCACCATTGGCAATGACGCCGTCGGGCGGGAGCAGCTCGCGAGTGACCCCATCGAGGGTCACCAAGGTTTCGCCCTCGTGGGCCCGTCGCACCCGAAGGTGGCCGCCGGGCAAGGTGTCGAGGTCGAAGGTGTGGTTGGGCTGGCCCAGTTCGAGCATCACGTAGTTGGAGATGTCGACGATCGAATTGATCGGCCGCATGCCCAGCGCGATCAGGCGCTGCTGCATCCACTGGGGTGACGTACCAACGGTGACGTTCCGCAACACCCGGGCCGCAAAGCGGCCACACAGGTCGGGGTCGAGGACCTCGATGTTGACCAGCCCGTCGATCGTTTCGTCGGACGCCGCGACCTCATAGTCGGGAAAGCCGAACTCGACGCCGAGCGACGCGGCGAGGTCGCGGGCCACACCCGCAACCGACATCGCGTCAGGCCGGTTGGCGTTCACTTCAAGGTCCCACAAAACGTCGGGAACGATGCCGAGTGCGTCGGCGAGGGGCATGCCGAGTTCGGCGCCGTCGACGACGAGGTCGTTCAGGATCAAGATGCCGTCAGAATCGGCACCGAGGCCAATCTCGGTCGCCGAACAGCACATGCCATTTGACATCTGGCCCCGCATGGGGCGCTGGGCGATTTCCATGCCGTTGGGCATCGTGGTGCCAATGGTGGCGAACGGAATCAGGTCGCCGACGGTCATATTGAACGCACCACAGCACACCTGCAGCGGTCCACCGTCGCCGGGGTCGACGTCGACGAGCTGGATCTTGTTGGCATCAGGGTGGGGGCGAAGGTCGAGCACCTTGGCCAACACCACACCGGGCACGATCTCGCCGGTGACGGTCATGTCTTCGACTGCGAGGCCAAGCGCGCTCAGGCGTTCGCCCAGCTCGACCGGGTCGCCGTCGATGTCTGGTGCGAACTCGCGTAACCAGGACAGAAGAACTTTCATGAGGTGCTCTCGATCAGAACTGCTGGAGGAAGCGGACGTCGTTGTTGACGAGCTCGCGAATGTCGTCGAGTTCGTAGCGCATCACGGCTAGGCGGTCGATGCCGAAACCGAACGCGAAGCCCTGCCACTCCTCAGGGTCGATGCCACAGTTGCGCAGCACGTTCGGGTGCACCATGCCGCACCCCCCGAGTTCGAGCCATGAACCGTCAGGGCGGGAGATGTCGAACTCGGCGCTCGGTTCGGTGAAGGGGAAATACGACGGGCGCAGCCGGGTTTTGACCTCGCCGCCGAAGAACTCGCGGACGAACTCGTCGATCGTGCCGGCGAGATCGCCCATCGTGATGCCCCGGTCGATCACCAAACCTTCGATCTGGTTGAAGGCCGGCAAGTGGGTGGCATCGGCGCTGTCGGTGCGGAACGTGCGACCGGGCGCAACGATGTAGATCGGCGGTTCGCCCGCTTCCATCGTCCGGATCTGAACCGGAGACGTGTGCGACCGGAGCATCACCTCTTCCGGTTCGCCAAGGTTGACAAAGATGGTGTCGAAGCTGCCTCGGGCCGGGTGCCATTCGGGGATGTTGAGCGCCTCGAAGTTGTACCAAGCCGTCTCGACCTCGGGACCCTCGGCAACGGTGAACCCCATGCCGACGAACACGTCTTCGAGACGGTCGCGAGCCTGGGTCACGAGGTGAAGCGAACCACGCCGGATCGGCGCTCGAAGCTCGGTGAGGTCGAGGCGTTCGGCTTCGAGTTGCACGGCCCGTTCGGCCGCCGCGAGACGGCTCCGCGCATCAGCGAAGGCGCCGTCGAGTTCGTCCCGCGCGTCGTTCATGGCCTGACCGGCGCTCTTGCGAGCGTCGGGGTCCATGGAACCGAGTTCGCGCCGCAACAAGGTCAACGGCGACTTCTTGCCGAGATGGGCCGACTCCAGGCTGTCGAGCGCGTCGACGGTGGTAGCCGTCGACAGCTCTGCGAGTGCCTGGTTTTTGATCTGCTCAAGCTGGGAGATCATGGCTGTTCACAATACGGCCTCGGCGCGCGACGCCACGCCATGTTTGTGAGGGTCGATGGGCTCGCATCTGGGCGTTGGTGTCCGATAGGAACCCATGCGCGCGCCCACTGCATTTGCCACGACCGCGCTCGCCCTCGTCGTGGCCCTGGTCGGTGCGGTGTTCGCACCTGCCAACGCGGTCCGAGCCAATGAGGAACCGAACCGCTATCTCGTGACCGCGGCGGCCGGCGATTCGGCCGACCTCGTGGCCGATTTGGCCCACGCCGGGGCGGAGGTTGTCGACGAATTGAGCGAACTCGGCGTGACTATTGCCGACCTCGACGCGGCCACGGCGGCGGCAATCGACCGCGACCCGCGTTATGTGGTCGAAGCTGACACCACCGTGGCCATTGCTGAGCTGTCGTGGGGTCTCGACGTGCTCGACAGCGCCAATGGGGGACTCGACGGAAGGTTCGAAACGGTCGGCACGGGCGAAGGCGTCGATGTCTTCGTGCTGGATACCGGTGTGCGGGGCGATCACGAACAGTTCGCGGGCCGAGTCGGTGCGGGCCTCGATCTCGTCGATGGTTCCGAAGCTGCGGTCAGCCGCGATTGTCACGGACATGGCACCCATGTTGCTTCGGTGGCGGTCGGCGCTGACACGGGTGTTGCGCCCGGGGCGACCCTTCGCCCGGTGCGGGTACTGGGTTGCGACGGCTCGGGTTCGGTGAGCACGATCGTGGCCGGAATCGACTGGGTGCTCGGCCAGTATCGCGGCCCGTCGGTGGTGAACCTGTCGATCGGTGGCTCGCCAAGCGCCGCCCTCGACGCCGCGGTGCAGCGTCTGCTCGATGCTGGGATTGTGGTCGTGGTGGCCGCTGGGAACGAATCGGCCGACGCGTGCGCGACGTCTCCGGCGTCAGTCGCCGGTGCAATCACGGTCGGCGGTGTCGACCGCCAGGGCCGGCTGGCGTCGTTTTCGAACACGGGTCCCTGCGTGGACCTCGCGGCTCCCGCGGTGTCGATATTGGGTGCGTCTCACCGCGGCATCGATGGCCTTCGCAGCCTGTCCGGCACATCGCAGGCGGCACCCTTTGTGGCCGGTCTCGCAGCGCTGGTGATGTCACAGCATCCGGAGTGGACCACTGCCCAGGTCGCGGCCGAACTGATTGCTGGCGGCCGCCCTGGCAACGGCGTGTGGCCGAGCTCGACAACTCCGTTGGTTGCAGCGGTGCCAGCGGCCAGTCGGGCCGCCCTGGTGCCACTCGACATCCGTGTTCTGGCCACCGATGCTTCGGGTGGCCCGCTCGTGGTGATGTATTCGACCACAACAACGGTCCCAGTCACCATCTCGTTCGGCGCGCAGGACCGTTGGACGATGCACCCCAACAACGAGGGCGTGGCTCGGCTCGTGCTTCCAGCAGACCGGGCAGAAACGAGGGTCTATGTCGACGGCCGCATAGCGTTCAGTCGTTGACGGGGGCCCGGCCCTTGACGCGCAAGAACGCGCCGTCGCTGTTGAGGCATTCGCCGCTCGTCAGGTCGAATTGCCAGCCGTGTAGGCCACATGTCAACACCTCACCATCGACCGATCCGACCCGATCGAGACGGGCCCGCTGGTGGGGGCAACGACTTTCGACGATCCACCCGTCGCATTCGATCCAGTCGACGTCACGATCGTCAGCTTTGGCTTGGTAGAACCGTTCGGCATAGGCCATGCGCGGTTCGGACAACGACTTGAAGAAGGTGTAGATGTACTCGTTGTATGGCCCGGCCCGGTAGGCCTCAAAGCGGCACGACAAGAACAATTCGTTGCACCAGTCGTCGACGCGGCGTCGCACGCTCGATTCGAGTAGAGCCCTTGACGTGCGGAACCGGAACGCAATGACGTCGTCGTCGGCGGGGCGACGGACTACGCCGGCAGGCATGTCGATGATGATGCGTTCGCCATCAGTGGTGGCCAGTTCGACCAGGCCGCCCACCCCAGCCCGGGTGTGATGGGCATCGGACAAGATTGGTTCGAACCAGTCCTTGATGGCGGCGAAGACGTCGGTGGTGTCGGTGGGCCAGTTGGCGACAATCTGGGCTCGGATGTCGGCGGTGTCGGCCTGATAGCGCTCGAGATATGAACGCTTGTCGCTGAAGATCCGGTCCACATCGTCGGTGCTGATCGGGTGGGTGACCTCGCCATCGCGTTCGCCGCCCACCTCCAAGGTGGAGCCGGGAATCAGGAGCTGGCCTTCGTGATGACCAACCGCGTCGAGTTCGGCGAGGAACTGGACGGCGTCAGGAAAGATCGATGGCGTGGCGTTGGCCTCGATGCCGCTGAAGTCGTTCAGGTGGAACAGTTCTGGGTCCAAGAAACATGGCGGACCGGCGCTCGGGACCACATGGCGGGCTCCTGCCATCTCGATGTATTGGATGGCCCGGGCGACCTGGCGCTCTCGTTTGGTGGCGATGAGGGCTGCTTCTTCGTCGGCGGGGATCTCGTAGACCATCGGGTACCAAATAGCACCTGAGTACTGGAGCAGATGGGCGTCGGGCTGGCCGAACACGAGCCCCATGTCGAGGTCGGCGGGGTGGGCGTCGTTCTGGTTGAGCACGACGGCCGTCGGGTCGCTGACCACCAGCATGGAGTCGCCCATGGGGCCAATGTGGGGACCCGCCAGACTGCCGATCGCGATGCGTAAATCGCCGTCGAGTTCGACGATTTCGCCGTTGTGGGTTCTGATGATGTTGTTGTAACCAAGCGAGCGCAGGGTGTCTTCCAACGCATTGACACCGAACTCGGGCAACAGCACGGTGACGCTCGTCGGAACGTGTTGCGTCAGCACGTCCGGGTCGAGGTGGTCGCGATGCATGTGGGAGATATAGAGGTACTTCGCGTCATGCAGCAGGTCGAGATCGACGGTGTCGACCCGCGGGAACGGATGCCATGACCCAAAGAAGGTGGGCGTAAACCATGGGTCGCACACAATGCCGCCTCCCGTGGTGTCGAGGTGAAATCCGGCATGACCAAGGCTCGTAACGCGCACGCCGTCGAGTGTAGGTCGGGCGTCCCTGGCTCTCGACGCAGGCCGGTGGCCCATAGGATCGCCAGGTGCCGACGCCTCCGCCCCAGCTTCCGGACTCCGGTGCCGCCACCATCCCCGACGGGGTCGAGGCCGCCGTGGCCGAGCTCATCGTCGAGGCGGTCAACTCCGTCATTCGGCCCCGATTCGGCCAGCTCCTCGAAGGCCAGGTGCATACCAAGGACGGCGGCGAGGTCACGACTGTTGCCGACTCCGAAGCTGAGGAGCTGATGGTTGCGGGGCTGGCAGAGCTGCTGGCGGGCAGCGCAATGGTGGGCGAAGAAGACGTGTCGGCTCACCCCGACCGCCTCGCCAGGCTCAACGCCGAGGGTTGGGTGTGGACGATCGACCCCATCGATGGCACCTCGAACTTCGCCAACGGCTCGCTCGACTACGGCACGATGGTTGCCTTACGCCACAGCGGAGACGACGTCGGTTCGTGGATCTGGTCGGCCCGCTCGGAGCAGCTGATCGCGGCGGTGCGGACCTTCCACGGCTGGAGCATCAACCATGCGTCAACCACACCTGGCGAGCCATGTGGACCTCTCACCGCGTCGTACGCGACGGGTAGCGACGACCATGCCCTTCCCCGTGGCGTGGCCAAACACTGGTACCTGCCGGAGCCGTGGAAGACCGCCGTGCGGGCCAACCTGTCGTCGATCGTGTCGGTGAGCGTTCCAGGCGCAGCCGCTGTCGAGTACCAGATGCTGGCGACCGGTGACATCGACTTCGTCCTGTACGGCCGCGTCCGTTCGTGGGATCACCTGCCTGGCGCCATCCTGGCTGGAGCCAACGGCGGGGTCGCTCGCCGGCTCGATGGCGAGCGCTACGACCCCAGCATCGACGGGCCCGGATTGCTGGTGGCCTCGTCGCCACAGATGTGGGACGACGTCGCAACCCGCCTCGGATTCGACCGCTAGCGTCAGGAAATGTCAGTTCTCGCGTTGTGTAGCGGCGCAGCGATCGTGGTCGTCGCCTATCTCGACTTGATCAACACCCTCGTAAGCACCGGAACTTCGTATCGCCCAT
>CAYGMW010000207.1:3625-6057 GCA_964350975.1 uncultured Acidimicrobiales bacterium | reverse complement strand
AAGCCAGCTGGATCTTCACCGCCAACGACATCAAGGTCAACACCCTCGTCATCGCCGCCGCCATCATCGTGGTCCTCACCGACTCAGCCGTCCCCGATCTCATTGCCGGCGCACTCATCTTCATGGTCGTCGCCAACGGCGCTCGACGAATCCTCACCATCAGCCGATAGCCCGATCACCTTCCAGCGAGCCAACCCAAGCAAGACCACAACTGGTTCAGAAAGGGAGCGCCCACACCCGCTCGATAACGCGCCGCCACGAACAACGGATCTTCTGAGCGAGATCGGCACATATTCGGGCGGTAAGGCGCTGGAAAACGCTGGAGTGGGAACGAACGCTGGTCGTGATCCACCGGTTGGCGTCGATCGGATCGAAGGCAAGGATGCCGGTGTCCCGAAGTTTGGGCGATGGACTGTTCGAGGTCCGGTTCACGCTCGGTTCGACCGCCCCGCCGGATCATTCTGCTCACCACATTCCGTAAGCAACGAAACAACGAACGGGCCGAGGTCACTCGGGCTCGCAAGATCGCTCAGGACTGCGCCAAGCGCAACCCGTAGAAGGAGACAACGATGGCCAACTACTCCCGATGGGACGACATCAAGAAGAACAAGGGCGAGCCCTCGACCGAAACGCGAGCGGCGATCAACCAGGACCTCGATCTCGGTCAGCTCATCTACGACATGCGCACCGAAGCCGGGTTGAGTCAGCGCGAGTTGGCGGAGCGGATGGAGACCACCCAGTCGGTGATCTCACGGCTCGAAGAAGGCGGCGGTGCCAGGAACCGGATCGACACTCTCGCCCGGGTCGCCACAGCGCTCGACCGGCATCTCGTACTGTCCTTTCCCACTGAGGTTCCCGACACGCTGACCGACGCTGTCCAGGTCGCTTGAGGCTCTCGATCGTTGGGCGAATGCGCCTCATCGATCGGTCGATTCCAGGCAACACACAGGCAACAATGCAACCGTAAACAAGGGGGAGCATGAGGGAGCAGTGGGGAAGTAGCGAGCCGGAGAAAGTGGCTCGAGAGCTGGGCAAACAGCCAAAACCCCAGATGGCGCAGTACTCCGTCGAAAGTGTCTCAACGGGCTCATAACCCGAAGGTCGCAGGTTCAAATCCTGCCCCCGCCACCAAAGAAAGCCCTGGTCAGGACCTCAATCCGGCCAGGGCTTCTCTCATTCTCGGACCCTGTCCTACCGGGTTTGTCATCAATTTGTCATCGCGATTCGTGACAGAATTTTCGAGGGCTCGAATTCTTGTCATCAGAATCGACCCGGTGACCTGTGCCGCTCGAGTATCCGGTCGTGCCTGGTCAGGCTGCGTTTTGGTATTCGTTGATGAGGCCGTCGCAGCGGGTGGTTCGCAGCACGGCGACGGTCGCTGGTGGAGCTTGGGGAGGGTTATCGGCTGGTGTCGGTGGTCGTTGTCCAAGTGATTGGTGGGGCCGGTGCTGGTTGTGGTGTTCGGTGTAGTCGCGGACGAGTCGTTCTAGCTGTTGCTGGTTCCAGATGATGGTGCGGTCGAGGAGCTCGCGGCGGATCGATCCGATCCAGCGCTCGGCGAAGGTGTTCGCGACCGGAACCCGCACTGGTGTCTTGAGGATCTTGAAGCCTTCGGTTCGAAACACCTGGTCGAACCCGTTGACGATCTGGCTCCCGCGATCACGGACCAACGCGCGGGCGCAGGCGAGACGTTCGGAGTGGCCGATGAACAGGTTCCTCGCAGCCTGGGTCGTCCACGCTCCCGTCGGGTTGCCTGTGACGCCGGCGAAGATCACTTCGCGGGTGTGGAGCTTGATGAAGAACAGGACGTAGTAGCGGCGCAGGAAGGCGGTGTCGACGGTGAAGAAGTCGCAGGCCACGGCTGCTTGGGAGTGCAAGAACTCGGTCCATGTCGCGTCGGAGCGGTTCGGGGATGGGTCGATGTCGTTGTCGGTGGGGATCTGCCACACCGTCGAGTGCGCGAGGTCGTGTCCGAGCCCGGCGAGTTCTCCTTGGATCCGGCGGTGTCCCCACGTGGGGTTCTCCGTGGCGAACCGCACGATCAGTTGGCGGAGCTCGGCATTGATCGGTGGTCGACCGGCGCGGCGGGTTTGTGGTTGGGTCCAGTGTTTCGCGATGCGTTTGCGGTGCCAGCGCAGCAAGGTCTCGGGTGTGACGATCCATCCTTGTCGCAGCGCCTTGGGTAGAGCTGCGGCGATCGCGCCGAGCAGGCTCCGGTCGTCGTCGTTGAGCGAGGGTCGGCCGACCTGGCGGCGTAGTACGGCGTTCTCGTGGCGAAGGACGATGATCTGTAGATCCTTCCAGCGTCGGGAGCACACGGCGAGGCCAGCGAGCTGGGCGAGGAAGCGGTAGAGAAGACGAGACATCAGGGTCCAGGATGGCGAGCAAACGTGCTGGTCAGCGCACACGCGCGAGTATTCGAGCGGGACAGG
>CAYGMW010000207.1:0-3525 GCA_964350975.1 uncultured Acidimicrobiales bacterium | reverse complement strand
GGCACGGCGTCGACTTCATCGTGTCGGGCGACAAAGACCTCCCCCTCCGACACACTCGTCAGTACACCGAATTTGGGGAGCTGAGGCTAGGTGAGTCCAAGAACGGTGATGAGTGCGTCGTCGATCGACCACAGCTCGTCAGGCGTGAGGTATCCCACTCGGTCTCCAAGCCGTTGAGCGTCGACAGCGCCGAGTTGTTCGACGAGGACGCGTGTCGCGTCGCCGGCTACGGCGATCTCGGGTCGGAACGAGGCGGGTCGGGCGCTGCGTGAGGTTGGTGCGACGATCACGACTGAGCGGGGGAGTAGCTCATCGGCTTGGACCACGACCCCGTAGCGCACGCCCTGTTGCTCGTGGCCGACGCCCTTCGGGGTTCGGAACCGGTAGACCTCACCCCGGCGCACGCATGGACTCCATGAGCGAGGCGACGGCGAGCATCTCCTTGCGGTCGGTCTCATCGGCCTCGAGTGCCGCTGCTTCGGCGGCGAGATCTCGCCCCCGTCGGAGCCGGGCTGCAGAAGCAAGTAGCGACGATCGGATTGCCTCGGACCGGGTCAACCCGGACGACTCGAGCGTCTGCAGGGCGCGCTCGGTCTCCTCATCGAGTCGGACGGAGATTGCTTTGGCCATGCCGTCAGTATGACGGAATGTAATACATGTCCGCAACTTCGCTGGTGTGTGTGTTCAAGTCGCCGAATGACAACCAGATCCATCGGCTCCGGTGGCGTGGGTTAAGGGTTGCGTTCGTATGTGGGGCCCAAAACCCGCGCGTACAGCGCGACCTGTGTGTTTGGCTGCTTGATGGGTCTCGAA
The DNA here is from genome assembly GCA_964350975.1 of uncultured Acidimicrobiales bacterium. Lineage (GTDB taxonomy): Bacteria > Actinomycetota > Acidimicrobiia > Acidimicrobiales > Poriferisodalaceae > JAADHX01. The sequence goes on along the minus strand of CAYGMW010000207.1, from coordinate 2,712 downwards.
CGCAGCCACCGTTGCTCGCCGCACCCGGATGATGTTTGCCTTCGATCCTCGCCGCATGGTGATCCTGTTGATCGGAGGCGACAAGAGCCCCGACGGCCCGAGAAGTCCGAACTGGAACCGCTGGTACGACCACTACACGCCCATCGCTGATGACCTCTACGACACTCACCTTGAGGAACTACGCACCGAAGATGATCTCGAGGTCTTTCCTTGGTCGACCAGACGCGGTGGTCTGCGGCGATTCAGGTCCAGGGGTTTGTGACGGTGAGATTGGCGAAGCGGTTGAAGTCGCTGGTGTTGCGGGTGATCACGGTCATGTCGTGGTGAAGGGCAGTGGCGGCGATGAGTGCGTCTCTGAATGGAGCGGGGTCCGGTACGTACAACGCTGCTGACTGGCGGGCGATGTCGGCGGTCACTGGCAGGAGCCGGTCTGCGAAGGCGGGATTGACGCGGGTGTCGAGCCAGGATCGGAGGATGGCGCCCTTGGTCGGGTCGCTGCGTTCGGCGAGCAGGACTCCGTGCTCGAGTTCGTGTAGGGAGATGACTGACATGAACATGAGTGTGGCGGGCCCGCCGCTTGCCCAGTCGGTGACGCCGCTGTTGGCACGCCCGGAGGCTGCCTTTCGGAGCTCGCAGACGACGTTTGTGTCGAGGACGAACATCAGTCGAAGTCGGCAGGCGTGGCGGTATCGGTGGACGTGGGGGCGTCGAAATCGATGTCTTCGATCCCGGGCGGCTGTGCGAGGAGTTCGATAATGCTCGGTCGGTTGGCCGCGAGCCGTTGATAGTCGTCAAAGGTGAGCAGTACGTGCGACGGCTGGCCTCTGTCGGTGATGTAGACCGGACCGTCCTTGGCTGCGTTCTTGGCTCCGCCGGTATCTTGGTTGAATTCTCGACTCGTGATCTTCTTTGTGGCCATCGTACCTCCTGCAGAAGGTAGCAACGTTACTACAAACCGTCAGGGTTGGCAATAACTGGCGTCCCAGGGGTGTCGCGTTGCTCATGGTTTGCTAGCGGCATCTTTCACCCTGGAGCGTCATCGACCGCAAGGGATCCGGTTCTCCGCTCGCCCTGGGTGACGCTCCAAGTTCGTGGTAGCTCCGCATCGTCCCGTGCGGCGACTGCCCGATGAGCGGACCCGGTATCGCCAGACCGGTTCACCGTTGCGCTCTTCACCGTCCCACTCGAACCCTGCCGACCGATAGGCGTGGTGGGCGGCTTGATTATCGGGATGCGCTGACACGATCAACTCCCGCCACCTGCACGTCGAGTGCTTCTTGCCAGTTGCTTTCGTCGATCAGCTCAAGGTCAACCTCGGTCACGCGTCTGTGCCACCACCTGCCTACGACCAGTCGCCGATGGATGCGAGATATGGTCAGGTCGTGGTTCGGCTATCTCGCTCGGTGACGGCAGGCGTTGGCGTCCCGATGGAGATCATTCGGTTGACCCCTGACGATCCCAGCGGATTGGTGCTGCTCATCCATGGTTGGGGAGAGTCAGCCGACTCGCTGGTTGGCTTCGGGCAGCACTTCGCCGGGGCAGGGTACGAAACAGCACTGGTGTCGATGAGAGGATGGGGTCGATCGGGTGGCATCGACGACTGCGGACTCCTCCAACCCGACGACATCGTGGCGGTGGCGACCGAGCTGTCGGCGAACCAGTCCGATTCTGGGATCTATCTGTGCGGCATCTCCCAAGGGGGCCAAGTGGCGCTGCTCGCCGCCGCCCGAGAACCATCGATATTTCCCGCCGTCGCGGCCTGGGCGCCAGTTACCGACGTCGCCAGATGGCGGCGGACAACAATCCATCCAGCTATCGCGGACTACATCGACAAGAGCTGCCCCGACGGTGACCTGCGAGCGCGATCCCCGCTGAGCGTGGCCCACCGACTCTCAATGCCAGTCCTCCTCGTTCACGGAGCTGCCGATGACCGGGTCCCACTCGAGCAGAGCCAACTGCTGGCGAACGCGATCGATGCCAACGGCGGCCGCTGCGTCCTCGAGACTCTCCCGTCGATCGGCCACGGCGGCCCCGAGGCAAGAACGTTAGCTTTCGCTGCCACCACACAGTTCTTCGACGCCACCGGACGCTGAGGCAGTGGGACATGCCGCAAGGTGATGGATTGCTACCAGCTCGCCACAAAACGTGAGGCAGTCAACCTGGCCCTGAGACGTCTGGTTGGCGAAGCGCTTGATGTCGACCAGGCCCGAGCGCTTCGCTGCTCATCGCAGCGGTGACGATTCGGGCGGGGGCGGAACTCCTCCATGCTGATGTCACTTCGCTGCACTCGAGCGGCACACCGAACTGCGAATCCAAGCAGATTCTCGTGGTTTGCCCTCGAACGACGATGTGCTACATTGAAGCACATGTCCGAGGTCGGGATTCGTGCATTGAAGCAGAACGCGTCGGCGGTGGTGGCCGAGGCTGCCGCGGGCGAGACAGTGACGATTACTGATCGTGGCCGCCCTGTCGCTCGAATGTCGGCGATTCCGAAGTCGCGTCTGCGGGCGTTGATCGAAGAAGGTCATGCTCGGCCTGCGCGTGGCAGGTTGATCGATCTGCCGGCCCCCGAGCCTGGGCCCGATCTGTCGAGCACGCTGTTGGGGATGCGAGACGACGAGCGGTACTGACATGGCGTTCTACGTTGATACGTCCGCGTTGGTGAAGCTCGTGGTTGCCGAGTCAGAGACCGCAGCGCTCCGGGCATGGTTG
>CAYGMW010000206.1:0-6094 GCA_964350975.1 uncultured Acidimicrobiales bacterium | reverse complement strand
GTGTGGTCGCGCAAGTCAACAAAGGCCAAGTGTTCGCCGTGTTCGCGGCGCTTTGCGACCCACCCGCACACGGTGACGGTCTGGCCGATGTGTTCAGTGCCGAGCTGACCGCAATAGTCGGTTCGCATGCTCATGAAGAAGTCCTAGCTAGGGGGTTTTCCGTAGTGATTACAGCAGTAGCTACAGCAGTGTGCCCGATTCGGGCGGGTGAGGGGTGCTGCCGCGCGACGGCGAGAGGGTCAGCTGTTGAGCAGCTGGGCGAGGTCGCTGGCGACATCGGACCGCTTCACGGTCCGCTGGTCGTCGCCAGCGCGCAGATTTCGCACCGTCACCACTCCGGCTGCCACCTCGTCGGATCCAACAATGACCGCCCAGAGTGCACCGGAGCGATCAGCGGCCTTCATCTGGCTGCGCATCGAGCGCTGATCGAAGGCCCGGTCGGACCTGATACCGAGGTCGCGCAGTTCGGCGGTGATGTCGCGGGCGTGATCGCCACCGGTGACATCGACCACAAACACCTTCGGCGCCGCGTCCGGTGCAGGAAACACGTTCTCGGCATCGCAGGCCAACAAGGTGCGCTCGATACCCATGGCAAAACCAACACCAGGAGTCACCGGGCCACCCAGCTCTTCGACCAGGCCGTTGTAGCGGCCTCCGCCGCACACCGTGTTCTGGGCGTTGTCGAGCGCCGATGATTGGAACTCAAACAAGGTGTGGGTGTAGTAGTCGAGCCCGCGCACCAGCCGGGGTTCGATGGCGAAGTCGATACCGAGAGCTCCGAGGCCGGCTTGCACCCGCTCGAAGTGATCCAACGCCTCTGGGGTCAGATAGTCGCCAACCTTGGGTGCATCCGCGGTGACGATGCGAGTGGCCTCTCGCTTGGAGTCGAGCACCCGCAACGGATGGACGTCGACCTTGGCCCGATCGGCTGGGTCGATCTCGTCGATCCGGTCGGTCAGATATGCCTGGACCGCGGCCGCGTATGTCCGGCGGGTTTCGACATCGCCCATGGAGTTGATCAGCAGTAGCGCTCGCCTCAAGCCCAACTCGCGCAGGGTTCGAGCGGCCAACGCGATGATCTCAACATCGGCGTCGGGATCGGCAGAGCCGAGGATCTCAGCGCCGACCTGGTGGAACTGGCGCAGTCGCCCAGCCTGGGGGGCCTCGTAACGAAAGAACGGGCCGTTGTACCAAACCTTCCACGGTGGAGTCGGCCGGTGCTGAACGAACGCCCGGCACACCGCTGCGGTGTTCTCAGGCCGAAGCGCCATGTGACGATTGCCCTTGTCGACAAAGTCGTACATCTCCTTGGTGACCACATCGGTGCCTTCACCAATACGCCGAAACACACCCAAGTCTTCGAACATGGGGGTTTCGATCAAGCCGAAGTTCGCCAGCGTCGACTGACGAGCAAAGACCTCGTTGAACGCGAGCCACCGCGCCGATTGCTCTGGGAGTAGATCGTGGGTGCCGATCGGGGTTTGGAAGCGCTGGCCCGACTTCACCTGTGGGCTGCTGCTCGATGTGGGGCTGCTGCTCGACATAGGGACACTCACGATACGAGCACGAGGCCAGTCTCAGGCCAGCAATTTCAGCTTCCGGACTTCCCCGCCATCGGCGCCCGACCGCCAGGGGCCGAACGCGTGGCCTCATACACCGACGGAATGCTGCGAATCGACCTCAGCACGGTGTCGAGATGTGAGGGGTCGACGAGCTCGAATTCGAAGGTCATGGCGCTCACATGATCCGAACCGGTGATGGTCGAACAGCTGCGGATATTGACATGGTTGTCAGACAGCACACGCGACACATCTTCAAGCAGTCGGCTCCGGTCGAGGGCTCGCACCTCAATGGAGACCACAAACGAGCCGTCGAAGGCGTCGTCCCACTCGACGTCGACCAAACGGCCGCCCTGGGCATCGGCCAGTTCGACTGCGTTGACGCAGTCGGTCCGGTGCACCGAAACACCGCGGCCACGGGTCACAAACCCGAGGATCTCATCGCCCGGTACCGGGTTGCAGCAGCGGGCCACCCGGACCATGAGGTCGTCGAGACCGTCCACATGGACCCCAACCTCGCGTCGCTTGCGCGACGTGCGGTTCTGGATTGCGGGGGTAGCAAGTTGTGATTCCTTGGTGGCGCCTCGCAGCTCACGGTCGAGGCGTTGGGCCACCGAACGCGGCGACAGGTGGTTCTCCCCAATGGCCAACAACAAGGCGTCGAGGTCGGCGTATCCGAGCGACTCGGTGATCGCGGCGAGGGCTTCGCCCTCGAGGGTTCCCTTCAGGGGCAGGCCGGCCCGACGGAGGGCGTCTTGAAGTTCGTCGCGTCCATTTTCGATCGCGTCTTCGCGGCGTTCGCGAGCGAACCACTGGCGGATCTTGTTTCGGGCCTTGGGCGTGACGGCCATCTGGAGCCAGTCTCGCGACGGCCCCGCGGTCGCGAGTTTCGAAGTGAAGATCTCTACCGAGTCACCCGATTCGAGCACCCGATTGAGCGGAACCAGGCGACCGTTGAGCTTTGACCCGATGGTGGCGTGACCGATGTCGGTGTGAATCGAATAAGCAAAATCGATGGGTGTCGACCCGACAGGCAGGGTAACAACATCGCCTTTTGGCGTGAACACGAACACCTCGTCGTGTTCGAGATCGCCCCGCAGGCTCTCCATGAACTCATTGGGGTCTGAGGTGTCTTGTTGCCAGTCGACAATGCGGTCGAGCCAGGGCATGTCGGCTTCGTTGGTGGTGCCCTCACTCTTGTAGCGCCAGTGGGCCGCCACGCCGTATTCAGCACGCTGATGTTGTTCTTCGGTTCGGATCTGCACCTCGACTGGTGTGCCGCCCGGCCCCAGAACCGTCGTGTGCAACGACTGGTAGAGGTTGAACTTGGGCATCGCGATGTAGTCCTTGAAGCGACCCTGGATCGGGTGCCAGGTGCCATGGATGAGGCCCAACACCGCGTAGCAGTCGCGAATGGACTCCACCACCACCCTGATGGCCACCAGGTCGAAGATGTCGTCAAAACCCTTGCCCTTGACGACCATCTTTTCGTAGATCGACCACAGGTGTTTGCTGCGGCCCACGACCTCGGCTTCGATGCCCATGACCGCGAGCTGGCGCTTCACCTCGGCCACGACATCGTCGATGTATTGATCTTGGGCTGGCGTCGCTGTCGCCACCAGCTGATCGACCTCGGCATAACGCTTTGGATACAGCGCCGCGAACGCGAGGTCTTCGAGGCGCTGACGCATCTCTTGCATACCGAGCCGATGGGCCAGCGGGGCGTAGATGTCGAGGGTTTCGCGCGCCTTTTGGGCCTGCTTGTCGGGGTGCAGAGCGGCGATCGTCGAGATGTTGTGGAGCCGATCGGCGAGCTTGATGATGAGCACCCGAAGGTCGCGGGCCATGGCGACCAGCATCTTGCGCATGGTCGCGGCTTGGGCTGCCTCTTTGGTGTCGAAGCTGACCTGGTCGAGCTTTGTGACACCATCGACGAGATGGGCGACCTCGTCGCCGAACGCTGCAGCGACGTCTTCGAGGCTCAGACCCGTGTCTTCGACCCCGTCGTGCAACAGGGCGGCTGCGATCGTGACATCGTCAAGACCGAGTTCGGCCACCACCATCGCAACCGCAAGCGGATGAAAGATGTAGGCCTCGCCAGATTTGCGACGCTGATCGCCGTGGGCTGCAGCCGCGGTGGAGTACGCCCGTCGGATCAGCTCGGTGTCGTGCTTGGGCCAGCGCTGCAAATACAGCTCAAGCAGAGGAACCAGCTGATTGATCGGCGCCGCGTCGCGGCGCCACGGAAGCACGCGTGTCTGGGCGACAACACCATCCCCCACGACCATCTCCTAGGACCTCGTCTGCTGAGTATGGACCACGGCCGCCATCACCAAACGCTACCGCTCGTGACGGTCGCGCCGGTGGCGGATCAACGGACCCGGCCCTTCTTGCGAGGACGCGGTGCTTGGGTGCGGTTGTAGCGAGAAGCCATCAGCGACTGACGAGCGGCTTCGATCGACGCTGCGCCTTCGGTGCGCTCGGCGAGCTCAGTGCGGCGGGCCCACTCGGGCTCTTTGTGCTTGAGCCACACCAAGATCGGTGCGGCCACAAAGATCGAGCTGTAGGCGCCAAAGATAATGCCGACGAGCAGAGCCACCGCGAACTCCTGCAATGCAACAGCACCCAGGGCAAAGGCTCCAACCAGCAACATCGACACCACTGGCAGCGCTGAGGTGAAGGTGGTGTTGATCGACCTCATGATGGTCTGATTCATCGAGACGTTCATCAGGCCCTCATAGGTGGTGCGGGTCCCTTGTGCGATCTGGGTGTTTTCCTTCACCCGGTCGAACACCACCAAGGTGTCGTAGAGCGAATAACCCATGATGGTCAAGAACGCGATCAGTGTCGCCGGCGTCACATCGAGCTGCAACAAGGCGTACAGACCAACAGACATCAAGATGTCATGCGCCACTGCGACGAGGGCGGCCACGGCCATCTTCCATTCGAACCGCAGCGCGATATAGGCCGAAATCAGCACAAAGAACCAGACGAGAGCGTTACGAGCTTCTCGGGTAACGCGATCGCCCCATGACGGGCCGACCTCTGATCGGCTGAGTTCGCTGATGTCAACACCAGCAGCATCGGCCAGGGCTTCAGAGATCAACTGCTGTTCGTCGAAGTCGGTCGATTCGGCCCTGATCCGGAAGATGTCACTGCTCCCGGTGACCTTCTGGACTCTGCCATCTTGACCGAACTCGGCCAACACATCTTTGATCTGGGTGTCCGTGAGTCCCTCAGTTGCCGGGACCTCCCACACCACGCCACCTTCGAACTCGATGCCCAAGTTCAGGCCTCGAAACACCAGCGAGCTGATGCCAATAACAATCAACAAACCTGATCCGATGATCACCTTGCGGGACAACGAAACAAAATCGACGCGGCCCTCGCCACGGTAGAAGTCCTTGAGAACGCTCATGACATCACCTCCGCCTGGGCGGCAGCTGGCGGTTCGGTCGGCCTCAACGTGACGCCGAGCCGTTTGGGATCCTGCGATGCGTAGGTGCGGACCACCCACAAAACCATCGGCCGCATGAACACATACGACACCAACATGTCGATGACGGTCGCGATGGCGAGATACAACGCGAACCCGCGAACCGCGCCAATCGTCAAGGTAAACAAGATGATGGCGCCAATCAGCGACGCCACGTCGGCCTTCACGATGGTCGAGAACGCATCGTCGAAACTGCCAGCGGCGGCAGATCGGGGCGCTCGACCCCGGCGAATCTCTTCTTTGATGCGTTCGTAATAGACAACGTTGGAGTCGACGGCCACACCGATCGACAAGATGATTCCGACCGCTCCGGACAGGCTCAACGCCAGCCCCTGGGTCTCACCGAGCCACGAGATCAAGAACCACAACATGCCGGTCGAAATGCCCAGGCTGCTGATCGCCACCACACCGAGTAAGCGGTAGTTGAGCAACATATAGACCGACACCAAGGCCAGACCAATCAGGCCGGCAATGATGCCTGCTTGCAGAGCGTCCTCGCCGAGGGTGGCTGACACCTGCTGGACGGTCTGAGGCTCGAGCTCGACGGGCAACGCGCCGAAGCGCAACACGAGGGCGAGGTCCTCAGCGCGCTGCTGGTCGAAGTCGCCCGTGATGACAGCTGACCCACCGAACTCGGTGGTCTGGATCGTCGGAGCGGACTCGACGGCGCCGTCGAGCACGATGCCCAACTGGCGCCCGAGGTTGGCTTGGGCAATTGCGTCCCACACAGCGCTGCCTTCGTCGGTGAACTCAACCGACACGAACCACTCATTGGTAAAGGTGGCGTTGGCATCGCCGACGATCACACCGCTGGCTTCGCTCGGGCCGAGCAGATAGATCTCGGTGCCATCCGACGAGGGCAAAATGACGACCTTTTCGGGATCGTCTTGCTCTGGCTGGGTAATGAGCTCATCGAGCGTGGGTGCCGTCGACTCATCGAACACGGTGGTCGTCGTTGTGTCGGGTGCCGTCGTGGTTGATGCATCGTCAGCAACCGTCGTGGTCGTTGCATCGTCAGCAACCGTCGTCGTCGTTACAT
>CAYGMW010000205.1:0-6170 GCA_964350975.1 uncultured Acidimicrobiales bacterium | reverse complement strand
GCCATGCGCGGTGTCGATGAAGATCGCGTCGACACCCGCAGCGGCGAGGGCTTCGACCCGCTCTGCGGTGTCGGTCACCCCAACAGCGGCGCCGACTCGAAGCCGGCCCTGGCTGTCGAGGGCCGAGTTGGGCTTTTCGATGCGCTTATTGATGTCTTTGACGGTGATCAGCCCGAGGAGGCGGCCGTCGGCATCGGTGAGAGGCAGCTTTTCGATCCGGTGCTGATGCAGCAGCTGCACCGCCTGGTCGAGGGTGGTTCCGAGCGGGGCCGTCACCAGATGGCGCGACGTCATGAACTCCGAAATCAGCCGATGGTCGTCGTCCGCGGTGCAGAAGCGGACGTCGCGGTTGGTGAGGATGCCCACGAGCACACCGCTGTCATCGCAGACCGGCACCCCGCTGATCTTGTGGCGGGCCATGACTGCTTCGGCGTCGGCGAGGGTGGCCGTTGGGGGCAGGCTGACGGGGTTGTTGATCATGCCCGACTGGGCCAGCTTGACCCGTTCGACGTGTTCGGCCTGCACCTCAATGGTGAGGTTGCGGTGCAGCACACCCATGCCACCTTCGCGGGCCAGCGCAATCGCGAGGTCGGCTTCGGTGACGGTGTCCATTGCTGCCGACAGCAGCGGGACGCCGAGGCCAATGCCAGCCAGCGTGGTGCGCACGTCGACGTCTTGGGGCAGCACTTCTGACCAGCCTGGGATGACGAGCACGTCGTCGAACGTCAGCGATTCGAAGGAGTCGAACAGGCCAGCGTTGTGTTTCAGGCCGCGGTGCGGGTCATTCAACGAGATCGACTGCATGGGGAATCACCTCAGGGCTTCGGGATTCTGCCCGAGCCTAGGCCGATCTGGGCCAACGCCGCGCGGACCCCGTCAACAATCAAGATGTGTTCGAGCACGTGGAGCCTGGCTTCGAAGTCGGCCAGGGATTCGCCGGGTTCGAAGCCGAGGGTGGCGGTGACGATGACGGGCCCGTCGTCGACTCCCCCATCGGGAATCCAGTGCACCATGACCCCTGATTCGGCAATGTCGCCAGCCTGCCAGGCGTCGTAGGCCCGGTCGATGGCATGCAGGCCCGCGAACTCGCCCGGTTTGGCCGGGTGCAGATTGATCATGGCAAAGGTGGCACCGAGTTCGGCACCCAGGATTCGCATCCAGCCCGCCAGCACGACGAGATCGGGCCGATGCGAGGCAATGACCTCGATGAGGTTGCGGTCGCATTCGGCGCGCCGTTCGGGGCTTCGGCCTGCGTGGTCGACGATGTCGACGGCGGCACCGGCGGCGCGGGCCCGGGCGATGACCCCGGCGTCGGGGTTGTTGGTCACCACTGCGACCACCTCGGCGTCGAGGCGGCCCCGCTGGCACGCATCGATGATGGCCTGACAGTTGGTGCCCGAGCCCGAGGCCAGGACCACCAACCGGGCTGTCATCGCAGCTCGACCTGTGGGCCAGTGCCGTCGTAGTCGACGAGTTCGCCGATGATCCAGCTGGGTTCGTCGAGGGTGGCCACGAATGCGTCGACCTTGTCGGGAGCGATCACACACACCATGCCGATGCCGCAGTTGAGGATCTGGTGAGCTTCGACAATGTCGATTCCGGCCCAGTCGATGAGGTAGTCGAAGATCGCGGCCCGGGGCCATGACGTGGTGTCGATGCGGGCGCCAACGGTGGCCGGGATCACTCGGGGCACGTTGTCGACCAGGCCGCCACCGGTGATGTGGGCCAGGGCGTCGACGAGTCCGGCGTCGAGGGCGCCCTTGAGCGGGCCGAGGTATGAGCGGTGCACGGCCAACAACGCGTCGGCGAACGTCTCGCCCTTGCCACCTGGGACCTCGTCGTCGAGGCGACGCCCGGCCAGGGACCGTCGGGCCAGGCTGTAGCCGTTGGTGTGCAGGCCCGAGCTCGCGAGCCCGACCAGCACATGTCCGGCGGCGATACCGGCCTTGGGCAACAGGTCGGCCCGCTCGACCACACCAATCATGGTTCCGGCCACGTCGACGGCACCGCTGACGAGCACTCCGGGAACCTCGGCGGTTTCGCCGCCGATGAGCACACAACCAGACTCGCGGCACGCTTCAGCCATACCGTCGACGATCTGGCCGACGATCTCGGGGTCGAGGGTTGCCGCCGACACGGTGTCGAGCATGAACAGGGGCCTGGCCCCTTGCACGAGCACGTCGTTGATGCCGTGGTTGACGATGTCCGCGCCGATGCCTGACCAGCGCCCGGTGGCTTCGGCCAGGATGGGTTTGGTGCCGGTGGTGTCGGTCGACGACACCATCAGGGGGGCGTCCATGTCCTTGACCAGGGCCAGGTCGAACACCCCTCCGAAGCTGCCGAGGCCGGCCACGACCTGGTTGTTGTGGGTGGACTTCACTGCATCGGAGATGCGGTCGATGGTGGCCGCTCCGGCCTCCAAGGACACGCCTGACGCTGCGTATGCTCCGGCCATGGTGGTGCCGCCTGGTTTCGTTGAAGTTGAGACTGTTGAGACTGAACTGGTGCGGGGTGCGTAGCGCCACCCAATGTCGGATCGGGCGAACAGGCCCGTCCCGGTGACTTCGTCGACGACGCGGTACGCCGCGTCGAGGGCGGCGTCGAGGTCGACGCCGATGCCGGTGATCGCCAGCACACGGCCGCCGCTGCTTTCGATCGTGCCGTCGGCGCGGCGGGTGGTGCCGGCGTGGAAGATGACCACGTTGTCGTCGTCGACGCAGGGCAGGTCGATCTCGATGCCCTTGCGGGGTGCGGCCGGGTAGCCGTCGGCGCAGGCGATGACAGTGGCCGCGGTGTCGGTCGACATGGTGACGGTCACGCCGTCGAGTTGGCCGTGGGCCGCGGCGTCGAACATCTCGAGCACGTCGGAGGTGACAAGGGGCAAGATGACCTCGGCCTCGGGGTCGCCGAATCGGCAGTTGTATTCGACGAGGCGGGGGCCTTGGGCGGTGAGCATGATGCCTGCGTAGAGCACGCCGACGTAGGGCATACCTTCGGCGGCCATGCCGGTAATGGTCGGTTCGAGGAACATCGCCGCCAACTCGGCTTGCATGGCCGCGTCGACGCTCGGCACCGGGGCGAACGAGCCCATTCCGCCCGTGTTGGGGCCAGTGTCGCCGTCGCCCACACGTTTGTGGTCTTGGGCCGTGGCCAAGGTGACGACGGTCGACCCGTCGGCGATGCCGAACAGGCTGAGTTCTTCACCGACCATGAGTTCTTCGAGTACCACACGGGCGCCAGCGGCTCCCATGGCTCCGTCGTCGAGCATGTCGCGGATGGCGGCTTCGGTTTCGGCCCGATTGGTGGGCACGACCACGCCCTTGCCCGCGGCGATGCCGTCGGCTTTGACCACCGCGATGCCGCCGAGCTCGTCGAGCCAGGCAATGGCTTCGGCGCTGTCAGAAAAAGCCCGGCTGCGGGGCCCAGCGATGCCGTGGCGGGCCGCGAACTCTCTGGTGAAGGCTTTCGAACCCTCAAGCTGAGCCGCAGCTTTGGACGGGCCGAACACGTTCAGACCCGCCGTTCGAAGGTCGTCGGCCAGACCAGCAACGAGGGGTGCTTCAGGACCAACAACGACGAGGTCGATGTCGTTGGCCAGCGACCACGCGGCGACTGCGTTGTGGTCGGCAACGTCGACGTCGACGTTGTAGGTGGTGGTGCCCGCGTTGCCGGGGGCAACCGCCAGCGACGTCAGCTTGGGTGAGCGCAGCAACGCGTCGGCCATCGCGTGCTCGCGGCCACCTCCGCCGATGAGCAACACCCTCATCCGAGAACGCCGTCGAATCGTTGCTTTTCGGTCATCAACGACAGCTGCACGGGGATGGGATAGTCGCCGGAGAAGCAGGCGTTGCAGTAGCCGTCGTGGCGGCCGAGGGCCTGCATCATGCGGTCCTGGCTCAGATAGCCAAGGCTGTCAGCGCCGATGTGATGCGCAATCTCGTCGACGCTCAGCTGGGCGGCAATCAGCTCGTCATAGCTGCCCATATCGACCCCGAAGAAGCACGGGTGGGCAATAGGCGGGCAGGTGACTCGGACGTGGACCTCGGTGGCGCCGGCTTCGCGCACCATGCGCACCAACGGCCCGCTCGTGGTGCCACGCACGATGGAGTCGTCGATCATCACGACCCGTTTGCCGAAGATGTTCTCTCGCAAGGTGTTGAACTTGAGGGCCACACCTTGGCGGCGCAGTTCGTCGGTGGGTTCAATGAAGGTACGGCCGATGTAGCGGTTCTTGACGAAGCCTTCGTTGTAGGTGATGCCGCTGACTGCGGCGTAGCCAATTGCGGCGGGCATGGAGCTGTCGGGGACGGGCATCACCATGTCGGCGTCGACGGGGTGTTCGCGGGCGAGTTCGGCTCCGAGGCGTTGGCGGACTTGGTGGACGCTCATGGAGTCCCACTCGGCGTCGGGGCGGCTGAAGTAGATCTGCTCAAAGGTGCAGCGGGCCTGGCGGTCGGCGGGGCGGACTCCTTCGAAGCTGCGGGCCACCTGACCTTGCAGGACCACGATTTCGCCGGGCTTGATCTCGCGGATCTGTTCGCAGCCAAGGGTGCGCAGGGCCCCGGTTTCGGAGGCCACGACATGACCGCCGGACGGAAGTCGACCCATCGACAGGGGCCGGAACCCCCACGGATCGCGACATGCGATGACCTTGGTGCCACAGATGATGACGAGGCTGAACGCGCCCTGCCACTTCGGCATCACCTGGGCGAGGCGTTCTTCCCAGCTGGTGCCTTCGGCGGCGGCCAACATGAGCGCCAGCACCTCAGAGTCCGACGAGCTTTGGAGGCCGGCGCCGCGGTTGAGCAGGTCGACGCGCAGCTGGTCGGCGTTCACCAGGTTGCCGTTGTGGGCTACACCGAGCGGGCCGTGCATGGTTTCGACCACATAGGGCTGCACATTGCGTTCGCTGTTGGAGCCGGTGGTCGAATACCGGGTGTGGCCAATGGCGAGGTCGCCGACCAGCGGGTCGAGGGTGCCGGCTTCGAACACTTGCGACACCAGGCCTTGGCCCTTGTGAACCCGAACCGCTCGGCCATCAGCCACGGCAATACCGGCAGCTTCTTGGCCGCGGTGCTGCAGCGCATACAGCCCGAAGAACGCGATGCGTGCTGCGTCGGACTTCGACGTCGAGATGCCGATGACCCCGCATTCTTCTTTGGGCCGGTCGAGGTCGGTGTTTTGGGGTATGGCGGTCATTTCAGACCCTCCACTGCTGCCGCGATGCGGGCGTCGGCCGGCTGGGCGCCGGGAACAAATGTGTGGCCGGTGATGCGTTCGTACAGGGCGACATATCGGTCGCTGGCGGCTTGGACCACGTCGTCGGGAAGCGGTGGAGGCGGGCCGTCGCCACCGTAGCCGAGGGCCTTGAGGGCGAGCCTGACGGGTTCTTTGTCGAAGCTTTCGGGGGTGTCGCCCGCGGCGAGGCGTTGGTCGAGGGTGTCGACCGACCAGAACCGTGACGAGTCAGGGGTGTGCATCTCGTCGATCAACAACAGCTGGCCGTCGGGTCCGAGCCCGAATTCGTATTTGGTGTCGGCCAGGACGAAACCGGCCGCGGCCGCAATCTCGGTGCCTCGGGCGAACAGGGCCAGCGCGACTCGTTGAATCTCAGCCCATAGTTCGGCTTCGACGAGTCCGGTGTCGACCACACCTTGCAGCGAGATGGGCTCGTCGTGTCCCCCGTCGGTGGGCTTGGTGGTCGGGGTGATGATGGGTTCGGGCAGCGGCCCGTGGGGTGCGAGCCCGTCAGGCAGCACCATGCCGTACATCTCGCGCTCGCCGGCCGCATACCTGGGCAGCAGCGAGGTCGATGTCGATCCGGTCAGTCGGCTGCGCACCACCACCTCGACGGGCAGCGGGGTCGCGTCGATGGCCACCAGGGCGTTGGGGTCGACAACCTCGATGGCGTGGTTGGCCACGATGTCGGAGGTGTGGGCAAACCACCAGGCCGCGAGCTGGTTGAGCACCTGGCCCTTGTGGGGCACCGTGCCCAAGATGACGTCGAAGGCGCTGATGCGATCCGTGGTGACGAGCAGGCGCCGTTGGCCGCTCAGTTTCCACGAATGGCGGACCTTGCCCTGCCGGTGATCGGGAAGGTCCAACACGATGGATCCGAGGGTGGCGGGCACGTTGCCGGATGCTAGCCCACAGCGCTCCGAAACAGAATC
>CAYGMW010000204.1:3882-6210 GCA_964350975.1 uncultured Acidimicrobiales bacterium | reverse complement strand
ATGCGTCGAAGGCCCCCACCTTGTTGTCCCACGCAATGTGGGCGTATTCGGGGTTGCGGGAGCGGCGGGCGAAATCGGGGTGCTCTGCCAGCAGATGGGCGTACCAGTCGCGCCAGGCAAGTTGGCGGACAAACCCGGCGCGGCCCGGCGTTGCATCACCAATCTCGCGGACAACGGTGTGTGGGCTCAGGGTGCCGAATCGAAGGTCAGCACCGAGCTGAGAAGTCCCGTTCACGCTGGGGGTGTTTCGGTCGTCGACATAGTCGTCCACGCGTTCGTTGAACGCTTCGAGGCGAGCGAGTGCACCGGCCTCGCCATAGATCGGGTCGCCCCCGAGGGCTTCGACCGATTCGCCGGTGCTGGTCAACACAGCTGCGGTCAATGCAGGGTCAATCGCCGCGGATCCGGGCGGAGGAACTGGGACGACCGGGACCTTGGACCACGCCTTGTAGAACGGGGTGAAGACCTTCGACAGGGTGCCAGCCTGGGTCAACACCGTCCCTGGTCGATGCAGGACTGTGCCCCAGCTTGTCCGCAATGGCACGGCCAAACCTTCAGCCACGGTGCGGTCGCGCGCTGCTGAGTAGGGCGAGGTGTCCGCGTTGGCATACACCGCGGCCGCACCGAGCTCGTTGGCGACCGCTGCGATGACGGTGGCTGGATCGCCACGTTCGAGTCGGAGCCGTCCACCGAGGTGCCGGAGTTGTTCGTCGAGGCCAGCCAGCGCACCGAACAGAACGTCCAGCCGAGGCTGGCCCGCAGTGGCGAGCAGTCGCTCGTCGAGCACGAACATCGGCGTGGTCGACTCGAATCCAGTTGTCGCTGCGGACCACGCCGGATTGTCGAGCAGCCGGAGGTCTCGCCGGAACCACATGATGCTGTTCGTCATTGGCACCACGTTATGTACCCCGCGGCGCCGACGACGAGCCCATAACCTCTCCGTTTGCGAACAGCAGGCCGCTACGGAACCCTGATCACCACACGGACGTCCCCATGACCACACCCTTGACAACCATCTCGCCTCAGCAGGACGGCCATGGTTTCGGGATCGACATTGGCGGCTCCGGAGTGAAGGGGGCACCGGTCGACCTTGCTGCGGGCGCGCTCGTCACCGAACGCATCCGAATTGACACCCCCGTTCCAGCGACCCCGCAAGCTGTTGCTGAGGTCGTGACCGAGATTGTTGACCGATTCGACTGGTGGGGCCCGATCGGCTGCACGTTCCCGGCCGTGGTTCAGCACGGGGTTGTGCACTCGGCGGCCAACGTCGACAAGTCGTGGATCTCCACCGACGCAGCCGGCATTTTCAGCGAGGCATGTGGTCGCCCCGTCACGGTGACCAATGATGCCGACGCTGCGGGGGTCGCCGAGATGCGATTCGGTGCGGGCAAGGGTCAGACGGGCACGGTCTTCATCGCCACGCTCGGCACGGGCATCGGTACCGCACTGTTCGTCGATGGTGTGTTGGTTCCCAACATGGAGCTGGGGCATATCGAAATCGACGGTGTCGATGCCGAAACCCGGGCCGCATCACGCTGGCGCAAGGAACACGATCTCAGTTGGGAAGAATGGGGCGACCGCGTCAACCGGTACCTGCGCACTGTCGAACGCCTGATCTGGCCCGATCTGATCATCATTGGTGGCGGAGTCTCCCGGAAGCACGATCGGTTCTTTCCTCGTTTACGGACCACCACTCCGGTCGTCGCCGCCGAGCTGCGCAACGACGCGGGCATCGTCGGCGCGGCGTTGGCTGTCAAGTAGCCAAGTTCGCTGGTGGCATTGGCGCGGTTACCATCTCAGTTCGGTACGCCGAGGGGGAGACAGCTGTGTCAGAGCCGACGATTGAGGACTACCAGATCGAGGACCGGACCTTTCCGCCGTCCGCCGCGTTTCAAGCTGCCGCGCTGACCGCCGACCAGTCGTTGTACGAGGAGGCCTCGGCCGATCGATTGGGGTTCTGGGCTCGCCAGGCTCGAGAGTTGGTGTCGTGGTACAGCGACTTTGACACGGTTCTCGATTGGCAGTTGCCCTACGCCAAGTGGTTCGTCGAAGGCACGCTCAATGTGTCGTACAACTGCTTGGATCGCCACGTCGAAGCCGGCCGCGGCGACAAGGTTGCGTTCCATTGGGAAGGCGAACCAGGCGATACCCGCACGATCACCTACGCCGACCTGCTCACCGAGGTCGCCACCTTCGCCAACGCGTTGAAGAGCCTCGGGGTGACCAAGGGCGATCGTGTCTGCATCTACATGCCCATGATTCCCGAGCTGCCAGTGGCCATGCTGGCGTGCGCCCGTATTGGGGCGGCCCACTCGATTGTGTTCGGTG
>CAYGMW010000204.1:0-3782 GCA_964350975.1 uncultured Acidimicrobiales bacterium | reverse complement strand
GTGGCCATGCTGGCGTGCGCCCGTATTGGGGCGGCCCACTCGATTGTGTTCGGTGGCTTCTCGGCTGACTCATTGTCAGACCGCATCGACGACGCTGAGGCAAAGGTGGTCATCACCGCCGACGGCGGGTATCGCCGCGGCGATCCCTTTGCGCTCAAGCCAACCGTTGATGCCTCCGTCGCGGCAACCTCATCGGTCGAACATGTTGTTGTGGTGCAGCGAACGGGCCAACAAGTCGAGTGGTCCAACGGGATCGACCACTGGTATCACGAGCTCATGGCCACAGCGTCGCCCGATTGCCCACCCGAGGTCATGGCGAGCGAGGACCTGCTGTATTTGCTCTACACCTCGGGCACAACAGCCAAGCCAAAGGGCATTATGCACACCACTGGGGGGTACCTGACCCAGGTTGCGTTCACCCACAAGTACGTCTTCGATCTGCGCCCCGACACTGACATCTATTGGTGTGCGGCCGACATTGGATGGGTTACCGGGCACAGCTACATCGTCTATGGCCCGCTCACCAACGGGGCCACCTCGGTGATGTATGAGGGAACACCCGACACCCCCCGACCCGAATTTCGAGACGGCGATCGCTCGACATGGCCCAAGGATCGCTTGTGGGACATCATCGAGCGCTACGGGGTCACACAGCTGTACACGGCGCCAACGGCGATCCGGACGTTCATGAAGTGGGGCGAGGCCGAACTTGAGCGCCACGATCTGACGAGCTTGCGGGTCCTCGGCACGGTGGGCGAACCCATCAACCCCGAAGCGTGGATGTGGTACCACCAACATGTTGGTGGCGAGCATTGTCCGATTGTCGACACCTGGTGGCAGACCGAGACGGGCGCCAACATGATTACCCCGCTGCCGGGGGTTACAACGACGAAGCCGGGTTCGGCGTGCCACGCCATTCCAGGGGTCGTTGTTGAGGTGGTGGACGATCACGGAAACAAGATCGAACGCGGCGGGGGATACCTCACGATCAGTGAGCCGTGGCCCTCCATGCTGCGAGGCATCTGGCGCGACCCAGAGCGTTACATGGCTACCTATTGGAGCGAGTACCCGGGGCGATATTTCGCTGGCGATGGCGTGAAAATCGACGACGACGGCTACTTCTGGCTCCTGGGCCGTGTTGACGACGTGATGAACATTTCAGGCCATCGCATTTCGACGACCGAGGTCGAGTCGGCCCTTGTCGACCATCCTGCAGTCGCTGAGGCGGCCGTGGTTGGGGCCAACGATCCGACCACCGGCCAGGCCATTGTTGGTTACGTCATCTTGCGTGGCAGTCACCAAGCCAGTGACGCCTTGCGCGAAGAGGTTCGCCAACATGTTGCCGTCAAGCTGGGCGCGATTGCCCGGCCCAAGGCCGTGGTGCTCGTCCCAGATCTGCCCAAGACCCGCTCAGGCAAGATCATGCGACGTTTGCTGCGCGACGTCGCTGAGGGCCGGACATTGGGTGACACCACAACGCTTGCGGACGCGAACGTGTTCGACGAGATCAGAGCGCGTGCTGCTGATGCACCGCCGGAGGACTGAGCTGTCGACGAACACGCCCCGTCATTGGTGGTGGAACGGCGACCAGATGGCCGACACCAACAGTGTGTGCATCGATATCGACGGTGTGCTTGCTGACGTCGCCCATCGGGTCGGTTTGCTCGACTACGGCGCCTGGGATGAGTTCTTCCATCGCTGCGGCGGCGACGAACTGATCGCGTCCACCGCTGTGATGGTCGCCCTGCTCGACGTCGACGTGTGTGTCGTGCTGCTTACCTCGCGACCCGCTTGGGTGGCTGAGGAAACACTCGACTGGCTGCGACGCCATCACGTGCGCTGGGATCTGTTGATCATGCGTCCTCACCACGAATACGGCCCGGCCTCGCGGTTCAAGGTCGATGAGGTGGAGCGCCTCCGAGAGCACGGGTTGCCGCCGATCTGGGCCATCGACGACGACATCCGAAACGTCGAGGCCTATGAACGCGCGGGAGTTGCGACGACCCATCTTCGTCATACTGCTGGAAGAGACTTGGAACAGCATTGGCGTGGCCGACGTTGAGAGCAACAAGGAGCTGGCTTTGGTAGCCAGAACAACATGAAGAACACGATGAAGACCACGGTGCTGCTTGCCGCGATGAGCGGGCTGATCTTGGCCATCTCGAGCGCGTTTGGCTCTGGTGGTTTGGTCATCGGCTTGCTGATGTCGATGGTGATGGTTGGCGGCTCGTATTGGTTCAGCGACAAGCTGGCCATCAAGTCGGCCAAGGCCGTCGAGCTCCAGCCGGGCCAACTGCCTGAATACTGGACGATCATGCAGGAGCTGTCGGCACGGACCAACATGCCCATGCCGCGGCTGTATGTCAGTCCTGACCCACAGCCCAACGCGTTCGCCACGGGCCGCAATCCGGCCAACGCTGCGGTGTGTGTGACCCAAGGGCTCGTTCAGCACCTCGACTGGTACGAGATCCGCGGTGTGTTGGCCCACGAGATGGCCCACATCAAGAACCGCGACATCTTGATTGGTTCGGTCGCAGCCGCCATTGCGACCGCGATCACCTTCGCGGCCCGTATGGCCCAGTTCGCAGCGATCTTCGGCGGCGGCAACCGCGACCGAGACCGCAACCCCATTGCCGAACTGGCCCTGATTTTGGTCGCTCCTATCGCGGCCATGGTCTTGCAGATGGCGATCTCACGGAGCCGAGAGTTCCAAGCTGACCGCACCGCGGCTCGCACGATCGGCGACGGCGAGCCGCTCGCTCGGGCCCTCGAAAAGCTCGATCGAGGTACCCGCTCGATCCGTGGTATTGCTGATCCATCACAGGCTCAGATGTACATCGCCAACCCGCTTGCCGGCTCCGGCGGCCTGCGTTCGTTGTTCTCAACTCACCCCGCTATGGACGAGCGGATCCGCCGTTTGCGCGACGGCAGCTGGCAATAGTTCTGATCTACCGCACATTTGCGGTTTCAGTACGGGTGGGGCTGCGCTATCGTCACACCTCGGTTTGGGTCGGTGCCCGAGTGGCCAAAGGGAACGGGCTGTAAACCCGTCGGTTTATACCTTCGAAGGTTCGAATCCTTCCCGGCCCACCAAACAGCAGTGGCCCCTCGCTTCGGCGGGGGGCCGCTGCGCGTTGTGCGTCGCTTCGGTCCCAAGCCCGTACGCGCTAGCGTCGACGCTTATGGCATCGTTCGACGTGGTTTCGGAAATTGACACTCAAGAAGTGCGTAACGCAGTGGATCAGGCGGCCCGAGAGCTCGCCAACCGTTTCGACTTCAAGGGCACTGGCTCCTCGATCGAGTTGGGCGACAACGAGATCACCCTGGCGTCTGTGTCTGAGGATCGGCTCAACGCCATCAAGGTTGTGCTCGAAGAAAAGATGGTCCGCCGTCAGGTGAGCCTCAAGGCGCTCGACTATGGCGAGGTCGAGGCCGCGGCAGGCGGCACTGTACGCCTGAAGGTCGGCCTCACCGCCGGCATCTCGTCGGACAAGGCCAAGGAACTCAACAAGTTCATCAAGGGTCTGGCCCTCAAAGGGGTCCAGTCACAGACGCAGGGCGAACAGGTTCGTGTGATTTCCAAAAAACGCGACGATCTCCAGGCGGTGATGACCGCTCTCAAGGGTGGAGATTTTGACATTCCGCTGCAGTTTGAGAACTTCCGCGACTGAGCCCCGAGGGAGTCAACGTCGAGTGGGTTCGCTTGCGAGGCGCTGCATCAGGTGCACGTCGAGCCACCGGCTGAACTTTCGGCCTACCTGGCGCTCGACGCCGACGAGGGC
>CAYGMW010000203.1:201-6320 GCA_964350975.1 uncultured Acidimicrobiales bacterium | reverse complement strand
GATCTCCATATTGCCGCTGACGGGTGGCAGAGCGGCTTGCTGACCGAGAGGCTATCCCCGGCGCGGCCTGAGCGCGTGAGTACTTTCTCGGTGATGACATCTCAGCCGAACAGCGGCAGCGGTCACGACAAGCTCGACAGCAGCTCAGCCCACCTGTGGCTCGACGATCTCAAGCGCACCGGAGCCGCTCAAGATCGTCGTCGATCTCGGTCGCTCGAACAGCAACTCAACGAGCAAGCAACGCTGGCGTCACTGCTCGCCGACCTGGCTGCAAGCCAGTCAGCAGCAGTGTTCGAGCTTGCTACGGGCCGCCGCCACAGCGGAACGGTGCAGCTCGTCGGGCTCGACGTGGTGGTGATCACCGCTGGCCAAGGCAATCAGCTTGCTCGACGCTCCGATCCGCGGCTCACCCTGGTGGCCCGAGATGCGATCAATGTGGTGCGTTCGAGCGGAACCCGACGCCTCCAGGCCGGCCCCGATGACGAACACGTCGCCGACGTGACTATGCTCGAAGTCCTCGCCAACCATCTCGATGACCGCCCCAACGTCGTGATCACAACCAGCGGCGGCCACACCGCATCGGGTCAGCTGATCGCGGTGGGCCACGACATGGTGACGGTGCACCCCTCGACCCCAGATCCGGCGTCGGTGCATGTGGGAGCCGCCACCATCGTCGACATCACGGTCGGGTGAGATTCGACCTCAAGAATTCGACCTGCAGCTGCAACAGGTTCTCGGCCACGACTTCCTGCGGGGTCATGTGCGACACTCCCGACAACGGCAACACCGTGTGCGGTCGGCCCGCCTCGAGGAGGGCCCGGCTGAGCTGAAGGGTGTGAGCCGACACCACATTGTCATCAGCCAAACCATGGATCAGCAGCAATGGCCGTTCCAGGTTGGCTGCGTCATTCAGCAGGGAGGTCTGGGCGTAGTGCTGCGGGTCTGTCTCGGGGTGCCCGAGGTAGCGCTCGGTGTAGTGGGTGTCGTACAGCGCCCAATCGGTGACCGGGGCACCAGCGACAGCAGCGTGGAAAACGTCGGGTCGCCGCAGCACCGCGAGCGCGGCCAGGTAGCCGCCAAACGACCACCCGCGAATCCCGACGCGCCCGAGATCGAGCCGTCCTGGATACAACTCGGCAACCGCGTGTAGCGCGTCGACCTGGTCGGCAAGCACCGGGGCTGCGAGGTCGCCGTAGACCTGCCGTTCCCAGTCGCCACCCCGACCGGGAGTGCCCCGGCCGTCGGTGATGACAACCACATAACCCTGGTCGGCAAACCATTGCGACGTCGTGTAGGCATGGGCCGAACAGACCACCCGCTGGGCATGGGGTCCGCCATAGGGATCAAGCAGCACGGGTAGCGGGTACTGCAGGCCGGCGCCATCCATGTCACGTGGGAACAACACCGCGGTGCTCAGCGAACGCTCGCCCACACGGTGCAACTCGACGCTCGGGATGACGACAGGCTGCTCGCTCAGATCGTCGATCGACCACACCGCGGCCCCGGAGCGAACCTCAACTGAGCGAACCGTCGATGCGAGGGTGGCGCTCGTGATCGCGAGCCCAGCACCACCAACGACGGCACTGTGCACGCCGGGCTCGGACGTCAATTGTTCGACACCCGCTGGAGTCCAGCGATACACGTGCACCTCGCTCGGCACCGGCGAGGCGGTGAAGACCACTCCGCCAAGCAGCGAACCAGTCACCGACCTCACCCACAGGTCGGGACCACTCACCGGCTCCCCATCGAGGCACATCTGGCGATTGCCATCGCGTTCTTCGACCGTGACGAGCTTGGAGTCGTGCACGACGTGGGCGCCGGGAACAATCTCGACCCAGATGTCGTCGACCATCTCGCGACGAACGGTGGTGGCCCCGGTGAGTGGGTCGGCATCAAGCACGGCCATGCGGCGCTGATCGCGTGTTTGCACCGTCAACCGGAGTCCGTCGTCGTCCCAAGCCACGTCGGCGAGGTACTCCCAGGTGTCCCAATCGATGTCGATCGTGACTCGCCCTCGGGCTATGTCGTCGCGTTCAACCGCACCCGTTGGCACCACAAAGAGCCCGACCGACGCATTTGGCGTGCCTGCCGCGGGGTACCGCATGACCGTTATCGGCCGCTCTGGGTGCGTGGGATCGGCCAGGTTCCATTCGTTCACTGCGCTCACGTCAACGCGTTCGACCACCAGTGCGCTGCTATCTGGAGACCACCAGTAGCCGCGGGTACGGCCCATCTCTTCGCCGGCAACAAACTCCGCGCTGCCCCACGACACGGACGGGCTGGCCGCGGCAAGCAGGCCGCGGTCGCTCGGGCCCTCATCAGATCCGTCGAGGCCCGACAGCATCCTCAGCGTCGAACCGTCCACATAGGCGACCATCCCCAGACCAGCTGGGTCGGGACGGGCGTCGAAAACGGCACCTGTCGCCGGGAGCGGCTGGGGCGCTGAGCCAGCACCGGCGCCAACATCGATCTGATAGGCAACTCCGCCAAGAACGAACACGACCAGCTGGTTTCTTGGACCGCCGACCGCGTAGCTGACGATGCCACTTGCTTGCTCACGGGCTCGTTCTCTCCTGGCCCGTTCGGCGGCAGGAACATCGGCGTCGTCAGCACCCAGTTCGGCAGGGTCGACGATGATTCGAGTTTCGCCAGTGGCACAGTCGAGCAGCCACAAACAGGTGACCGGGTCGTCGCCGGCCTTGGACCGCAAGAACAGCAACTGGCGGCCGCCGTCGACGAACCTCAGGTCCCGCGGCGCCCCCAAAGAAAACCGGCGAGTACGGGCGTGTTGGCGTGGGAACGACTCGGTCACGCCTTCGACAGTACCCAAGTGTTTCGTCGGCGCCGTCGTAACAGTACTAATTACCGAACATGCGGCCGATGGTCTTGCCGAGCTTGCCGGGTTCTTTCGGCGTCCAGCCGGCAGGCAACTGGTCGGGCATCTCGATTGCCATCGCAGCCAGCACCTCATCGGCGCTGGGATTCACCATGACGGTGTCGCCCACCTTGACCGTCGGGACTACCTCATTGCCGTTCGCGTGTTGGCGCACGAACGCCGCGGCCTGTGGTTCTTCCCAAATATTGTGCCGTTGGATCGGCAGGCCGTCGTATTTGGCCAAGCTGCGCTCGAGCCCCATGCAGAACCCGCACCCCGGGCGCCAGAAGAGTTCAATCGTTGGCGATGTTGACATCGGAAGCTCCTCGCAGCCGCGGCAGCGCCGCACGTCAGTCAGGTTCGGTCAATCTAGAGGTCGGCGGCCGCCACTCGCGCGTGAGCGGCAGCCGCGACTGGAGATTCTCCAAGCGACCAGCCGAGCACATCGGCGATCAGCTTGCCCGCTGGCTTCGTGATGCGTTTGTCCAGCGTCGGCGTGTGAGGCAACCACAGCTCTTCACGAACGAAACGAGGCAGTGTCGCCACCGCAGCCGACGCAATGAGCCCATAGGCGGGGCGAACCGTGAGCGGAACCGGCGGCCACATCAAGAACCGCACCGCGGCCCGGGCCTGCTTGGTGCCCGCAAGTTCGGGCCGTACGCGGCGGTAGTACGCCTCGATCTCGGCCACTGATTCCGGCACATTGGTTCCGCCCATAAGGCGCCCGAGCTCGGCCATCTCGGCGACGTACTGATCACACTGTTCAGCGGTCAGGTCGGTGGTGCCGTACTCGCGTACCGCAGTCAGGAAGCTGTCGACCTCAGTGGTGTGGACCCATGTGAGCAGTTCGGGATCTTGGGCTGAATAGCGTCGACCGTCGGGTGCTGTGCCCCTCACCCGCTTGTGGACCGCCTTGACCATGGCGATCGTGCGGTGGGCGGCCTCGGTCGACCCATAGGTGGTGATGCCCACATATCCGGCCGTGCGCTGCAGACGACCCCACGGATCGTTGCGGTAGTCCGAGTGTTCGGCCACGCCGGCCATCGCAAGTGGATGCATTGTTTGCAGCAGCAGTGATCTCACACCGCCGATGATCATCGCGGCGTCCTGGGCGACGAGCCATGCCACCGAATCGGGTCCGAACAGACCAGGATCGCCAGCCGGTTCGCTCACGAGAGACAGGTCAGGCTCAGCCGGTCGGCTTCCCGGCCCCCCGCTCAACAACGACCGAATCGTGCCGCCGATTCGGTCGCGAACGACGCTGGAACCGGGGAGGTCGTCAATCGAGAGCATGGCTCGATCGTAGGGTTTGGCCTGTCAATCTGCTGGGTCTCAGGGTGAGAATTGCCATCGATGTGGCCTGCATCGGTAACCACTGGGGCCTCCCACTAGTCTGATCAGCCGTGGATGACGTCGCACTGATCAACGAGCTCGAACCTACAGTCGCCCAACTGATCGACCGTCACGTCGAGTCAGTCAAGGAGTGGTTCCCCCACGAATATGTTCCGTGGAGCCGCGGCCGCGACTTCGAACAAGACGAAGAGTGGGACCCACGCGAGTTCGAGATCCCTGACGGTGTGCGGTCGTCGTTGTTCGTCAACATGCTGACCGAGGACAACCTCCCCCACTACTTCCACACGATCAAGACCATGTTCGGTGGTTCTGGCCCCTGGGCCGAATGGTCACATCGCTGGACCGCCGAAGAAGGTCGCCACCTCATCGTGATTCGCGACTATCTCACCGTCACCCGCGCCGTCGACCCGGTGGCCCTTGAGCGGGCTCGAATGGCCCAGGTAACGCTCGGCGAGGTGCCGCGACCTGACACCGCGATGGAATCCATCGTCTATGTGTCGATTCAAGAGCTCGCCACCCGGATTGCCCACCGCAACACCGGCAAGCATCTGCCGGACCCAGTTGGCGAAAAGCTGATGAAGCGGGTCGCGATGGACGAGAACTTCCATCACATCTTCTACCGCGACCTGGCCATGGCCGCTCGCGAGATGGACCCAAGCGGCTTTGTCATTGCCCTCGACAAGCAGCTGACCGACTTTGAGATGCCGGGCACCGGGATTGTCGACTTCAAGGCTCACGCGGCAGCGATCGCCCGAGCCGACATCTACGACTTTGCCATCCACTACGACAACATCATCGCCCCGCTGGTGCTCAAGCACTACGGACTCGAAGACATCGGTGGCCTGAACGCCGAAGCCGAGCAGGCCCGAAACAACACGATGGCTTTCGTTGACCGGCTTCGTAAGTTCAGCGAGCGAACCAAGGCCCGCAACGAACGCCGAGCCGCCAAGTTGGCCGAAACCGGGATGGCTTCGTAGTTCGGCTACAGGCCCATCTTGGCGCGGGCGTCGTAGATTTTCTTACAGTCCGGGCATACCGGGTACTTCTCTGGTGAGCGAGAAGGCACCCACTTCTTCCCGCACAATGCCGTACAAGGTTTGCCTGTGACCATGGCCTCAGTCATCGCAGCCTTGGGTACGTAGTGAGCGAATCGATCGTGGTCGCCTGGCTCGTCGAGTTGGTGCTCAGTCGTCTCTTCGATGATGGTTGACGTTCCCGGGGCAAGCTCGGTGGCATTACGCATGGCCCCAGCCTAGAACCCGGCCGGCCCGAGCAGCTTCATGTCGAACGGGTGCGAGCACTCAGCGCTCGGAAGGCCATCGTGAACGTGATGGCTCCAAGGCCGCCGACAGCGGCGAAGGCCTTGGCGATCTCGCCCCATTGCCAGCCGTCCGATATCAGGCTGCGAAGACCGGCCAACAGGTAGGTGACCGGGTTGTAGTCGGCAACGGTTGCCAACCAGCCCGTCAGCGCCTCTTGGGGCAAGTAGGCGGTGGTCAAGAACGCAAACGGGAAGAAGATCAAGAACGCCGAGTTGACCGCAGCCGGGTTTCCGGTGCGCAGCGCCACCGTGTAGGGGAATCCGGTGAAGGCCAAGCCCCACATCGCCGAGATGAGGAGGAACAACAAGAAGCCAAGAATGCCGGTGCCAAAACTCACGCCCACCGCAAAGCCGACCGCTGCCACGAACAGCGACAGGCTGATGACGAGCACGATGTCGGCCACCATGAGGCCGAGCAGCAAGGCCGGACGCCTCACGGGCGTGATAAGCAGGCGGTCGAGGTAGCCCGATTCGATGTCGGTGACCAGCGTGGCCGCCCGTGAAACACCAGTGACCGCGAACACGATGGCTACCGGAAGCTGGAAGGCCTTGTAGTCGATGCCAGGAATC
>CAYGMW010000203.1:0-191 GCA_964350975.1 uncultured Acidimicrobiales bacterium | reverse complement strand
CCAGGAATCTGTTCGGCGAAGTCCTGCAATGACCCGATGTTCACCAAGAAGAAGAACAAGGGAATCATGAGCGCCGGGCCCAAGAACTCGGGTTCGCGCCACAGCGAGCGAACCGCACGGCGGGCAACTGTGGCCACGTCGGCGGCAAAGCTCGACCGCTTGGCCAAGGTGTTGGACTCGCCAACGGTCGG
>CAYGMW010000202.1:0-6348 GCA_964350975.1 uncultured Acidimicrobiales bacterium | reverse complement strand
CTGGCTTGTCGGTCCGAGGCAGCTTGCTGAACGGCAGGACCGATCCGAGGTAGCTGGCGCCATCGATGACGAACGGCAACCATGGCGCCAAGCCGAACAGGGCTGCTCCAATGGGGCCTCCGGCGAAGTCGTTGGTGACGATCTCGACGCTCGACACCTGCCCGTTGGCCCGTTCGAGGTCGTCGTCCTCGACGAGAGTCGGCACCAAGGCGACCGTCGACGGGTCGACCAAGATCTCACCGGCCGTGATCACGAACGCCACGACACAGACATGCCAGATCTCGACGTTCGTCGTCCACACCAGCGCCGCGAGAACCGCGATCACGACACCCCGCCAGGCTTGGGTGACGAGGATGATCCGGCGCCGATCCCAGCGGTCGACCAGCGCTCCCCCGACGGGTGCGAACGTGATCCACGGCAGGTACTGGGCCGCGGTCACCGCGCTGATCAGTAGTGGCGATGTTGTCAGGCTGGCCGCCAGCAACGGGAGCGCCGCGAGGCGGATGCCATCGCCAGTGTTGGACACAAACGACCCGACGAGCAATGCCCGGAAGCCCGGCCCGAGCGAGGTCGTCGTCACGCCGTGAACGTACTCGCCGAAAGGTGGCGGACAACGACGTCGACGCAGCGCCGGATCCGTTCAGACGAGGCCGGGTTCTTCCAGCCAAGTACGTCGAGGGCGATGCTGATGGCGAAGGCCGGAACGAGGCCCCCTCCAGCACTGTTTGGACCAACCCAGCCGAGATCAGCCCAGTCGAGACCAGCCCAGCGTTCGTATCCCCGAAGCAAGGCATCGATGCGATCGTGGAGACCCCCGCTGGCCGACACCTCCCAGTGAGCCAGGTCGTATGCCCGAGGTGCAGGGCCAGCGAACTCCCAATCGATCACGCCGACGAGTGCACCGGATTCGATCAGCAGATGCTTCGGGAGGAAGTCCCCATGGGCCAACGCCAGCGGGACCGACCCGCTCTCGGCGACGCAATCGCGGACAAACTCCACGCCTCGCTCGACGGCCGAAGCTGCATCGCTGCCGACAGTACGCAATGCCGCATACGCGGCGCGAGCGGCCACCGCATCGTTCGGCGCCTCGATGTCGTGCCGCACGCCGAGGCCGCTGTCCAGCGAATGGACGATCGCCAGCAGTTCTCCGGCATCGCTGATGAGACGATCGACATCGGCCGGCAGGAGTTCGCCAACGAGTTCGTCGAGTGGGCGGCCAGGGAGCAGCTGCAACACCGAGAACGACAGCAACTCGCCATCGTGATCGACATGCTCGACGCCCAACACCTCGGGGACCGGCACCCCGGCCCGATGCGCGTGGCCAATAGCGAGAGCTTCGTTCGTGAACCAGGGCTCGGCGCGACGAGCGATTCGCACCACAACCGGAAGCGCCCCAACCAGCTCGACTCGATAGGTCTCGTTGAGACCGCCCGCGGTCAAACGCACGAGGTGTTCGACCGTGCGACCGGTGACCGATCGGACCACGGCGTCGACCACCGGTCGAGGTGTCTTCGTCACGCCGCCAACGTAGCCGTCACCGCTCGGTCGGATCGCCCACCGTTCGGCGTAGCCAGGTATCGAGGCCGGACCATGTCACCCATCTTGTCTCAGCGGGTCTCGAAACCTCGAAGCGCGCCGGCGGCATCGGTCCAGACAATCCAGTTGCCACCAGCGGAGCCGACAAACAACGGTGTATCGGCCGCAGCAACGGTAACGGGCTCGTCGGTCACGGAATCAACCGCCTGATATCGAACGCCCCGGAGCCAAACCGTGCGATCGGCGCCGGGCATCAACTCGGCCAGCTCCTCGGGCTCAACACTTGAAACCCACAGCACGCTGGGCACGTCGGCGGGCTCTCCGCTGACAACGTCGACGCCGGTCCAGCTCTCGCCGTCGCCGTCGCGCCAGTAGATGGTGGTCCCGTCGGCTCCGTATGCGACACCGTTGGCGAAGACCACACCGGTCGCAACGCCGTCGTCCTCGGGTAGGTCGAGGAACTCATCGAGCTCTCCAGTGATGGGATCGAACAGCGCCAAGGTGTCGTGGCTGAACCCGCTCTCGCTATCGGAGTATGTGGTGATGGCCTGAGTGTCGAGTCGCCAGCGGGTGAGACGGGTGTCCTCGTGACTCCACAACAGTTCGCCGGTCTTTTCGTCGAGTCCGAACACTGCGCCAAGGGTCGATTCGTCGCCAGGCTGACGGTTCAACACACCAACCACAGCACCGCCTTCTCGGTGGAAGTTCCAACCAAGATTGCTGGTCATGTTGGCCCCGAGAGCTTCCTCTGGGTCGACAGTCCACAACACGTTGCCGGTGCTGGGTTCAATGGCATGGATCACCGGCTCGTCGCCCGGTTCGAGCACGATCACGAGGTCAGGGTCGGTGATGTAGTCGATGTCACCACCGTCGACTTCCCAGACCGTGTCGCCGGTTGCTGGGTCGATGCCTCGCACGACGTACCGGTTGCGATTGAAGTTCACCAAGGCCGCGCAGAACACCTCGCCACAACCTTCGGCACCGAAGGCGTAGGGAGCGTCGGTTCGCCACAACT
Organism: uncultured Acidimicrobiales bacterium; assembly: GCA_964350975.1. Taxonomy (GTDB): domain Bacteria; phylum Actinomycetota; class Acidimicrobiia; order Acidimicrobiales; family Poriferisodalaceae; genus JAADHX01. The sequence continues at coordinate 3,797 of CAYGMW010000202.1, read as the reverse complement.
CTTCACCGGTCGCAAGGTCGCGCCCAACAATGGCCGTGGTCGCCGGGTCGCCCAGCGAACCCTCCATATGGGCCGCAACATTTTCAGAGATATCGAAGCCGCCAAGGCCCATGCCCCCGTATCGCCCGCCGACCGAATACGGGGCTCGCCACTGTTCGTCGCCAGTCGCGGGGTCGAAGGCGACAAGGTCAAGCTCAGTCTCAGTGCGCACGACCGACAGGGCAATTTCGCCGTCTTGCACGATTCGCCCGACGACGTTGAGGTCGTCGCGCTCCCACGTGAGCAGCGGAGCAGCCGTTGTCGTGGGCGCCACAGTGGTCGTCGGTGCAACCGTCGTCGTGGGCTCCGTCGTCGCGGGTGCCACCGTTGCTGAGGGTGCCTGGGTCGTGCTGACTTGCGGGTCTGCTTGCTCGGCTGAGTCGCCGCCGCCGCAAGCTCCCAACAGCATGACTGATCCGCATGCTGCTGCTATCCAACGAGACGTTGACATCGTCCACCTACCTCAGTTGAGCGCCGACCATCCAGCGCCATCGTGTTGTGTGGCTCCACCTGTCGGCCTCCAGGCCCGGCAGCAAAGCTGATCCGGCCCCGGTCACCGCGATCTGAGTGCCGATTTTCGTCAATATCGCCACGATCGGCATTCAGATCGGGAGGTGGGGTCAGCAGCTGGCGTCAGAACCAGGGTCGACGGTCGGCGGTGGTGACCCGCAGGGCGTGGTCGCGAAGGGTTCGGGCTTCGCCGGCTGGGAGCATCGGTATCGAGACGTTGCCTTCGGTCGTGCGGATCTTCAGCGTCGCCAGTCCATGTCGACGCTCGTACAGGTTCTGGCGGACCGTCACCGTCTGGGCCCGGCGCAAGGCGATCTCGGTCGTCGACACAGCCCACCACCCCTGCTGGGTGCGAAGTCCGGTGTCGGTCACCGACCACTTCCATGCTGCAGTCGAACGGCGTGCTGCCAGCCACGAGACTGGTGCAACCACGAGCACCAGCGCGAAGAAGGGGTTCACAACTGCGGCGCCGATTGACGCGACGAGCACCGCTACGAGGATCGGGACGCGCGCCCAATACACGGTTGCCCGCAGCGAGATTGATCGGGTCGGGGCAGGACACTGAACATCGGGCTCGAGCACCAGATCGCGCATCGTCTGAATCTCATCGGCCGACGCACCTTCAAGCTGCAGATGGCTGTCACCGGCTGTGGGCAAGGCCACGGACCATGCGTTGACGAGGCGTTGCAGTCGGCCCTGGCTTGTCGTGAACAGCTGAACCTTGGCGACGCGAGCAGTCGAGCTCTTCCGGTCGAGCAGGCCCGCTTCGCGTATCAGCCGATCGTCGGCGAGGCTGAGTCGAAGCCCGTAGTCGGTGACGATGACGCTCACGATCCTCACCGCGACGAGGGCAACAACGGCGAACAGCAGCCCGGCGATAATGAACGCACCGACGGACCCCATCGGGCCGGAACCGGCCACGTCGGAAAGGCCGGGCAGATTCAGCCGATTCGCGACCGGTTCGCCGATGGCAAACAAGGGAGCCAGCACGACGAGCGAGCTGGCCGGATGTGAGGTCAAACCAATCACCATCAAGTCGCCAACCGAACGCGACGCGATCTGCCTCTGAACGCTCTCGGGTGCTGCGACATCGCCTTCGGCTGCATCAGGGCCGATGCCGTCGCGGTTGTGGCTCGGGCGATTACTGATGAGGTCGCGCAGCTGTTCGGCAACAGCTCGACTGGTTGCGTTGATGACCAACTCGGCGTCGTCTGAACCCGCGGTGTCGATCTGGGCTTCGACCAAACCGATGGGGCGGTGCAGCAGTTGCTGGTTAATGTTGACGCTTTGGACCCGGTCGAATGGGATCACCAACCGCTCAACCGACAGCACCCCCTTGTTGACCACGAGCGACCCGTTGTCGACATGGAACGTGAACCGAAGCCAGGCGAGCCCTGATGTCGCGGCCACTGCTGCGATGCCCAACACCAGCGCAACCAGCGCCCACGCAACCCGACTGCCGGTGAACGCGATGACGGCGACGAACGCGATCTGGGTGTAACCGATCCGGCGCACCATTCGCAGCGCAATGAACACCGGAGCCCACAGAGACTGGCGCTGCGGCTTCGACAGGTCAACAGGTGTGGTCACTCTTCGTCGACCAGCGCCGCTCGCTCGACCACGACCGACTTGAGCTGCTCGGCGAGCTCGGAACCGAGGCCGGGGATGCGGACCCGACCCAGGACACCTCCGGCGGAATGAACCGACAGCGACGCCAGCCCAAACGCCCGCTCGACGGGGCCCCGGTCGACCTGAACGTGCTGGACCCGATTGAACGGAACCGTCTGTTCGGTGATCGAGAGCAACCCACCTCTCAACGAGAGGTCGCGCTCACGGATGAGGAAGCCCATTCGCCGCACGGCTGCGATCATCAGCAGTGTCTCTATCCCGAGGATCGCGAGCACTGGCACGACGACTGCTGCCGCCAGCGGTTGCAAGACGATGAGCGCCGCCACGCCCGCCAGGACCACAAGTCCAGCGACGGCCCCTCTGAGCGCCAGGCGGGCCAACAGGTAGCGGCTGTCGAGCGGCTGGAAGTCGCGCTCGTCGAGCTTCGGCATCGATGAGATGTCGAGCGGGTCGTTCGACTCGTCAGATCGTGCCGGCTGGTCCACCGCCAGAGCTTAACGCCGACCGACTTCGGACCTTGCGGGCATTGTGGTTCATCACGCGGCGAACAATGGTGCGGTAGAGCACGGCACGTACGCCGTGGAGGTTGGTTCCGGCCTCGGCGTAGAACTGGTCGGGGGTGTCGAACACGCCGTGGTCGGCGCTGACGCCGGTCATCTGGATCTCGGTGTCGGCGCCGTTCCAGTCAATCGGCGGATCAGCGAGCGTCGTGGTGCCTACTCCATAGCCAAGAAAGTCGCCCGGCTGGTCAGGGAACGTCGCTCGAAGGCCGTCCAAGTAGACGCCGTCGATGATCACTCCCTCGAGGCGCACCCACCGGCCGTCATATTCGACCTCGACCCACGAGTGCACGATCTCGTCGGGCGCCAGCCAATAGAACAGGCCATTCACCACGCCCTTCTGCAGACTCTTGTGGATCGCGGCACCGTGGAAACGGCAACGGATACCCGATCCGCGCAACAAGGCCATGAGCAGGGTCGACTTGGTGTTGCACTGCCCATAGCCATCAGCCAGAACGCCCGACGCGGGGCGGTCGTCGTCGATGTTGTAGCCGAACTCGATCTCGTCACGGACGAACGAATAGATCGCTCCGATACGTTCGAACTCGGGAAGGTCTCGCCAGCCACGAGTGGTGATGAGTTCGACGATGCTCGGGTGGCCAACATCAACGATCGCGGACGCCTCCAGTAGGGGTTCGTGACGGGCTGAGCTGGACGGATGGGTTCTGGGCTCGTTCATGTTTCGAAGCATGAGACACCAGGCCGCCTCGGGGCTTGAACGAAGACGTCGTGTACCGCGAATTATCAGGCGCTGAGATCAGCAATGTGCAGGATGGGCAGGACCTCGGATGGGGTCAGTCCGAAGGTCGACCTGAACACCCGGCTGAAGTGGGCCGAGTCGCTGAAACCCGCCGCCGCAGCCGCTGTGGTCATGTCGGCGCCTTGCCGAACGGCAACTGCTGCGTTGCGGAGCCTGCTCCACAAAACGTAGCGACGAAACGGGATGCCGACCTCGGCGGCGAAGACCCGTGACAGCCGACTTGGCGACAGGGCCACCATGGCAGCGACGTCGTCGAGTCGGCTGACGGCGCCCGTGTTCGATTCGATGATCTCGATGGC
>CAYGMW010000201.1:0-6392 GCA_964350975.1 uncultured Acidimicrobiales bacterium | reverse complement strand
GGGCGTCGCAGCCAAGATCAAGCTCGAAACAGATCTGCTTGTTGGCCTCAAACTCTTCGTAGCTTTCGCTGAAGGAGTGGGTTCCGTCCGCGCTGGTGAGCACGTAGTAGATCCACGGGCCATCTTCGGGGTTGAGAGCCGCCTCGATCGACTTTTCGCCAGGCGTTGCGATCGGTGTTGGCGGCAACCCCGAGAAGCGACGGGTGTTGTACGGCGACTCGCTGGCGAGGTCATCGCTCGTGAGTTCGCGATCGCCCGTGGCATACACCACCGTGGCGTCGATACCGAGGGGCTCGCCGATGGCCAGGCGGTTGTAGATCACCCGGGCGATCTTGGCCCGGTCCTCATCGACCTTGGCTTCTTCTTCGATCAAGCTGGCCACGATCATGACCTCATAGGGAGTCAGACCCACGCGGTCCTGAGCTCGATTCAGTCCAAGACGATCGCCAACGGCGTCAGTGGTCGAGATGAGCTGGCGAATCAGATCGTCGGCAGTCGACCCCGACAACAGGGCGTAGGTCTCAGGGAACAACAACCCCTCGTAGGCCTCATATTCGGCCAATAGGTCGGGGCCTGGCCCGTACTGCGAGGTGTAGTTACCTCGCCGAAGCTGACGCAAGAAGTCGGCACCGTCGAACCCAACTCCTTCGGCGTCATCGATGCGCTCGGCAATCTGGGCCACGGTGAGACCCTCAGGCAACGTGACGGAGAACGTCGGCGCTTGGGCCACGCGAGCCGGCCCGCCTTCGAGCACGTCAATGACGTCCCACACCGCGGAGTTCTCCTGGAACTCGAACTCGCCGGCCTGGAAAGCTGCGCCGCCCTTCAGGCGGACGTACCACTGATACGCCGTTGAGCTCGGGATGATGTCCAGCTCAGCCAACTGATCTGAGATCGATGCCGACGAGTCGCCTCGTTCGAGGGTGACGAGGACAATCTCGCCCGGCTCACCAACGGGATCGAACTGGGCCACACCCCACTGGTACGCCGACCAGATGCCCCACAACACTGCGGCGAGGGCCGCGAGCAATAAGGCGACTGCGAGGAAACCTCCCCGGTCGCCTCGGACGTAGACGTCCTCATAGTCCCAATGCTGGCGTTCGCGCTTACCCGTTGGCGCCTTCGTCGGACGCTGGGGTTGCAACGGTGTCGGTGCAGTCACCGCACCATTGTCGCCCACGTCACGGCTGCTGTGGGGTCACTGTTGCCCCTCATCGGGCGACGACGCCCGCTCCGCGGCGAGACGTCGACCATCGAGCCAGTCCTGCAACATGACCGTCGCGGCAACCTTGTCGATGATTTGGCGCCGTTTGCGGCTGTCGAGATCGGCATCCATCAGGGCCTGATCGGCGGTACGAGTCGTGAATCGTTCGTCGTGCACGACTACGGGAACCCCGACCACCTTGGCCAACGCCGCCGCTTCTGACCGGTAGTTCTTGGCCTGGGGCCCGTCGGATCCGTCGAGCGACAACGGCAACCCGACGACCACAATTTCGGCTTCAGCCTCGTCGACGAGGCCCTTGAGCACCCGATGGTCGCGGGGCCGGTCGCCGCTTCGCTGCACGGTTTCATACGGCGTTGCCATCGTGCCGTCGCTGTTCGACAACGACACACCGATGCGTTTGGAGCCAAGATCGATGCCAACGGCGCGCATTGGTCAGGACACGGGGGCAGAGATATTGGCCGCGGCGCGCACCTGGTTCAGGGCCGCATCGATGCCGTCGACATTCTTGCCGCCGGCGATGATGACCGGTGGGTTGCCGTTACGGCCAAATCCGCCTTGGACGGTTTTGGCCGCGTCGTCGAGCAGGGTCACCGCCGAGATGGGGCCATCAGGCACCACTGCGGCAACGAGCACCACACCACCACCTTGGCCCGCCCCTGCCAACACCACGGCGGTGATGCCCTGCGAGTCGCGGGCCGCAACCGCCATGTCTCGCATCGTGTCTCGATCGAGCCCGTCGATGCGTTCGACAATGACACCGTCGATGGCACGAGCCACCAGGTCGCTGCCGCGGCTGGCCGCCGCTTGCTGCTGAAGGGCCTTGAGCTCCTTCTGCAGCGACTTGACCTCGTCGAGCTTGCGACGCACAGCATCGGCGAGCTGGTCGGGCGACGAAGCCAACATGTCGGACAGGTCGCGCAACACGGCTTCATCGTGGCGCAGACGAGCGACCGTCGCGGTGCCGGTGATGGCCTCGAGACGACGCAGGTTCGAACCAATCGACGACTCAGAAACAATCCTCAGGTGCCCAATATCGCCGAGCGCACCAACATGGGTTCCACCACACAGCTCGATGCTGTTGCGTCCGGCTTCGAGGACCCGAACCGTGTCGCCGTACTTGTCGCCGAAGAACGCAATCGCGCCCGCTGCTTGTGCGTTCTCCATGGAGGTTTCGTAGTTGCGGCACGAGTCGTTGCTCAAGATCTCGACATTGACCATGTCCTCAATGGCCGCCAGCTGCTCGTCGGTCACGGCTTCAAAATGGCTGAAGTCGAACCGCAAGCGGGCGTCGTCCACATGAGAACCTGCTTGTTTCACATGGTCGCCGAGCACCTCGCGAAGGGCCCAATGCAGGATGTGGGTGCCGGTGTGGTTGCGCCGAATCGCGGCTCGGCGCTCCCAGTCGACCTCGAGCGAGGCCATTTGGCCAACCGAGATCGTGCCGTCGATCGTGACGATGTGGCGCGTGAGACCAACCAGCGCCGGCGTGGTGTCGATGACGGTTGCAACACCGGAATCGGTGGTGATGGTGCCGGTGTCGCCGACTTGACCGCCTGATTCGGCATAGAAGGTGGTGCGGTCAACAAACAGCTCGAACTGGGGCGAACCGTCGACCAGCACCGGTTCGCCGGCCGCGTCGGTGACAGCGAGCACGGCCAGGACTCGACCCGTGGTAGTGCCAGTAGTGCGATCGAAATCGGTGGGTCCGAACTGCTCGATGAGTTCGCGGTACACCTCGGTGTCGGCGCCCACATGGTTCGAGCGGGCCGAACGAGCCCGATTTTGCTGCTCAGCCATATCGCGGTCGAAGCCGGCTCGGTCGAGCTCAACGCCACGCTCGCGCAAGATCTCCTCGGTCAATTCGACCGGGAATCCATAGGTGTCATGCAGGGCGAACGCCACGCTGCCATCGAGCGCGTCGCCGTCAGCCACCGTGCTCAGGGCCTCGTTCAAGATGTCGGTACCGGTGGCGAGGGTGCGACGGAACCGCTCTTCTTCGCGACGAACCACATCGGTGATGAAACCCTGGTTGGCGACAATGTCGGGGTAGGCCTGTCCCATGGTGTCGACCACGGCGGCAACCAGGTGGGGCATGACGATGTCTTTGACCCCGAGTACCCACGCGTGACGCACAGCGCGTCGAATGATGCGGCGAAGCACATAACCACGGTCTTCGTTCGACGGGAACACCCCGTCGGAAATCAAGAAGGTCATGGCCCGGGCGTGGTCGGCAAAGATGCGCAACGAAACGTCTTGTTCAGGATCGGCGCCATAGGTGACGCCGGTGATGCGCTGGGCTGCAGCCAACAGGTCGCGGAAGGTGTCAATGTCCCATGCCGACTCAACACCCTGAAGGATCGTCAGGATGCGCTCAAGACCAGCTCCGGTGTCGATACCGGTCGCCGGCAAGGGATTGAGTTCGCCAGCAGCGTCGCGGGCGAACTGCATGAACACGAGGTTCCAGATCTCGATGAAGCGATCCTCGCCACCGTGGGCTGGGCCGCCGTCGGCGCCGTGCTCGGGGCCAAGGTCGAAGAAGATCTCGCTGCATGGGCCACACGGTCCGGTGTCGCCCGCAGCCCACCAGTTGTCCTTGTCGAGACGCTGGATCCGGTCGGCCGGAATACCCACAGAGGTTTTCCAGATCTCTTCGGCCTCGTCGTCTGACACATGGACCGTCACCCACAAGCGGTCGGGGTCGAGGCCCAACACCTCGGTGACAAACTCCCACGACCACGGGATGGCCTCGGGCTTGAAATAGTCGCCAAAGCTGAAGTTGCCCATCATTTCAAAGAACGTGAAATGGCGATTGGTGCGGCCAATGTCGTCGAGGTCATTGTGTTTGCCGCCGGCACGGACACATTTTTGGATCGTGGTCATCCGCTTCGAGGGCGGAGTCTCTTCGCCCAAGAAGTACGGCATGAACGGCACCATGCCCGCGACGGTGAACAGCAAGGTCGGTTCGTGAGGAATGAGGCTCGCCGACGGGCGAACCTGATGACCTCGCTGGGCCCAAAAATCGGTGAACGCTTTGCGCAGCTCGACACTGTTCATAACTTCGGAGCCTACCGTGACCACACGAGGTGCCTCGGAGGGTTTTCGCCGCTTGCTGACCAGCAGCGCGCTGACCCCGGCGCGGACGACAAGTCGACTATCTGCGAGGTGCCGAACGGCGGCGGAGTTCGGCTTCCTTGGCGGCCATGGCCGTACGACCTTCGTCGACAGCCCCCTTCACGCCGTTGGCGACACCCCGAGCCCGCTCAGCCATGCGATCGCGCACCTCGGCCGGCGCATAGCGATCGACGGCGGCCTTCACCCGACGGTTGGTGTAGGACCATCCGGTCACGCCCATCACTGCGCCGAAACCCATCCAGATGAGACGTTTCATCACGACCTGGCTCCGGGCTTGAGACCGCGAGCTACCCCTCTGAGGCCCGACAGCGCGGCCCGGGTTTTGATCGCCGGTGTGGTGACGGTGGCGTTTGCGATACGGCTGGCCGACTCGACCGTGCCCGACAGTGTTTCAGCAGTGCCGAGGACCGAATCGAGCCGATCGAGGTCGCCGTCAGCGCGATCGAGGGTGTCGCGCAAGTCGATGACTGTTGGCACCGCCTCGTCGACGAGGGCTCGCGCGGCGTCTCGCAACTCGACCAGGGTGCGCTGCAGGCTGAACAGCACCATGACCAAGGCCGTCACGGCAGCTACAGCAACAATCGTGACAACGATGGCGGCGAGGTCGGCAGCGCTCATGACGGCGACACGTTACCGGCGCCGCGCCTGCAACCGGTCGCGCACCTCGGCTTCGAAGCCGTGGCCCGATGGGTCGTAGTAGATGACGTCGGCAACGTCGTCGGGTCGGTACTGCTGATCGACCCAACCAGATGGGTCGTCATGGGGGTAGGCGTATCCCACGCCGTGACCAAGCTTGACAGCGCCTTGGTAGTGCCCGTCGCGCAAGTGGGCGGGCACCGAACGGCCCTTGCCAGCCTTGACATCGGCCATGGCCGACCACCAGCCCGCGGCCACCCGGTTGCTTTTGGGCGCTGTGGCCAGGTGGACAACTGCCTGGGCCAGGTTGTGGCCAGCCTCGGGAAGCCCGACGAACTCAACTGCGGCGGCGGCCGCGTTGGCGACCACCATCGACATCGGGTCGGCCATGCCGATGTCCTCGCTGGCCAAGATGACGAGTCGGCGGGCGATAAATCGGGCGTCTTCGCCAGCTTCAACCATGCGGGCCAACCAGTACAAGCCCGCATCGGGGTCGCTGCCGCGAATGGACTTGATGAACGCCGACACGACGTCGTAGTGCTCGTCGGCGCCATATCGCAAGGCCCGAGAGTCGAGCGCATCTTCGGCGTGTGACAACCGCACGGTGGGCGACTCGTCGGCCTGGGCCAACACAACTGCGACCTCGAGGGCGGTGAGGGCGCGACGGGCGTCGCCGTCGGCCCGCTCGGCCAGGTGGATCAGGGCATCGTCGTCGCCGCTGAGGCCTTCGAGCACCAGACCCTTGGCCAAGACCTCGACCACGTCGGCGGTTTCGAGGCTGCGCATCCGAAACAGGTTCGACCGGCTCAGCAGTGGTGCGTTGACCTCGAAGTAGGGGTTTTCAGTAGTGGCACCGATCAGTACCAACAACCCCTCTTCGACCGACGGCAACAGGGCGTCTTGTTGGCTCTTGTTAAATCGGTGCACCTCGTCAAGGAACAAGATCGTGCCCGCGCCGCGCTCGCCGAGACGCTGGCGCGCCCGGGCGATGACCTCGCGCACGTCCTTCACGCTGGCCGACACCGCCGACAAGGTCACGAACTCTTTGGCGGTGTGCAACGCAATCAGCTTCGACAGCGTGGTTTTGCCACACCCCGGAGGGCCCCACAAGATGATCGACGTCAGCCGATCAGCTTCGATGAGGCGGCGCAGCGGCTTGCCCGGCCCCAGCAGGTGGCCTGGGCCCACAACATCGTCGAGGCGGCGCGGCCGAAGCCGCGCCGCCAACGGCGCTCGCTGGGTCAGTTGTGCTTGTGCTGCAGCTCCGAAGAGGTCATCGACCATGGCGGCAACCTACAGCGCTGGTGCAACGTCCGGGCCCGCTCAGGCCGCCGGAGGCAAGATGGACAGACCAAGCTCAAGGAGCTGGCGGTCGTCGAATGCCGTCCGTGCATTCGTG
>CAYGMW010000200.1:2165-6405 GCA_964350975.1 uncultured Acidimicrobiales bacterium | reverse complement strand
CCTTGGCCTTCGTGTTGTCGGGTATGCCGTCGCTGGTTCGCAGCCGCTTTTCGACAACGACCATTGGCCGCGAGTGGATGATCGGCGAGATGGGTGTGGCCATTTCAGATATCGACCCCGACGGAACGGTCGAGGTCCGAGGCGCCCAGTGGCGTGCTCGCACCAACCGCCTCACGCCGCTGACCGCTGGCGCTCCAGCCCGGGTGACGGCAATCGAGGGCACCATTCTTGAGGTCGAACCCGAGACCGGTGGGGCGATCGACTACCGCGAGATGCGACACTCCTCAGACTGATCAACCACACGCCGCTCCAGTTTGGGCCAATAAACCCCTTGTGCCGCAGGTCACAGCCTCGCTAGATTCCCCCGTGGGGATAAGAGGGGGCTCGAGTTGGTAGCGGCTCAGCACATCACATGGCAACAACAAGCAGAGTGTCGTGGTCCACAGGCGGCGGTGTTCTTTCCACCGCCTCGCCACGAACGTCGTGACGAAAAGCTCGAACGCGAACAGCGCGCGAAAGCGATCTGTCAGCAATGCGCAGTTCGTCCTGAATGCTTGTCGTACGCCATTGACATCAAAGAACAACACGGCATTTGGGGCGGCCAAAGCGAAAGCGAACGTCGCCACCTGATTGCGGTTCGTTAGCTCAACGTGCCCTTACGAGGGCGAGTCGAGCTGGGGGAGCCGGGGTCCGCCAACGCGTACGTCGCCGCGTCGTCGGGTCACTCCGGTGGCATCGAGGTGGCCGAGAATCGGTAGCGCGTGCTTACGGGTGTTGCCAAGGTGTTCGCGGACCTCGGACACCGTCACCCCGTCGGGCTGGCGGGCAAGCATCAGCGCGATCTGTTGGGCTGCGGCATCAAGAGCCAGAGGCGTGAAGTAGCGCCCGTCGATGTGCAGCAATTGGCCCCGCTGCACGAGCCCGCGCAGTTCGTCGACGGCGACACCATCGGGGTCGGGCGGGCTGAACGGGTTGGCGTTGACGGCCGCCACGTAGGGATGATCGGCGAAGACGTCGACGGTGCCTCGCACCCGAACCCGGCCCGCGTCGATGATGAGGTTGTCAAACATCGCCAAGACGGCACGTTGTTTGGGAGACAGGATCGCAGTGTCGACTCCCTTGTCGCCGGCGTCGGCGATCTGGCGATGGGTGGCATCGAGATGCGCCGCGAGCACGTCTGGGTCGACGACCCAGTTGCCCACCACTGGTTCTCGTTGTTCGCCCGTGAGCAGGAGCAGTTCGTTGGCATCCACCCAGCCCCGTTCGCGGATCACCCGGTCGACCGAACGGTCCGGCATCGCCGTTGCTGCTGACAGCTTGGGGTCGACGTCGAGAATCTGGCCACCGCCGATGGTTTCTTGGCGGCCGAACTCGCGCAGCACGAACCGGTCGCCTGGGAGCAAGGGCAAGGTGGTGTCGAGATGGAGGCGTACTCGGCCGTGGTCGCCGGGGAGCAGGGCGTTGGTTCCGAGCACCCGAAGCTTCACCGGAAACTCCCCCGAGCCGAGGTACATGGCAAAAGCGCCACGGCGGGACACCTCGTGATCGAGCCGTTCGAGCACTTGGAGCTCAGCGTCGAACTTTCGTGTTCGAAACCACTGGCCCGAGCGCACCACAACGTCGCCTCGTTTCAGTTCGGCTCGGTCGACGCCAGACAAATTGATGGCGAGCCGATTGCCCGGGCCGACCTTGGTTCGGTCCTTGCCCTGCGATTGGAGTCCGCGAATCCTGGCCGTATGACCGCCGGGTTCGATCCGGACCTCGTCGTCGACCCGAATCATCCCGCCGGACAAGGTTCCGGTGACGATCGTGCCGGCGCCCTTGGCCGCGAACACTCGGTCGATCCAGAGCCGGGGCCGTTTGAGATCGGCCGACGTCGGAACAGTGGCGGTGAGGTGGTCGAGCGCGGCCCTCAGATCGTCGAGGCCAGTGCCATCGATGCTGTCGACGGCAATGATCGGCGCATCTTCCAAGAAGGTGCCTTCGAGGTGCTCGCCAACATCGAGACGAGCCAGCTCGGCCAGATCGTCGTCGACCAGCCCCGCCATCGTGAGCGCGACCACACCATTGCGCATCCCCAGCATCTCCAAGATGCGCAGATGCTCCTCGGATTGGGGTTTCCAACCTTCGAGGGCCGACACGACGAACAAGCACGCGTCGACGGCGCCGACCCCAGCCAACATGTTCTTGATGAACCGGACGTGGCCGGGAACATCGACGAAGCTGATGCCGCGTCCGGACTCCAGCGTGGTCCAAGCAAAACCGAGGTCGATGGTGAGGCCTCGGGCCTTTTCTTCGTCGAGTCGGTCGGGGTCGATGCTCGTGAGGGCTCTCACGAGGGTCGACTTGCCATGATCGACGTGTCCGGCGGTGGCGACGACGTGCATAGTCAGGCGTGGGCGCTCGGCAGCGAACCGAGTGCGGCGGCCACGAGGTCGTCGTGGATCGGGTCGATGGTTCGAAGGTCGAGCACGGTGCCGCCGTCGGCCACCCTGGCAATGATGGCGGGATCGTGGCTGCGTAGGGCCGCCGTGGCGTCTCCGACAATGCCGATACCCACCGATGGGATCACTGCGGTGGGAAGGGCGCCGCCGCCGGGAGTGGCCTCGGTGGCAATCACCGAACCGCGCTGTGCGGTGGCAACAATGGACGCGGCCCGTGCAGCGAGTGTGTCGGTGGAGATGGTTGCCATGCGCCAGAAGTCGATCGCGTCACCGTCGCGGTCGAGATATGCGAGCGCCACGGTCTGCAGGGCTTCGAGCACGAGATCGCCCGGCCGTAACGCTCGCATGAGTGGGTGCTTTGCACACGCGGCAACCAGGTCGGCGCGGCCGGCGATGATGCCGGCCTGAGGTCCACCGAGCAGCTTGTCGCCTGAGAACATCACGAGATCCGCACCCTGCTCGAGGGTCTGGCGAACTGCTGGTTCGTCGCCGAGCCATGACGGGCGGCCGTCGGCCAGCCAGGGGCAACCATCGTCGACCAGGCCGCTGCCGATGTCGGCAATCACCGGCACGCCGAGGGTGGTGAGCGCCCTGATCGAGGTCTCTTCGTGGAAGCCCTCGATGCGATAGTTACTCGGGTGCACCTTGAGCACCGCCGTGATGTCGGGGTTGGCCTCCAGGGCTCGCTCGTAGTCGCTGAGGCGTGTGCGGTTCGTGGTGCCGACCTCTACGAGGCGAGAACCCGACTGTTCGAGCACCTCGGGAATGCGAAAGCCGCCGCCGATTTCGACCATCTCGCCCCGCGACACTGGCACCGCCCCACCCTTGGCCACCGCGGCGAGTCCGAGCATGACGGCCGCGGCACAGTTGTTGACCACGACTGCTGCTTCGGCGCCGCAGGCCTTGGCGATCAGTGTTGCAACGCGAGCCTGACGGCTGCCCCGCTTGCCGTCGGTGAGATCGAGTTCGAGGTTCGAGTATCCGCTCTCGCGATGCAGGCCGAGCGGAGCACGCCCCATGTTGGTGTGCAGCAATACCCCGGTGGCATTGATGACCGGCACCAACAACCGCCGTTGAGCTGTGGCGATGAAGTGGTCGAAGTTGTCGTGCTGACCAGCCGCGATAGCGGCGCGCGCCGCATCGACGAGGAGAGGATGAGGCAGGCCCGTGTCGGGACGAGACCTGGCGAGAAAGTCGACCGAGGGCGGATGCACCCGGGTCAGGATACGGACGCACAGCCGCCAGAGCCACGGAGGACTCCATCGGTAGGCTCGAAATATGGGCTACCTGTTCGTTGCGTTCATCATCATGCCGATCCTCGAACTGGCGGTGATCATCCAGGTCGGCCAAGGGATCGGTGTGTTGCCGACTGTGGCGTTGCTGTTTGTGGTGAGCATCGTTGGTGCGTGGATGGTGAAAGCCAGCGGCCTGAGCGTGCTGAACCGGATCCGGCGCCAGCTCATGATGGGCCAGCTCCCGACCGACGAACTGGTCGATGGCGTGATCATTGCGGTGGCCGGTGCACTGATGCTCACGCCCGGTTTCATCACCGACGCGGTCGGGCTGTCGCTGCTGTTCGCTCCCGTGCGGGCCGTGGTGAGACGCTCGCTCGCCAAGCGCTTCCGCCGCACCGTGGTGTCGGGCACGACGTTCGATGCGACCGGCTCGCCGTTTGGCGAATCCGGGTTCGGTGATACAGGCTTCGGGACCCGCGACGTGATCGATATCGACCCAGGTGCAGACAATGACCCGGGCCCACGCGGCTGATCCGAAGGAAACCCATGACCGACAAGAGC
>CAYGMW010000200.1:0-2065 GCA_964350975.1 uncultured Acidimicrobiales bacterium | reverse complement strand
CATGACCGACAAGAGCCTTGTCATCCGGCCCGCAGCCACCGTGCTCTTAGTGCGCGACGGAGACGCTGGACTTGAGGTGTTCATGTTGCGCCGCAACCTGAACAGCGACTTTGTGGGCGGCGCGTACGTCTTCCCAGGTGGCGGGGTCGACGAGTCCGACCGCACCGACCCTGATCTCGAAGCAGTGTGTTCGGGTCTTGACGATGCAACGGCCAGCGCCCGTTTGGGGCTCGACTCCGGCGGGCTGGCGTATTGGGTTGCTGCGGTTCGGGAGTGTTTCGAAGAGGCCGGGGTTCTGCTGGCTCGAAATGCCAGCGGTGAGGTCATCCGTTTTGCAGACCCAGACATTGTCGAGCGTTTCGAAGCGTTGAGGCCACAGGTGTATTCGGGCGCCCTTCGCATCGCCGCCCTGTGTGCCTCTGAGGCGCTCACTATCGCACTCGACGACATTGTGTACCTGAGCCACTGGATCACACCTCAGGGGCCACCTCGCCGTTTCGACACCCGCTTCTTCGTGGCCCGGATGCCGCCGGAACAAACCCCGCTGCACGATGGCGGCGAGACTGTGGCGAGCGAATGGATATCGGTGAACGGCGCACTTGAGCGTCAACGTGCTGGCGAGTTCGAGATGATCTTCCCGACGATCAAGAATCTTGAGGATGTGGCCCGGTTTGCCACCGTTGACGACCTGCTCGCTGACGTCAGAGCTCGCACGACTATCCCGGCGATCCTGCCCCAGATCCGTCGTCGCGACGACGGGAGGGTCGACGTATTGATCCCCGGCGATGACGGTTTTGTGGACCAGTCATAAGCTCCGATCGGTCGCCTACCGGTCGGGCCCTTGTGGTGTGGTGCCCCGGTGTCGATACAATCGTGAACTATTCGGGCAGAGCGCTCGGGCGCTACTGCGTTTGACTTACGGAGGTCGGTACTCATGATCACCCTCACCCAAGGTGCAACCGGCAAGGTCGACGAGCTGGTGAAAGCCGAAGGCGACCCAGCCTTGGCCCTGCGCGTTGCCGTTCGTCCTGGCGGCTGCTCGGGTTACTCCTATGAAATGTTCTTCGATACTGAGATCGCCGACGACGACATCGTCAGCGAGTACGGACCCGTCCGAGTGGTGTCGGACCCAATGAGCGCCCAGCTGCTCGATGGCGCAACCCTCGACTTTGCTGACGGTCTCATGGGTACCGGGTTCTCGATTGACAACCCGAACGCCCAGCGCAGCTGCGGTTGCGGCCAGAGCTTCAGCTAGTCCTGGCTGCCAGAACAGCTAGAGCGAGCTGAGGATCTCGGCGAGTTCGCTGCGATCCCACATGAAATCGATCCGGCGCGCCACTTGGCCGTCGGATCGAATCGCGTACAGCAATGGTTCGAACCACGCTCCACTGGCTTGCATCGCCGGTGACACCGGGCCGAGGTCGCGCCCAGTCGGGTTTGAATAGATCTCGGCATGGATCACAGCGACGTCGGAGCCGAGCGTCGGCGCGGTGTCGATCAACAGATCGAGCGCTGGGCCGCACGCGATCTGGTTGCCGCAGAAAGCCGGGGTGCTCAGCAAGAGCACCGCGGGCCGACCCGCTGCGAGGGCGTCGTCGAGGGACACCTCATGGAACGGGCACGGTTCGGGGGTTCGGGTGCAGATGGGATCGACACCGGCACCGTGAGCCAATGTTGGCGTGGCGACGCTGGGGAAGACGTCGCCGGGACGTACCAGTGGTTCGGAGCCGGTTCCTTCGGCGGCGGCGAACGATGTCCAGGACCCGCCGTCGGCGCGGAAGGTGAACTCGATCGGATCGCTTGAGTCGAGCGCAATCTCGATGGGGTAGTACGGCACGATCAGCCCTTCGCGTCGTACCTGCACGACGGTGTCGGCCACGACGTTTGTTCCCTGGCGGGCCGTGACCTCGACGCTGTCAGGAGCGTCAACTGTCAGATATGAGCTGTTTCGTTGGATGGCCCACACCATGCGTTGCGGGGTGCCGTCGGGCACCAGGGCCCGACTATCGAACAGCCGGGACGCCTCGAAGCCCTCGGTTGCGTTTGAACCGCCACACCCGCCGAG
>CAYGMW010000199.1:0-6428 GCA_964350975.1 uncultured Acidimicrobiales bacterium | reverse complement strand
CTCGGCAGCTCGGCGCAGGGCTGCGTCGCTGTGGCCGCCGAGCCACCACTCGACCGGCTGGGTCGTGGTCGGTGAGATCCGAGCACCACGAAGGCCGTACCGCTCGCTGTCAACCACCTCGCCGCCCAACAGGGCACCAATGATGCGTATCGACTCAGTGATGTCTCGGCCGCGCGTGCTCATTGAGGCACCCATGGCAGCAAATTGATCGGCGCCATGCCCGATGCCGGTTTGCAGAATGAACCGGCCCGGATGCATCGCCGCCAGCGTGGCGACCTGCTCCGCGACCAGCACCGGGTGCCACAGTGGCAACAGGAACAGACACCCGACTTGGCGACCGGGGTCGCTCGGCCACTCGGCCAACATCCGGGCCAACATCGGCACGTTCTGGAAGTACGGCTCAGGCGTTGCGTGCTGGTCGCCCACCGTCAAGAAATCAAGACCGGCCTCGGCACCGGCCCGTGCTCGCTCGATCATGAATCGGGCCCCGTCAGCAGGGTTCTCGACTCGGTGATGTGATGCGAGCGACAGGCCGATGCGCATATGTCAGAACCCTTCGAACGGCGGGAAGTTGAACCGCGACACCTCGGTGAAGTCCGAGATGTTCACCGTCAGTACGCCACGTTCTGAGATGGCATGCAACTGGTCGCCCACCACGACGGTCCGGCGCACCTGGGCCTGCCAGTCGCCGTCGACGTAGGTGCTGCATTCGCTGTCGTCAGGATCGGCGGGCCGGGAGGTCTGGTCGCCCTCTGTGTAGCTCTCGAGCACCGTGCCATCGGCAGCCACACGCTCATAGGCCCAACCCTCGGGCCAGTAGCACTCGGTGATGGTGATGTCTTCGCCCTGGGTGACTCGGCCAATTTCGGTGATCGAACCATCGCTCACCCGCAGGCCAATGGCGCCGAAGAACGTGTCGGTCGGACCCTGGTCGTTCCACCCGTAGGAGTTCACCGGAATGACCACCATCTGCTCAGCGGGCCACCACAGGAACGCACGGGCATCCCACTCGGTGTCGCTGAAACCACCGGGCAAGCTCCACTGGGCGATCCGAGTGGGGTTGGTCAGATCCGAAATGTCGAACAGCGAGACCTGGGTTCCGGTGGTCTGGCCTTCGTCGGTGGCATCTTGGCCCACCCCGAGGAGCAGGCCGTCGCCCAGGGGATGCAGATAGGCCGAATAGCCGTTGATCTTGAGCTCACCGAGGAGCTGAGGGTTCGTCGGATCAGAGACATCGATGGTGTACAGCGGATCGGTCTGGCGGAACGTCACCACCGTGGCGATGTCGCCCATGTAGCGAACCGCAAAGATCCGCTCGCCTCGACCGAGATCGTCGACCTGGCCCACGATCTCCAGCGTCGAACCGGCATCGCCGGGTACGGTCTCGAGGACATAGAGCGAGCTCGACGACTCCTCAACGGAGCGAGGCTGCCATCCCCACCACGGCGACTCCTGGGTGGTCGCAATCCGCAGGTAGCCGTTGTGTTCCGACAGCGAGTATTGGTTCAGCACTGTGCCTGGCACCGAACCGGTCGCCACATAGGTGCTGCTCGATGGGTCGCTGATGTCGAACTTGTGGATCGAGGTCGACACCTCTGGAGCAACAACGGCGGTGTCACTGTCGGCTGCGGCTTCCGCGGTTCGCTGGAGCTCCACCCAGTCGACCCACTTGGTGGTTGCCACGTACAGCGACTGCTCGCTGGCGTACACCGTTTGGCCATCAGCCATCACCGACGAGGTGGATGGGCTCGACAGGCCGTCGCCTCGCAGGTCGACGGTGACCACATTGATCATGTTCAGGCCCGAGAACTCGGCCGGGTGATAGGCCCGGTTGCACTGCACCAGGGTGCCCTCGCTCATCACCGAGCCAGCGGCGTCTTCGAGCACGTAGTACGGGAGCCAGTTCTGGATGGTCGAGTTCAGAATCAGGTCGCGGTTCTTGTCGGTTGCGATCTTCTCGGCGTCTTGTTGCTCTCGCTGAGCCTGGAGGCCGCCACCGCCGTACTCGGGGTAGGCCCATTCGAACCCAACCGGGCTCGACTGCACCACGATGCGAGCCACTCCATCGATCAGGCGGGCGCTGAGCTGGGCCCCGTCGAGGTGCAAACGCTGGCCCAGCGTCAAAGAGGTGTCACCGACCTGGACTTCGATCAGCGAGCTGACGGGTGTGCCTGAGGGAACAATCGAGGTACGAACGTCCATCAGCGGCTGGACTTCATAGGTGCTCGCCCCAGCCAACAACAGCACAGTGTCGCCTTCGAACAACATGTCTTGGACCCAGATGTTCTTCGGCAGATCCATCGACGTAACGAGCACGGGGGCGGTTCCGGTGACGTCGATCAGGTGCAAGCGCTGTTGGGCCAGCACCAGCATGCGCTCGCCGTCGGTCTTGACGAGATCGGGTTCGTCGATGCCCACTTCTTGCACATTGGTGCCGCTGAAGTCGACACCTTTTTCGGCACTGCGGGCACTCGGAGCCGTCGTGGCTGCCGCAGAGTCATCGAAGGCTGCTTCGGCGGAAGTGGTCTCGACGGTTTCAAAGGCGACCGGACCGCCGTAGTAGCCGCCATTGAGCCCCCACGGACCAACAATGTCGAGAGCATTCGTGATGGCGTGGTCCAGGAACGCCTCACACGAATCAAACGCCTGCAGCGCCGCAATGAGTGTCAGGTTGTTGAGGTCAACGGGCTCGCCGCCGTCGGGGTCGCCGCCGACAGGTCCGGTAGTCGGAACTGCGGAATCTTCGCTGTCAGGCGAACACGCAGTGGCCACCATCGTCAGGGCAAGCAGGGCGATCAGGAATCGACGCATCATGAACCTCCAGGGTTTGGTCTGCATCAGGTTCGACGGTTGGTATGTCGCCCGCGGTTCCCGCAGTCCAAGAGTTTGTTGAATCGGGGCGTTCAGCTGATTCGCCGAAACGCGCTGATTCGCCACTGATGGTTGGCCGGTGTTCCGTCCCAATCGGCCCAGCGTCCTAACAGCCCCCAGCCGCTCGCGGCTGCGATTTCATCGAGATGCTGATGGTCGATCGGCGTCACCACAATCGACGTCACGTCGACGGCATCGGCTGGCGCCTCAGGGTCCCGGGTGACCTGGATCATCCTCACGTCAAGACTCGCGTTGTCCGGGGTGTGAGCTCGTTGGACCGATGCCAACACGATCCGTTCGCTGTCGATATGGAGTGGTTCGATACCGGCGACCGCGTCGATGCCCGGTTCTTCGGTCACCAGGAGGGCGCCGATGTCCACGACTCGCGCTGCGTTGACGAACCAGCGCTGTGGCGCCGCCGAGACCGACATCGCGGCCGGTGGCAGAGCAAGACAGCCGCTGCCAGCCGTCGCAGGTTCGTCCACCGACGACCACGGGTGCCAGTCGCCACCGCAGAGAGCTGTCAGCCCTCGGTCGCGTGCCGCAGGATCGCGCCCCACCCCGGGCCACGGTCGGGTCGGGTCGGCAGTTGTGAGCTGATCGATCGGCGACACCACGGGCGCTGACGTTATCGAGCCGCCCGTGGACTTGGCTCGCTCGCACCACGGCCGACAACACCACCATGGTTCAGGCCTCGCCGAGTTCCGGCACTCGACACCGCACGCTGGGCTGGTGCGCGCTCGCCGCCATTGTGCTGCTGCTGTTGTCGTCGTGTTCGGCCTTCGAACTTCCCGCGGCGTCGAACGACGTGACCCCGGCCAGCTTGCCTCGGACCGATAGTGGCACAACCGACATCTCCAGTGGCTCAGGTGCCGACTCGGTCGTGACGTTCGACCAGTACGAAACCGCCGTGCACGCGGTCGTTGAATGCATGCAGGCCGCTGGCGCACCCATCACAGAGCCGGTGCTCAACGGATCGTCCGGCCTTCTCGAGTTCGACTACGACCCCGCCAACGACGCCACCTTCGACCAGTGCGACGACAACCTGACTGCCATCGAAGCTCGCTACCTCGACGGCGCCGACGGGCCAGACCTTGATGCCCTTGGCCCGGTTGGTGATTGGTCCACCGCTGCTTCCGACTCATGGGTTCGGGTTCTGGCCTCGATCCCCGAAACCACCAACACCCGCTATGCCCCGATCACGATCATCGATCTTGAGCGCACGTCTGGGTTGTTCGGACTCGACCGACCAACCGATGCTGGTTCCGACAAGGCTGCCTTCGACTATCTGGCCGACCTCGCTCGCGAGGCCGGCATCGTCCCAAGCGGACCATTCGCGGCTTTTGGCCGCAGTGCCTTCCCCGACCAGATGCGTAGCGAACTGGGCTTTGACCAGCGTGACCTCGACCGGGTTGCTTCGGCCGGTGTTGGCGCCAGAGAGGTTGTTGTAGCGGTCGGGAACTTCGACGATGGCGAGATCGCCGACGCTGTCGCCACCGACGTGTTCTGGTCCGACGAGCTTCGCTCCGGCTCCTACAAGGACGCGTCGCTGTACGAGTGGGGTATCGATTTCGACCTGAACCTCGAACGATTCAGCCCTACCCGTTCGGTTGGCCACAACCGCCGGCTCGTCGTCGACAACGACCTGGTCGGCTGGACTCGCTGGACCGAGGGAGTCGAAGGGGTTGTTGACGCGGTTCGCGGCGACACCAGGAGCCTGGCCGATGTCGACGACTTGGTGGCGATGGCCGCCATTGGCGACGAAGCCCAGCTCTACTCCGGCGTCATCATTGCCAGCGTGTCGGCGTTCGTGGCCGACCTGAGCGATCAGCGCGGGGCCGAGCATCTGTTGCGTCGCCCCGATTCGGTACTGATTGGCGACGGGTTCGACGACGCTGGCCGGTTCACCCTGGTCGCACTTCGCTACGACAACGCAACAACGGCCGAAACCGAGTTCGAGACCTTCACCGACCGCATGACCGCAATGGCTCAACGGGCAGTCGACGGCGACGTCATCGTCGAACTCGTCGAACCCCGCGCCATCGAAACAACGCTCGCAGGCTCGTCCATGGTGGCCAAGATCTGGCTCACCAACGACACCATCATCGACCCCGCGGACGCTCCACTACCGCCCGCCGAAGTGCTGTTGTCGTTCAGCTGATTAGGCCACTCGTTCGAGCAGGCGGGTCACGGCGTCGCTGTCGACCGATGGGTGTTCTTGGGATGCCACATCGCTCAACGCGCCATCAATCGCGGTTGCAACGATCGCGGCATCAGCAGCGCTGCGTCCGGACGCTTCGAGCTGGCGAGCCAGCCGTGACTCCAGCGCAGCCCGGATCGAACGCAAGAACGGCCGATAGATCTCAGGGGCAACCCTGACGAGGCTGCGAGCATCGGCAATGACCTTGGCTTGGCGAAGCTCGTCGTCGACGAGGTTCCATTCCCAGTAGCTACGGACCAGCTGCTCGATTGACCCTGCTCGCAGAGATTCGAGCGCTGCGGCGTGGCGGTCGGCAATGGCTTCGAGCACCTCGCTCACTAGCTCTTCTTTGGACCCGAAGTGATACACGAACGTGTACGTCGACGTCCCCAGGCCGGTGGCGAGTGGTCGCAGCGATGTCTGATGAATCCCGTGCTCAAGCAGGTACCCGACGACGTCGTCGAGCAACTCTGCTCTGCGCTCTGGGTCGGGCTTGCGTCCCACGAAGGTCTCCGTCACTGAGCCGGTCCATCCGGCTGCACAGATACCCAACGGACGTTTAGGGCGCGAATTGAAGGGTTCAGCCCAAGGTCACACAGCACCCCGGCTGATTTGGTCGCCGAATCGAGCCCGATCCGCAGCGAAGTCAAGGGGACGATTGGTGGGCTCGTCGTCTTGAAGAAGGTCGACGGGCACCTCCCACATCACCTCGAACTCCATACCGTCGGGATCTTTCGCGTACACGCTGCGCGACACGCCGTGGTTGTTCTCGCCCACGAATGCGCCCATTTCTTGCAGCAAGGTTCGGGTTGCTTCGAGATCGCCGAGCGTCGCAACTTCCCACGACAAGTGGTACAGCCCCGTGCCTGGAACCACTGGCGCCTCGGAGCGGCGCCGGAACAGACCGAGGTCGTGGTCGGTTCCCGAGCCAGGCGACGACATGAAGATCGCGTCTCCGCCGCCAAGCTCGTCCGTCACTTCAAGGCCCAAAACCTTGTTGTAGAAAGCTGCTGATGCTCCTGGGTCAGCAACCCAGAACACGGCGTGTCGAAGTCCTGCAGTAACGGCCATTGATGGCTCCCCCTGTTGTGGTGT
This sequence comes from uncultured Acidimicrobiales bacterium, assembly GCA_964350975.1. GTDB lineage: Bacteria > Actinomycetota > Acidimicrobiia > Acidimicrobiales > Poriferisodalaceae > JAADHX01. The sequence goes on along the minus strand of CAYGMW010000199.1, from coordinate 262 downwards.
TGTGCTGTTGTCGTGTTGTGCCCAACGCACCCGATGCTGGCTGGATTCCTCGAACCCGATTACTTGGTCGCCAGCAGCGAGAACGTGATCGGCGTCGGTGCGAAGCGCTCAGCTGTGCCGCGAATGGTGCCCAGGTGACCAAACGTTCCGTGACGGCCCAATCCCTGTGTGCCTCGCACGTCGAAACGCGTTCGCGGACGCGCCGAGACCACGCAACGCGCGACCCACACGGATCCAGTCACACACCGTGCACGCTTCATCA
>CAYGMW010000198.1:0-6499 GCA_964350975.1 uncultured Acidimicrobiales bacterium | reverse complement strand
TCGGCGAAGCGCCTGGCCAGTCGGAACCTCCCCCAGGGAGCTTCGGGCACCGAGCAAGGCAAGCGGGACGGCCAAAGCAACCGCAGCTGTTGCCGGAGAACCACCGCCGGTTTCACCGCCGAGGAACCAGCCAACGAGCCAGCCAAACGCAGCTGCGCTGATCACCGGCCGAACTGGGTCGACACCGCGCATCGAGGCGTAGCCAAAGGCCAAGGCAATGGGGATTGCGAGCCACAGTAAGAGGGCCAAGATGTTCAGGCCAGGCTGAGCGGGACTGTTGAACATGATCCCCAGCACTGCACCGATCGCCGCTCCGGCACCGACCATGACCGGAAACTGTTGGGACCGCTGCAGCAGGCCCGCAGCGAGAATCAGGCCCACCACGACGGCTGCCACGATCGCTGGCAGAATCAGAAAGCCCAACAGCCTCAGCCATGTGCCCTTGTCCTCCCAGACCAGGGCGTCGATGGCCCTGTTGCCGCTGATGATGGCGACGGCGACGAAGGCCAGGCCACCTGAGAGCAGCGCTTGAAACCGCGACCACTCCTTGTGCGCTTGGTACACGGCCAGGTTGGCGCCGATCCAGATCGCCCCCGTGACACCAACAGCCACGGCTGCGGTCAATAGCGCCGACAGCAGTTTCGTGATGATTTCCATATGTTCCCCCTGCACCGGACTGCCCTGCCCGGCACGATGACGCTAGTCGAAAACCACAACGGGGGCGCCGGCTGTGCCGACGCCCCCGACTGTGAACGGTGAATTCAGGTCAGTCGAATGACCCCGTTAGTTGATGTCAGCTGGCAGGCCAGCTGGCGTCGATGGCGGCAGCGCCGTCTTCAGGCGAGATAGTGCCTTCGACCATGGCGGTGCCTTCGGACCAGAAGGTTCCGGCGCCGACGTCACCTGGCATGAGGTCCGAGCCGTCGAAACGGACGTAGTCAGCGGTGACAAGGATGTCGAGAAGGGCCTTCTCGATGTCGGTGTACAGAGCTGGGTCCTGGCCTTCAGCAGCTGAGAGGAAACCTGAAGCGATTGGGGCATCGGTGATGCCTTCAGCCGCGTTCTGGTTGATCTTCTCTTGCGTCTGAGCGGCCTGGCGAAGCTCGGCGTACTCGGTACCAGCGATGAATTCCATGACCGCAATGGTCTCTGGCTCTTCGTCGAACGCACCAGCGATCACGCCCGCACCAAGGACTGGCTTGTCGCCGGTCACTGATGGGAAGTAGAAGGCATTGATGCCGCCGGCGCCTGCAGGCAGGAAGCCGGTGAAGAACGATGCCTGACGAACCATCATGCAGTCGTCGTTGGCAAGGCCTTCAGCTGGCTGAGCCGAGTGGGTGGTCGCAGCAATCGAGCCGCCGGAAGCGAAGACCGCGCCTGGGGTGTTCCACAGGTCGAGGATCTCGTTCCAGATGTTGATGATGCGGGGATCGGAGAACTTGACCTCGTTGGCAACCCACTGGTCGTAGACCTCAGCACCTTCGAAACGAAGGAGAAGGTCTTCAGTCCAGTCGGTGAAGACCCAGCCAGTTGCCTGACCGGACTCGATACCAACGCACAGCGGCGTGTTGCCGTCGGCGATCATGGTGTTCACGAGAGCCTTGAACTCGTCCCAGGTGGTGGGAACGGCATAACCGGCAGCTTCGAAAGCGGCTGGCTTGTACCAAACAAGCGACTTCGCGTCCGACTTGATCGGGATGCCATACACGGTGCCGTCGACAACGCCGAAGTCACGCCATGCCTGTGACCACACGTCGGCCGAAGCGTCAGCAACGGTGCCAGTCAGGTCGGTCAGGATGCCATCACGGGCAAAGTCGGCAAGCTTGCCGGGCTGCGGGAAGAACGAGATGTTCGGGGCGTTGCCACCCTCGACCTGGATGTTGATTTCAGCTTCCCAGTCGGCTGAGCCGAGGAAGGTGATCTCCATGCCGGTGCGCTCTTCGAGAACGTCGAGCGCCGCATTGATGGCGTTGACCTGCTCTTCGGAGCGTTCCGAACCAGTGATCGTGACGGTCTTGCCCGCAAGGTCAGCGTTTTCGCTGGCTGCTGCGGTGGTTTCTGTTGTGTCGTCTGCTGCGTCATCGCTGTCACCGCATGCTGCGGCGATCATGCTGAACGCGAACAGTGTGGCCAGAAGTTTGGCCCACTTGCTATTCATCTGTATCCCTCCCTGACATCCGAGGCTCGGATGTTCGTGAAACGTGAACGGGCGTGAGCCCGTCGTTCGGTCGTAAACGCTTACATAGCGCGATCACGACGTCAAGCTTCGGCGCAAACCGAAACCCCGAACCCCGAACGATCGAGTGGTCAGGAACCCCTCATTGATCGGCCGAAGTGCCGGCGTCGGGATGAGAGGATTTGAACCTCCGACCCCCTGCTCCCAAAGCAGGTGCGCTACCAAGCTGCGCCACATCCCGTGAAGTCGGAAAGGATAGCGAGTGCGAAACAGCATTCGCGTCGATCGTCATCGCACCGTCATCACATTGCTATGCACCCAACCGCCGCGACCGGCCCCATCCGTTAGCTTGAGGCAATGCAGATCGAACTCAACATCGACGCCTGTATTGGCAGTGGTTCATGCGAAATGCTGGCCCCCGAGGTCTTCGCGATCGGCGACGACGGATATGTACAGCTCATCTCGACTCCAGATGAGGACGCCCGCGCTGGCGTCCAAGCCGCGGCCACGGCGTGCCCGACCGGGGTCATCAGCGTCACCTGAACCTGCTCGGCCGAACACTGGAGAGCTAGGTTCTGGCCATGAAATTTGGCGTCGCAATCTTCCCCACAGACCAGACCATCCAGCCCGTGCCCTTGGCCAAAGAGGTCGAGGCCCGCGGCTTTGAGTCGTTGTGGTTCCCCGAACACAGCCACATTCCAGTGAGTCGGACGACTCCGTGGGGCGGACGCGTTGGCGCTCCCCCGCTGCCCGATTTCTACTGGCGCAGTCACCACCAGTTCGTCGCTCTGGCTGCGGCCGCGGCTGTGACCACCAATCTCAAGCTGGCGAGTGGCATCACGCTTGTGGCCCAGCGCGACCCGATCTGGTTGGCCAAAGAGCTCGCGAGCCTCGACATGATCTCCGACGGTCGGGTCCTGTTCGGTATCGGCTATGGCTGGAATGTCGAAGAACTCGCCCATCACGGCGTGAAGTACACCGATCGGCGAGCCGTGGTGCGCGAGCGAGTGCTCGCCATGAAAGAACTCTGGAACAACGACGTGGCCGAGTTCCACGGCGAACATGTCGACTTCGAACCTTCATGGTCATGGCCCAAGCCAGTCCAGGCGGGCGGGCCGCCCATCATCCTCGGTGGCGCAGCTGGCCCCAAGACCATGGCCGACATCGTCGAATTCTGCGATGGATGGATGCCCATCGGCGGACGCCACGACCTCGTGGGCTCGATCGATGCCCTCCATCAGAGTGCTGTCGAGGCTGGCCGCGACCCCGCGTCGATCGAGCTGGGTCTGTTCTATGGACCTACCGACCCGGCCAAGATCGAAGAGCTGGCTGCCGCCGGGGTATCACGAATCGTGTTCGGCCTGCCCCAAGGCCCTGCCGACGAGGTGTTGACCGCACTCGATGCCCTCGCTCCTTTGGTTGGGTCGATCTAGCTCGATGGCAACCGACACTGCAGCCCACGTTGAACTGCTCGATGTGTTCGACGAAGCCGGCCATCCCGCCGGTGTGCTCGGGCGTGACGAGGTGCACCGCGATGGCTGGTGGCATCAGGTGTTCCACTGCCAGATCGTTGCCCTGCGCGACGACGTGCCCACGGCAATCCTGCAGCTTCGAAGCGCAACCAAAAAGGCGTTTCCCGGTCTGCTCGACGTGTCGTCTGCCGGTCATCTCGGCGCTGGCGAAGCACCAATTGATGGGCTCCGCGAACTCGACGAGGAACTCGGGGTGCGACCGGATCCCACCGATCTGGTATCGCTCGGAGTCCGACGTCTGGTCGACGACAGCGGCGAAGGCACCCTGAACCGCGAGCTCACCCACGTCTTTGTCCTGCGCGACGATCGCCCCCTGAGCGAGTACGCCGTCGGCGCTAACGAGGTCGACGGGGTCTTCGAGATCGCGGTTCAGACCGCTCTCGATCTGCTCCACGGGGTGATCGACTCAGCGGTGGTCGTCGGCGTGATGCACGCCGGATCACCCAATGCCGTCGCCGTCGAGCGGACGATCACTGCGGTCGACCTGGTGCCAAGCGACGGGTATTGGACGGTGCTGCTCGTGATGGCGGCGCGGGTCGCTCGTGGTGACACCGCGGTTGCCATCTAGGACACACGTTGGGTGCGGACGCGTCAACAGGGAACGCCCACACACGGGCGTTCCCTGTTGGTTCATTGCATCAATCGCTGCTCGACACGCCCGTGGGCGCTGCCGAGATGACTACCAGCGAGGAGTGGATCAGCTCCAGCTGACACCGGACCAGGAGCTACCCGACCAGGAGCTACCGGACCAGGAGGTACCTGACCAGCTGCTGCCAGACCAGGACGCACCCGACCAGCTGCTGCCCGACCAGGACGAACCGGTGAAGGTCACATCGCCGGAGAGGGTCGTACCATCGGGAAGGGTGACAAAGGTGCTGCCACGAGCGTCGTCGAGCGACCCGGTTCCGTCAGAGCGTGGGTGAGCCTGGACCAGCATCGAGGTGTTGATCTTCGACGCCCGGTCGACGTTCAGGTAACCAGCGCCTCCCTTGCGGTTGTACTTGATCGGGCCAAGGGCTCGACCGCTCCAGTTGTCATCCCATGAGTCGTCGACGGTACGCAGTTCTCGGGTCGAAAGCCGGAACTGAGATCCGTCGATCTTCTTGTTGGTTCCGAGAATCAGCTGGGCCTTGATGGCATCAGGCGTCAGCTCGGGACGAGCTTCGATGAGCAGTGCGGCAGCACCGGACACCACCGCAGCAGCCTGCGAGGTGCCGCTGCCACGGAGGAAGCCGCCCTCAAGCACTGCGCTGGGGTTTTCTTGAACCAGACGTGAGTTCGGAGCCGCAAGCGACAACAAACGCGAGCCAGGGGCCGTCAGATCGGGGGCCCGCTCGCCAGCGCCTGTGTTGCTGTAGCCAGCGGTACCACCTTCGCCCTCTTCTGAAGCAGCAACCGCGATCACGTACGGAGACAGCGCCGGGTTACCCAGGCCCCTGTCGCCGTCGTTGCCGGCGGACACCACGACAACGATTCCGGCGTCCCATGCCCGTTCAACCGCCGCGATCAGCGGATCGGTCGACACATCGCTGCCACCGTCGGTGCGGTACGACAAATTGATGACCCGAACCCCGGTCTCGTCTTTGGTTTCGACCACAAAGTCAAGGGCCGCGATGACCTGGGAGACATCGACTGCGCCGGTGTTGTCAGCAACCTTGACGGCAAGGATCCGAGCGCCGGGAGCAATACCGCGGAAGCCGCCTTCGATGCCGTCGTTTCCGGCGATGATCGAGGCCATAGCAGTGCCGTGACCGTATGTGTCTTGGTTGTAGAGCTCCTCGACACCGGCCTCGAACGACAGGTCCGGGCCATAGATGACCTTGTCGCCGTCGAGACCTTCGATCGAAGCGACACCCGTGTCGATGACCGCAACCGTGACGCCCTGGCCGGTGAGACCGTCGGCGTAGAGCTCATCGGCCCCAATCGTCGCCGCCACTTCACCGATGGAGTACGACGTTTCCGCGTGCTCCTCGCCAGAAGTGAGGGCACCACTGACGCCCGGAAGCATCAAGATGACAGCGAGCACAACGCCCATGGCGGCGCCGAAACCTCGCCGGCCGGGACGTTGGATCCCGGACCTCGTGAACTTGAACATGTTTTGTGGACCTTTCGCCCGACTGTTTTGCCTGACCTTGCTTCGACACGGGTCAGCGCAGAACTTGAGCGAAATCCTCACATCTCGTGTGGTGTCACCGACTGTTGGCCTTCAGCGACCCACACCAATCAGAGCCATGGCCTCGGCCCGGGTGGCCTCGGTGCGGAACAACCCGCGCACCGCCGATGTGATCGTCACGGCGCCGGGCTTTTGGATGCCACGCATCGACATGCACTGGTGTTCGGCTTCGATGACGACGAGCGCGCCACGGGGATCGAGCACCTCCATCAGCTTGTCGGCGACCTGGCTGGTGAGCCGCTCCTGCACCTGGGGCCGGCGGGCATAGGTCTCGACCAGGCGGGCCAGCTTCGACAGCCCCGTGATGCGCCCGTCATCGCCAGGGATGTAGGCCACATGGGCCTTGCCGACAAAGGGCAACAGGTGGTGTTCGCACATTGAGTAGAACGGGATGTCTTTCACCAGCACCATCTCGTCGTGGTGGGCCTCGAACTGGACCTGGAGGTGATGAGTCGGGTCCTGGTGCAGGCCTTGGAACACTTCGGCGTACATCTTGGCGACGCGCGACGGGGTCTTCAGCAAGCCGTCACGCTCGGGATCTTCGCCGACGGCAATCAAGATCTCGCGTACCGCCGCTGCGATGCGCTCAAGATCAACCGGTGAGGAATCGTCCGTGGT
>CAYGMW010000197.1:0-6569 GCA_964350975.1 uncultured Acidimicrobiales bacterium | reverse complement strand
TCGATGGGGCTGCCGATCAACAACCGATCGGTCACCTCGACCATCCGGTCCAAGATCTCGTCACCAGCCTCGCCTGTTGGCAAATACAGCCTTCTGGCGCAGGTGCAGCGCTGGCCCGCGGTGATGAACGCCGATCGGATAATGACGTTGACGGTGGCGTCGATGTCGTCGGTGTTGGCGACAACAAGGGGATTGTTGCCACCCATTTCGAGGGCCAACAACACGTCGGGGCGTTCGGCGAGAGCCCGGTGCAGAGCCCGGCCGGTTGCGACGCTGCCGGTGAACGCGACCACATTGATCGCGCTGGCGACGAGGGCCTCGCCGGTGTCGCGCCCGCCGATGACCAGATTGATCACTCCAGCAGGAACTCCTGCTTCGGCCAGCAGGCGCACATGGAACGCAGCCACCGCCGGTGTCAGCTCGCTGGGTTTGTAGACCACGGTGTTACCGGCGAGCAAGGCCGGAAGGATCTGGCCGTTGGGAAGATGGGCCGGGAAGTTGAATGGACCAAGGACGGCCACCACGCCTAGGGGCCGATACGTCAGCGACGCCGTTGCCGATACCGATGTGGTGGGGGTGCGGTCGTCGTAGGCCCCGATTGACAGCTGGGCTTTGCCGACAACCGACGCTGCCTCGGTTTTGGCTTCCCACAGCGGTTTGCCGGTTTCGGCCGCGATGACGCGGGCCAGGGCGTGCGACTCGGCGTCGACGAGGGTCGCGAAACGTTCGATGATGGCCCGACGAGTGGCGACGGGAACGGCTTCCCATGCCGGCTGGGCTTGTCGGGCTGCGGCCACGGCGTCGGCGACATCGTCTGGGGTTGCCTGCGGGGCTTCCCACACCGTCGCGCCGTCACACGGGTTGGTCGAGGTCAGCACACTGCCTCGGCCGGCGCGCCACTCGTGATTGATGAAACACGCGGCGTCAGTCATTGGGGAGCTCCTAGTGGGCAGATGGCAACCAGGCTGTCGGCGCTCACACCGAGCGCGTCGGCGTCGCGTTGGCCAAGAACAATGCGAGGGTTTGGCCCAGGGTCGATGTTGACATGGGCTCGGATGACCCGGAAACGATCGATGGACCCGACTGACACGAGGGCGTCGACGGCATCGTTTGATACCGCGTGGCCGTCGCGCTCTGCGACTCGACCGCGGCTGCGTCGCGTGGCGGTGGCTGTTGTGGCCAGGTGTGCGGTGACGGTTGGCCCGCCATCGATGGGGTCGTACATGCCGTTGGGTGTCAGGCCTTCGGCCATCAGGAGGTGAAATGCCGGCAGCGATGCGGCATTGACCGGGCCCAGCGAATCGAGCACTTCAGCGGTCAGGGGCAGCACATGGCCAGCGAGGCTGGTGAGGAGTTCGGGCTCGGCGGCCAAGGCCCGTTCGGCGGCATCTGAAGTGGCCCATTGGGGGGCGATCTGGGCGCCGAAGCACTTCCAGAACGGGGCCGAAGCATCGCTGCCGAACCGACCTCGCAGGTGGGATGCGACCGTGTTCGGAATCTGGTGCTGAACCACGTGCAAGAGCATGAACCGGCCACGCGACAGCAAGGTGCCCAGACCCTGCCCCCGACCGTGGGGGCCGAGGAAGCTGGAGTCCAGTTCGGTGCGCGTCCAATTGGTCGATGAGCTCGACATCACCAAGCCATCGCCGGTTCGGCTCGTCGATACCTGGACCCCAAGGTTCGGCACAGCCTGTTTGAACGTGACACCGGTGACCCCGAGAAGCTGTTGTGTTTCGGTGTCGATGGCAACGAACAACACCCGACGTTTATGGCCGTCGGCCAAGGCGAACGATCCGGTGGCGAGGTCGGCGACCGTGTCGGCTGTTTCCTCACACGCCTGGTCGGCGGCATCAATGGTGAGCGGCAGCGATCCCATGCCGACCAGCTCGTCAACAGCTGGTGCCAGCAGACCAACAATGGCCGACGCGTCGCCTGGTTGGGCCGGCCGCAAGATCACCGGTGATCGCTCGGCGGTCATGACTGGTGGCGCCGATAGGCCCGATGGATGACGTCTGCGACCACTGCGGCCCGGCCAGGAATGCTGTCGACGTCGGCAAACTCGTTCGGGCTGTGGATTGCACCGCCGAAAATGCCAAGGCTGTCGACGTTGACGAGTCCGTGGGCCGCAAGGTTGTTGCCGTCGCAGGCTCCGCCGGTGTCTTCGCCCGCGATCGTCAGCCCCAGGCTGGCCGCGGCTGCTTCGACGTCGGCGAGCATCAGGTCGAGGGCTGCGGTTCGTTCCTTCGGGGGGCGCTTGGAGGTCCAGACCACGTCGACGTCGAGGTTGGCTTCGGATTGTGCTGCCTCGATGTGAGCTTCGAGCCAGGCTTGATCGGCCGGGCTGGTTGCCCGAAGGTTGTAGCTGCCCACCGCGAGATCGGGCACCACATTGAGCGATCCGCCACCGCTGATGCGGCCGCAGTTGACCGTGACCCCGTCGCGGGCGTTGAGCCCTTCGAGGCGCGTGACGAGCCGGGCGAGCTCATTGATGGCCGAGCGACCCTCGTCATAGGCCCGACCCGCGTGGGCGGCCAGTCCATGGACGATGGTGTGCACATTGCTCGACCCTTTTCGGGCCGCGGCAACTCCACCGGACGGCAACGAGGGCTCGAAACCAAGACCAAGCTGGGCGCTAGCTGCGGCTTGAGCAAGGAGATGCTCGGAGTTGGCCGACCCCACCTCCTCGTTCGACAACACCAACAGCTCCCAGCCGATGTTGTGGCCCCAGTCGACCCTGTCCAGATAGGCCAACACCTCGGTGGCGAGCACCAGACCGCCCTTGCAGTCAGCGACGCCGGGACCGTGCAGGCGAGTTCCGTTGACGGCGACCTTCTGGAACATGCTGTCGGCCGGGAACACGGTGTCGAGGTGGCCAAACAGGCAGATTCGGAACTCGGCGTCTGGTCGTTTGGTGATGCGTAGCGCCTGGCCGACATCGGCGGTGCTGGTGACACCGTCGGCGCCGACTACCGCGATGGGGTCGATGTCGAGTTGTTCGATCGACGTCGGCGCGAGCCGGTCGGCCATGGTGGCCAAACGCTCGCCGACCCGGTTGACACCGTCGATGTTGAAGGTGCCCGAATTGATCTCGGCCAGGGCCACGATGTCGGTGGTCAGCCGGTCGAGATCGCCGGCCAGCCGGTCTCGCAAGTCGGCCGGGCTCACGATGCGACCAGTTGCTCGATCGCGACGGCGAGGCGGTCGAGACCGGCATCGAGTTCGGCTTCGGTGATGTTCAGTGCGGGGGCAAAGCGCAACACGTTGGCTCCAGCAACGAGGGTCACGACCCCCGCTTCGAGGCCGGCGATCTGGAGGTCCTTGGCCCGGCCGGTGTACTTCGGCCCCATGACGGCTCCGACCAGCAAGCCCATGCCTCTGACCTGTTCGAAGACTCCGGTCGATGCAGCGAGGTGGTTCAAGCGACCGATGAGTTGCTCGCTGCGGGCCCGGACGTTGGCCATCATCTCGGGGGTCGCGACGGCGTCAAGCACGGCCGAGGCAACGGCGCACGCCAGCGGGTTTCCACCGAAGGTGGTGCCGTGGGTGGCACGGGTGAGAGCTTCGGCTGCTGGTCCGGCGGCCAGGGTGGCACCAATGGGGATGCCGCCGCCGAGGCCCTTGGCGCTCGTCAACACGTCAGGGACCACCCCGAGCTGCTCGTACGCGTACAGGGTCCCGGTGCGACCGGCGCCGGTTTGGACCTCGTCAAAGATCAACAAGGCGCCGTGGCGATCGCAGGCCTCGCGGGCCGCCTGCAAGAACTCGACATCGAGCGGGTACACGCCACCTTCGCCCTGAACTGGTTCGACGATGACGGCACAGGTCTGATCGTTGACCGCGGCGACGAGTTCGTCGATGTTGTTGGGGGTGACATGGGAAATGCCTTCGAGGGCGGGCCCGAATCCTTCTTTGTACGATTCGGTTCCGCCGACCGACACGGTGAACAAGGTGCGGCCATGGAATGCGCCGTGCAGAGCCACAATGCCGATCTTGTCGGCGTGGCCGTTGTTGAACGCATGGCGACGGGCCAGCTTGAGGGCGGCCTCGTTGGCTTCGGCTCCGGAGTTCGACAAGAACACCCGGTCAGCGAACGTCAGATCCGTCAGGCGCTTGGCCAGGCCGACGGCAGCCTCATTGGTGAACACGTTCGACACGTGCCACAACTTCGAGGCCTGGTCGACCAGCGCCGCTGTCAATTCGGCTGGATGATGACCCAACGCAGTGACCGCAATCCCGGCACCAAGGTCGACGAACTCGCGCCCATCAACGTCGACGATCATGCTGCCCTGACCGTGCGACGGCACGATCGACATGGGGGCATAGGTCGGCATCAACAGGTCGTTTGCCGCGGCGAGGGTGTCAGAAGCAGTCACGCTGCTCAACGTAACGAACAAACCCCAGCGGTAGAAGGCAGTTTGTATCGACGAATCGCCGACGGAGACGACTTCGCGTCGAAAAAGTGCCTCTTTGGCGCTCGGTGTTCGCTAGAAGGCCGATGAGGCCAAATCAGACGCTCCGCTCTCGAGCCCGTCGCAAATCACCCGGGCGACATGTTCGGGTGACAGTCCGGTGGGCATCTTGGGAGCGGTGCCGTCGATGGCTCGACCAGCGAGACCTGTTTCGGTATGGGGAGGCCGCGCATCGAGCACTCGAACCTTGGCCCGTCGGGCCTCACGGGCCAATGCCTCATCGAAGGACTTGGTGGCCGCCTTCGAGGCCCCGTAGGCAGCCATGCCCGGCAGGTTCTGCTCGGCGATGACCCCACTGATGTTGACGATCGCTCCGCCCGGAGCGAGATGGGCGAGGGCGGCCTGGGCCAGCATGATCGGGATGAAGGTGTTGGTCATGAAGAGCTCTTCCATGACGTCAACGCTCAGGTCGGCGACGGTTCCGAAGGCCACGACGCCGACTGCGTTCACGACCACATCGAGCTTGCCAGCGTGTTCGATCGCGGCGGCTGCGACCGCTGCCGATGCTTCGGGCGTTCGTAGGTCGGCAGTGACGAGGGCGCCTGGCACCCCGATGGCCTGCAGTCGGGCCGTGTCGCGCCCGGCCATGGTGAGCACCGCGCCGCGAGATGCCAGGTCTCGGCAGATGGCGGTTCCGAGTCCACCGGAAGCTCCAACCACGAGCACCGACATTCCACGAACGGGATAGGCATGCGAAGATGCGTCAGACATGAGGACTCCTGATGGGGGTTAGAGGGTTCCGGCGTCGAGGGCGATCAGCACCTCAGACGCCCGTTGGCGAACGTCGGGTAGATCCTTGAGGCGGCGCATTCCGGCCAGTTGTTGGCCCATGCGATGGTTCGAGGCCAGCGCGGCTTCGTTGCGGGCCAAGAAGTCCCAGTACAAGGTCGTGAACGGACACGCATTGTCGCCGGTGCGCTTCTTGGGGTCGTACCGGCAGCCCTTGCATGAATCGCCCATCTTGTTGATGTAGGCCCCGCCTGATGCGTAGGGCTTGGTGGCCATCCGGGCCCCGTCGGCGTGCAGGGCCATGCCGATCACGTTGGGCAACATCACCCACTCGGCCCCGTCGACGAAGCTGGCCCACATCCATTCGGTCATGGCTTGAGGGCTCACCCCAGCGGTGAGGGCCAGATTGCCCAGCACCATCAAGCGCTCGATGTGATGGGTGTAGCCCCGTTGCTCGACATGGCCGATCGCGCTGGCAACACAGGTCATGTGCGTCGAGGCTTCGCCAGTAAATGCGGGCGGCACGGGGCGGTGAGCGTTGAGGTGGTTTTCGTGGCGATAGGTCGGCATCCACAACCAATAGAGACCCCACACGTACTCGCGCCAGCCAATGATCTGGCGGACAAACCCTTCAACCGAGTGGATCGGCGCGGTGCCGTCGAGATACGCCTGCTCGGCCGCGTCTGCGACCTCGCCCGGGTGCAACAGCCCGAGGTTCATCGACGACGCCAACACCGAATGGGCCAGCTTCCATTCTTTGGCCAACATGGCGTCTTCGTGGGGGCCAAACGGAGCCAAGCCATCGCGGACGAACTCGTCGAGGCGCACCAGGGCCTGAGCTCGAGTGACAGGCCAGGTACCGCTGGGCGGGTCGCCCCACACGTTTGGGCCCATTGCCTCCAGGACGCCTCGGTCGATGTCGTCGAGTTCGAACTGGGTGATCGCGGGCCACGAACGGCCGTCACGGGGAGGCGGTTCACGGTTGTCGTGGTCGAAGTTCCAACGACCCCCGACCGGCTCGGGCCGACCGCGACTGTTGTCCATCAAGATGTCGAGCCGTACCCGCTGCCAGCGATAGAAGTCCTCCATCTTGAACGTCGAGCGACTTTCGGCCCAGGCGGCAAAGCTGTGGCGGTCGCACAAGAACTGGGTGTTCGGCACGACATCGACCCCGGCGGCGGTCAACATGTCGAGCCCGTCCCAGCTCATGGGTTCCATGGCCACGACCCGGTCGACGTCGAAGTGCGCCCGGTGCTGCTCGAGGCCAGCGCGAAGGGTCGGGGCGGTGCGGTAGTCGACCTCGAAGCCTTCGTCTCTGAGCTCGGCCGCGAAGTGGGCCATCGCCGACAACACGAGATGGAGCCGTTGGCG
>CAYGMW010000196.1:0-6585 GCA_964350975.1 uncultured Acidimicrobiales bacterium | reverse complement strand
GCCACGAGCGGACGGTCGTCCCAGTCGGCAGCCAGGTCGAACTCGCTCACAATGGGGCAACCCAGTGCATCGGCAAGGCGATACACCGCGTGATGGCGTGGCACTCCAGGGCTCGGCACCACCATGTCGCACCCGGCGATGAGCTCGCTCAAGACCGTTTCGTCGGGCGACTCGACCACGGTGAGGCCCCGCTCGGCCGCCGCAGCCCGAGTGGCATCGGTCGTTCGGTCGTCACACACCACCACCCGATAGCCACGGCTGAGGGCGGCATCGGTGACGGCGCGGCCAGTGATTGCCAAGCCGACCACCAGGATCGTCGTGGGTGCTTCGGTCACGGCAGCAAACCCGAGCTCTCAAGCCCGCCAACGCCGATGAAGTCTGCGTAGAACAGCCCGAGAGCCAACATGACCAGCAACCCGTTGATGATCCACAGCCGGATGAGCACCGTGGTTTCTGGCCAGCCACCCAACTCGAAATGGTGATGAATCGGCGCCATGCGAAAGATGCGCTTGCCGGTACTGCGGAAGCTTGCGACTTGGAGCACCACCGAGACGGTCTCAAGGAAGTACAGCCCACCGATGACGAGCAGCAACAGGTGGGTGTCGAGCAGCAGGGCCAACCCGGCCAGAGCGGTTCCGATGGCGAGCGACCCCGTGTCGCCCATGAAGATCTGGGCCGGTGGTGCGTTCCACCACAAGAAACCAATACAGCCGCCAGCCATCGCCGCTGCGACGACCGCGAGGTCGAGGCCGTGGGACACCTGATAGATGTCCGGGTTGCGGAAGGTCCAGAACCCAATCACCACGAACGCGGTGAAACCGAGCGCTCCGCTACCGCCCGCCAGCCCATCGAGACCGTCAGTGAGGTTCACCGCGTTCGACATCGACAAGATGATGAACACGGCCCAAATCACCCACCCGATCGGACCCAGTTCCCACCCCGGTGACTCAAAACGGGTGAACGACAGGGTGGTCGTTGCGTTGGCCCACGTGACCGACAGGACCGCGAAACCAACAGCGACCGCCAACAGCCCGATCATCTTGGCCCGCTTGTTCAGACCCAGGTTCCTGGCCTGGGAGACCTTCAGATAGTCATCCAGCAAGCCAACACCCGCTGCGCCGACGATCGCCGTCATCAACAACAGGCCGCTATTGGTGAAGATTGTTTCGGACCGAATATGGCTGACCGCATAGCCAACAACAGCACCAATCACCAAGGTGATGCCACCCATGGTTGGCGTTCCGGCCTTGGTTTGGTGACCGCTCGGTCCATCGATACGGATGGGCTGGCCTACACCGTGCGATTGCAACCACGGGATGAGCCATTTGGTGCCGAGCAACGACACCGACATCGACACCGTCGATGCCAACAACAACGAGATCATGGGGCGCCATCCCCGAAGGTGGTGGCGGCCCGGCGTTCAAGGGCACGGCGGGCGTGCACCACATCGTCGAACGGCAGCTTGACGGACCCAATGGTCTGGGTCGTCTCATGGCCCTTGCCAGCGACCACCACCAGATCACCGGGTGCGGCCTGGGCAATAGCCAACGCAATGGCATTGGCTCGGTCGGCTTCGATGGTGACAGCGGCTGAATCGGGACATCCGCTCAGGATCTCATCGATGATGGCGTCGGGGTCTTCAGTGCGTGGATTGTCTGAAGTGACGACCACCCGATCGGCGCCAGCGGCTGCTGCGGCTCCCATCTGGGGGCGCTTGGTCCGGTCGCGATCGCCACCGGCACCAAAGACCACGATCACCTTGCCCGAAGTAAGTTCACGGGCCGCTTCAAGCATCGCGATCAAGGCATCGGGCTTGTGGGAATAGTCCACCACCACATCGATATCGACGCCCGCTACGTCCACGATCTCGAAGCGACCGCGGACTCGTTCGACGCTGCGCAGCCCGGCGATGGCGTCATCAAGATCGAGATCAAGAGCCTCGGCAACATGGAGCGCCGCGATGGCGTTGGACACATTGAACCGGCCTGACAGATTGATCCTCACCTCGCGGTCACGCCACGTAAAGGTCGACCCAGCGGCTGTCATGATCAGATTCTCGGCTTCGGACACCGAATACCCCCGGCGCGGCACCAGGGTGGGGTCGTCGTCGTCGAGCAGCTTTTGACCCCACTCGTTGTCCGTGCACACCACACCGACCGACGAACGATCAACGCCGAACAGGCGTCGTTTGGCGGCGAAGTAGTCATCAAGGTCGCGGTGGAAGTCGAGATGATCAGTGCTCAGGTTGGTGAACACCGCCACATCAAAATGGGCACCCTCGACGCGGTGGAGCGTGAGCGCATGCGACGACACCTCCATCGCGACTGAGTCAGCACCGCTGGCCCGAGCTGACGCCAACGCGCGGTGGAGATCGGTCGATTCAGGTGTGGTCAAGGTGTTGGCGATCGTGCCAATCACCTCAGGACGGTGGCCCGTCGCTGTCAGCACACCGGCGATGAGGTGGGTGGTCGTGGTCTTGCCCGCAGTGCCGGTGACTCCGACGCTGATCATCGAATCGGTCGGACGGCCCCAGATCACCGACGCGGCCCGCCCCATGTCGCGGCGAACATCGGACACCAGCACGCTCGGAACTCCAAGAGCCAAGGGCCGCTCGACCAGCAGAGCAACGGCGCCACGATCGACCGCGTCCGGTGCGTGGTCATGGCCGTCGTGGGTGCCACCGGTCACGGCAGCAAACAACGAACCGGGGACGACCTGGCGCGAGTCATGGGTGACATCGATGATCTCGACCCTGCGATGCTCGGCAGGGATTGGATCGATCGGGTCGATGGCGGCGCGGCGGATCATGTCGTCGAGGTGCATCAGTTGATTGACCCGCTACGGGCGGCAGCTTCTTCGAACTGCGAGAGGTCAGAAGTATCCGGCTCGGTCGCGTCCGGTTCGGGGTTGATGTCCGCTGGATCGGCTGGATCGGCTGGCCGACTCGGAGCAATACGCAAGGTCTGCAGCACATAGTCGGCCAGCTCAGAGAACAGCGGAGCGGCCACATCGCCGGCCAGGTGACGAGGGGTCTTGGTGTCGAGCACCACCAAGATGGTGAGCTGTGGTTGTTCGGCGGGAACAAATCCAACGAAGGTGCTCATGTAGTCCGTCTCGGAGTATCCGCCGTCGGATGCTTTTTGAGCCGTTCCGGTCTTTCCGGCGACCTGATAACCGTCGACGGCGGCAAGCTTGCCGGTGCCGTGGTCAACCACAGCTTCGAGCATGGTGGTCAGCTCGCTGGCGGTCTCAGCCGACATCACTCGGCGTCCGGGAGCCGACGGCCAGGTGTGCAACTCGCCGTCGGTATCGACCGTGCCCCGAACCAACGTCGGAGCGACATACACGCCGTGGTTGGCAATGGTGTTGTAGGCCGCGGCGACCTGTACCGGCGTCAACGCGACGCCTTGTCCGAAGGCAATAGTGGCCAGTTCGGTGCCGTGGAACTCGTCGGGCACCATGCCCCGGGATTCATCTGGCACTGTCGGTGCGCCGTCAGCGCCGGTAAACCGGCCGAATCCCAAGTCGAACAGGTGGTCGCGCAACCTCTGGGGCCCCACCTGCTCGGCGATCATGATCGTTCCGATGTTCGACGAGCGAGCCAGGATCTCCTGGACCGTCAACTGACCGGCACCCTTGTTGAACGGCTCGGCGAAGGTTTTGTCGGCGTAGTCGTAGAACCACGGCACGTCGAACACCGTGTCTGGCTCGACCAGGCCGGCTTCGAGCGCAGCAGAGATCGTGAACACCTTGTTCACCGAACCAGGTTCGTACACGTCGAGATAGGCCATGTTGTACGACGCTGGGCGGGCAATGCCGGTTTCGGCGTCGCGCTTGACCCCGGCCGACGCCAGCACCTCACCCGTTCCGGTTCGCATGATGACCGCAATGCCACCAGCGGCTTCGGTTGCCTCGACCTGCTCGATCAGGATCTCTTCAGCCAGCCATTGGGTTTCGCGATGAATGGTGAGCACGAGGTCTTGCCCGCTCGTGGCCGCCTGGAACTCGTGTTCGCCCGTAGGCAACAAGGTGCCATCGCGGCCCCGTTCATAGGACTCAAAACCGGCCTGGCCCGTGAGCAATCCGTCATATTGCAGTTCGAGCCCCGTGACCGCAACCTGGTCGGTGTCGACCCGGCCGATCACACCACGCGCGAAGTCTCGACCATTTGGCAGCAGCCTCGTGGCCTCGTTTTCGACAACGACGCCCTTCAGGCCGAGCGCCAGCACCTCAGCACCCAGATCGGGTTCGATCTGGCGCTTGACGTACATGAACCGGCCGCCAGCAACAATCCGCTCGGTGATCTCGGCAGCATCGAGGTCAAGAATTTGGGCCAGCGCAGCGGCAGTGGCACCCGCGTCGACGACCAGCGCGGGGTCGATCCAGACGGTCGGCCGGTCATCGGATACGGCCAACGCATTGAGGTTGCGGTCGACGATCGAACCCCGGTCGGCAACCAACGCGACGCTGGCTTGACGCTGAGGCGTACCCCAGTCGGTGTAGGTCGCCGAGTCGAGCACCTGCACATTGACCAGTCGCCAGGTCACGGCCCCGACCGCGAGCAAGAGGGCGAGCAGGACGACGATGATGCGCCGATGTGGTTTGCCGCGACGCGACGCCGCAGGCCGCACCCGACGCGGGCCGACCGGTTCGCGCTCAACGGGTGTTCGACGCGCCGGCTGGGGTTGGGCAGCCGATGGCCGAGACGAACGGGGAGCGGCCAGGAGATAGCCGCCGGCCTCAGGCCGCGGCGGGGCAGCCTTGATTGAGGTGCGACTGCGATTGATGTTCGACGACCCAATCGGGGGGTTCACGCTCACCTGCCACCTGCGGTGGTGATCTCAGCAAGGGTGGCGTCAGAGACCACCAGGTCGATCGGCGCGTCGGGGTCGACCAAGCCGAACACTCCACGAGCCCAGCGTTCGACGCTCGCCGGAGAGTTATTGGTTTCGAGCTGGAACTGGAGATCAGACAGCCGCTCAGACTCGAGGCGCAGCTCGCGCTCAACCCGTTCGATCTCGTATTGGGTTGCCGCCATCTGGCTGTGGAAGGCCGCGAATCCGAACGCCACAACGAGCAGCGATACGGCAACCAGGCCAACAACCAGCGGCACCCGATGAGGGCGAGCTGGCGGAACAACCTGGAGCCGGGCTGGCTGAGGGGCAAGGTGGCGCGGCGGCGTTGCCCGCCGGGCGCTCGTGTCAGTGCGGTGTTGGACTGCGGTCACGCTTCTCCTCGACGCTGTGCTGCACGTAAACGTGCACTGGTCGCCCGCGAATTTCGATCAAGTTCGGCCGCCGACGGCTTCCGTGAGCCGTTGAACAGCAGCTCCAAACGCACCACGGTGCCCGTCGGTGGCGGAAGGTCAGGCCGGCCGGTGACGGCCCGCGACTCCTCGCGCAACACCCGCTTGACGATGCGGTCTTCGCCGGAGTGATACGCCAACACCACCAGTCGGCCACCCGTCGCGAGCCCGTCGATTGCGGCCAGCAGGGCCGGCTCAATGACGTCGAGTTCGCTATTGACCTCGATGCGAAGTGCTTGGAACGTCTTGGCCGCTGGCTGGCGAGTGTTACGGCGAACAGCGGCCGGCAGTGCGTTGGCAACAACCTCGGCCAGCTCGTGGGTGTCGGCGATCGGGCGGGCGGCCACGATCGCTGACGCAATGCGCTTCGCCTGGCGCTCGTCGCCATACATCCACAGAATCCGGGCCAGATCAGCAGCGGGCCACTCGTTGACAAGCTCAGCGGCGGTGACCGGTGCGGTTTGGTCCATGCGCATATCGAGCGGGCCGTGCTGGCGAAAGGAGAAACCACGGTCGGCATGATCGAGCTGGGGCGAGCTGACACCAAGGTCGAACAAGACCCCGGCGATGCTGCCGGGTTCGATCACCTCGGCCAGACGATCGAACCTCAGGTGATGGGTGATCACCCGGTCGCCAAAACGGGCCAAACGAGCCCGGGCCGCGGCGAGGGCGTTTTCGTCGCGGTCAAGCCCGATGACTCGGGCATGGGGCAGGCGTTCGAGAAGGGCTTCGGTGTGGCCGCCGGCGCCGAGTGTGGCATCGACAAACACTGGTTCGTCCGACGTGCTCTCTTGCTGAGCGAGCAGCTCAATGACCTCGTCGCGCATCACGGGAACGTGCACAAACGAACCCGTTGTTGACGAGCCCGCCACCGGTTCGGTGGTTCCGCGGTCGTGCTGTCCTTCGGCAAGTTCCCCCGCCAGCGGATGCTGGCGGGAACTGGTTGGGATCGGGCGGAGCAAACGAGATCCGTACTCGCCGAAGGACAGCACGACCGCGGAACGGCCGAACGGAGAAGGAACCACGACATGGCCGGGCTGGATCGGCAATGTCGTGGCGACGCCAGCGCGAGCTGACGTCGAGACTGTTGATGTGGGGCGGTTCCCCACGAGTGCGGCGCCGGTCATGAACGCCGCTCGTTGTCGAGCATGAGCCGAAGGTTGGTGCCGGTGACGTCGCCCGCGATGAGCTCGTCGCGGCCCTGGGCTTCGGCAACGGCCCAGCGATCGCTCGACCAGATCTCGACCTGGTCGTAGGCGCCATTGATGACGCAGGCCTTT
>CAYGMW010000195.1:0-6664 GCA_964350975.1 uncultured Acidimicrobiales bacterium | reverse complement strand
GGCCAGTGACGATTTGGGCCAGGGCGAACAATACGACGCCCATCGCCACGATCTGGAGTGCGTTGAGCGGCTCGTCGAGGAAGATCCACGCCGCAGTGGCCGACACGACGGGCACGAGCAGGGTGAAGGTCGAGGCCAACCACATCGGGATGCGCTGCAGGGCCCAGTTCATCATCTCGTGGCCGAAGATCCCGGCACCGAAGGCCAGGGCCGCGATCAGCAGCATGTTGCGCAGGCTCGGAAACGCCAGGCTCTGGCCAAAGATGAGGGCCAAGGGGGCCGCGATGGCGCTCGTATATAACGCAGTGCAGATGGTGTACTGGCGAGGCGAAACGCCCTTGTCCTTGGCCATCCGGTTGGCCACGAAATAGGCGGACCACGACAGCAGGGCACCGACGGCGGCCAAGTCGCCCCAGATGTTCCACGCGGCTCGTCCGGTCGATCCCAGGGCCACAACCGTCACCCCGACGACGGCGACGAGGCCGTAGCGGATGTCGCGTTTGGTGATGGTTTCGCCGAATACCTTGGCCGCAACGATGCTGACGACGACGGGTTGGAGCGCGCCGATGATGGTGGCGTTCACGATCGTGGTGAGCTTCACCGCTGTGAAAAACAAGGTGACGTCGGCGCCGAGCGCCAGCCCGCCCCACAGCGAGCTGCGCATCACCTTGCGGTCGATCCGGGCGCCGGAGAACCATCCGACCCCGGTCATGGTCAGTCCGTACAGGCCGAATCGGTAGGCTCCGATCGCGATTCCGCCCATGGTGATGTCTTTGGCAACCACCCCCGAGAGTCCCCACACGCAGGCGGCGATCGCGGCAGCGACGAGTCCGAGGTTGAGAGGCGGCTTGGCCGGTTCGGTCACTCCTGCATCCAGGCGAACGCCGTGCCTGATCCGAGCGGGGCGAAGCTCACCTGGCGCTTGTCGAGGAAGCTCACGATGCCTTCGATGGAGTCCGGCGCTCCGATCGATTCTGCCATCAGCTCGTTTGACCACTCGGTTGCCTGAACAGCATCCTGGGTGGGTGCGGCCATGATCTGGTGCTTGATGGTGGCCATTGATGCCGGTGACACATTGGCGGCGAGGTCGCGGGCGTAGTCGGTGGCCGCCTCGACGAGGTGTTCGCCGTCGACGAGCTGGTTGACGATGCCGAGGCCGTGGGCCTCATCGGACATGAACACCCTGGCTGACAGCAGCAAATCGAGCGCCGTGGCGCGGCCCGCGATCTGGGTGAGGAGCCAGGCCATGCCGTATTCGGCGATAAGGCCGCGGCGGGCAAACGCCGTCGTGAACTTGATGCCGGGAGCGGCAAAGCGCAGGTCGCACTGCAGGGCGTAGGCAAAGCCGGCTCCGGCGCATGCTCCGTTGATGGCCGCGATCATGGGCTTGTTGATGGCGAGCGGGAGTGTGTTGGGCAGGGTGAGGTTGGGCAGGGGCTCGTCGCCCTCGGCTCGGGTGTTCGCCAGGTCGGCACCGGGGCAAAATCCGCGTCCGGTGCCGGTGACGACGATGGCTCTGACGTCGTCGTCGGCTTGGGCTCGCAGCAGATTGCGGAAGTACGCGAGCTCCATATTGCCGGTCATCGCGTTCATGCGGTCGGGTCGGTTGAACCGAAGGGTGGCAACACCATCTGCGACCTCGTAGGTGCAGAGCTGGTCGCCGGACTGGTCGGAAGCTGGTTTGTCGTCAGACATGGCGGGCACTGTAGATCGATTCAGGCCAGAGTCGCGGCGAGTTCGTCGACGCTGTGGCCAGCCGCGAGCGCGGCCTTGACGCGGGCTGCGGCCGTGGGAGGGGCCAGGCCGCCGACGGGCGGTTCGATGTCGAGGTTGGTGGGGAAGGCGTATCCGTCAGCGGTGGCGTCGATCGCGGCGTTGAGGGCGCGCTGGTTTGTGGAGCTGTTCGCGAGTCGCACGAACTCGGGATAGGCGGCGAGCGTCATGGCCCGACGATCGACCAACTCCATGGCCTGGGTGAACCCCGAACAGATCTGGAGCAGGTTCGCCATTCGTCGCACAGTGGCGGTCTTGTTTGACCCGGCGGCGTGAAACAGGGCCGGGTTGAAGAACACCGCGTCGCCCTTGTTCAGGGGCAGCTGGGTGTGGTGTTGGGCGAAGTAGGCCTGGAACTCGGGGCGGCGCCAGGCCAGGTAGCCAGGTTCGTACTTCTGTGAATGGGGCAGGTACATCGTTGGCCCCGTCTCGACGGGCATGTCGCAGTGGGCGACAGCGCCTTGGAGGGTCAACGTCGGAGACAGGCGGTGGATGTGGCTGAGGTAGCCCTCGGCTTCGGCGTCGGTCATGAAACCCAGGTGGTAGTCACGATGGGGCGACTGGGCCGCTCCGCCGGGGTTCACCACATTGACCTGGGTGGTCATCTGGTAGCCAGGGCCGAGCCAGGCGGTGGCTGCCATCGCGATGGCATCGTTGGCGAAGTAGTCGACGAACACTGCCGGATTGGCCAGGCACAGCTTCTCGAGGGCGTTCCACACCCGGTCGTTGGCGCCGGCGGCCGCGAAGTGATCGGCGCCTCCGCCCCCAGCGGCACGTTCAGCGGCAATAATTGCTTCGAAGACCTCGGTCGCGGCGTCGAGGGGGGCATGGCCGACGGCGCCGGAGATGACGAAGATGCCTGGACCGTTCGCCAACACGTTCGCCAGTTCGGCCAGCACGGCTGGTCGCTCGGCGTCGTCGACGGCTGTCAGGGTGGCGGCCCGATACACCGGGACCGATGACTCGATGCGCTCGGCATGAGGCACAAGTGAGGGGTCCGTGGCTGTAGCGACGATGGCTGCGAAGTCGTCGAGCTTGCAGTCGACCGCGTGGAGGGGACGGATGTCTGCCGGAGTCATGGTGTTATGCAATCACCTCCGCCCGCCGGTGCCACAATCGGGCCTTGTGAGTGTGTGTCGATGACGGCGGTGGCGGCTACGCAGAAGGCGCTCGATGCGGCCGAAGCCAACTGCGGTTTGGGCTTGAACGCGTTCATCACAGTCGATCGACAGGGCGCGCTGGCTGCGGCCGCTGCATCCGATGAGCGTCGTTGCACCGGGCGTGCGCTGGGCCCACTCGACGGGGTTCCGGTGGCGGTCAAGGACAATATTGATACCGCTGGGCTGGCGACAACGCGGGGGAGTGGCCTGTACGTCGACCGGGTTCCGGAACGCGACGCGGTCGCGGTGGAGCGGTTGCGAGCCGCGGGGATGGTCGTGATTGGCAAGTCCCACTTGGGTGAACTTGCGTGTGGTTCTGAGGGGCGCAATGAGTTCTTCGGTGACTGTTTGAACCCTCATGATGTTGAGCGTTGGCCCGGGGGGTCGTCGTCGGGGTCGGCCGCTGCGGTCGGGGCCGGGATTGTCGCCCTTGCCTTGGGGTCTGACACGTCGTGTTCGGTGAGGGCGCCGGCGTCGTTTTGCGGGGTGGTCGGTCTGAAGCCGACCTTTGGGCGCATCTCGACTGCTGGGGTATCTGTGCTGTCGGCTCGCGTTGACCATGTTGGCTTGATCGCTTCGAACGTTGGGCTTGTCGCTGCAGGGCTTGCTGCGCTACAGGAAGCGGGCTGGGGAGACCCGAGTCGAGCGTTGGGCGTGTTGGGCCCGGCCTATCGGGTGGGCGTGCTTGGGGGCGACTTCGTCGACACGTGCACCCCTGATGTCCAGGCAGTCTTCGAGCGTGCAGTGGCGATCTTCGAAGCCGACGGGGCCCATCTGAGTGATGTCCATCTTGACGTCGATCTCGCAGAGGCTGACGCACAGTGCAATGTGTTGTGCGTCGACATGGTCGCCGCCTATGGGGCCGATGTCTGGAGCCGCTCCGAAGTGGTTGGCCGTGACGTGTTGGACTGGTTTGACGTCTTTCAACAAGGAGTTGAGGTCGAGACTCGAGATCAAGCCCTCAGCCTCCAGTCAATGTTGAGAGTTCACGTAGGGCGGCTGTTCGACCAGACCGATTGCGATGTCATGGTCTGTCCAACTACTCGCAGTGGTGCAGACCTCTTGTCGACAGTCAGACATGACCGGATGTTGAGGGTTGGCAATCTGGCGATCTGGAACATGACGGGCCAGCCGTCGATCACCGTTCCGTGCGGAACTGATGCCAATGCGATGCCGCTTGGGCTGTTGATCACCGGCCGACTGGGTGCCGACGACAAGGTTCTGGCGGTCGCCGAGCGCTTCGAGGCAGCGATGGCGTCATACACTCGGGCGAATGAGTGACGGACCTGTGTCGATCCCGCGTATCGATCTCCAAACCGCTTGGGCCATGCTGGCCGAGCACCCCAAGGCGACATTGATCGATGTGCGCACCCAGGCCGAATGGAACTTTGTCGGCATGCCCGATCTTCGTTCGATTGGCAAGTCCGTCAAGTTCGTCGAATGGCTCGGCTTTCCAGCGGGCGAGGTCAACCAGGACTTCGTGACCCAGGCTGGCGCCGGCCTCGACAAGGACGACCCGGTGTTGCTGCTGTGCCGAAGCGGGGCTCGCTCGCAGGCCGCCGCCGAGGCGCTGACTGAGGCTGGATTCACCCAGGCCGTCAATGTGGCCGCCGGTTTCGAAGGCGACCTCGATACCGCCAGCCATCGACATGGGGGCTGGAAGGACGAGCTTCCCTGGGTCCAGCGGTGACTGACTCGGGCGATACGTCGCATTTCGACCCTCTGCCTGAGCGGCTCGGCGACGATGTGTGGTCCGGTCTTCAGCCCGACACGCTCGCCGTCCGCGGTGGCCTGAACCGGTCGCAATTCGATGAGACGGCCGAGGCGATCTACACCACCTCAGGGTTCGTCTATTCGTCGGCCGCAGAGGCCGAAGCCGCCTTCGCGGGCGACATCGATCGCTATATCTATGGCCGCTACGGCAACCCCACGGTGTCGATGTTCGAGGAACGGTTGCGCCTCATTGAAGGCGCCGAAGCGTGCCTGGCGACATCGAGCGGTATGGCTGCGGTCTACGCTGCGTTGGCATCGCAGCTCAAGGCCGGCGACCGTGTAGTTGCGTCGCGAGCCCTGTTTGGTTCGTGCACCGTCATCATCAACGAGATCTTGCCCCGTTTCGGGGTCGACACCGTCCTCGTCGATGGAACGTCGCTCGACGAGTGGTCCGCAGCGCTGGCCCCGGGCGCCGATGTCGTTTTCCTCGAAACACCGTCGAACCCAGGGCTCGAGGTCATCGACCTCCAGGCCGTGTGCGACATCGCTCACGCTGCAGGGGCCACTGTTGTTGTCGACAACATCTTCGCGAGCCCTGTCCTGCAAAAGCCGCTGCAGCTCGGTGCCGATGTCGTGGTCTATTCGGCCACCAAACACATCGACGGACAGGGCCGCACCCTTGGTGGTGCAGTGCTCGGGACGACGGAGTTCATCACTAAGTACGTCATCCCGTTCACCCGCCACACGGGGCCGAGCTTGAGCCCGTTTAACGCGTGGGTGTTCGTCAAGGGCCTCGAGACGATGAGGCTCAGGGTGAACCATTCGTCGGCGTCGGCGTTGGCGATTGCCTCGACGATCGAGGGTCACGAGCGGCTGGCGCAGGTCCGATATCCGGGGTTGGCGTCGCATCCGCAGCACGAGCTGGCGATGCGACAGATGGCCCTTGGCGGCACGGTGCTGACCATGACGGTCGATGGAGGCAAAGACGAGGCGTTCCGCTTTCTCGATGCTCTGCGGCTCATCGACATCAGCAACAACCTGGGTGACTCGAAGAGCCTGATCACTCATCCGGCCACAACGACGCACCGCCGGGTTGCTCCCGAGTTGCGGACCGCGCTCGGCATCACCGACGGCATGGTTCGCCTCTCGATCGGTCTTGAAGACCCGGCCGATCTGTTGCACGACCTTGAGCAGGCGCTCAAGGCGTGACAGGCCTGCTCGGCGAGCCGTCTCATGCGGTCCCCGGAGTGTTCGGCTGGGGTCGCTTATCGCGGTTGGGCCACGACTGGGAGTGACCATTCCAGTTTTGAAGCTCATGATCGGAGGATGGCTCTGATCAATGTGATGAAGAAGGTCCACAAGGCTGGCGACAAGCTCGGGCTCCGGCCCGGCGAGGAGGTCCTCGCTGCGTGCACAACCAACCCGACCGGCACCGTCAAGCGGATGGCGGCGGTGCAGCTTGGCGGCATCGTCGGAGCAGCGATCGCGGCTCGTGGCGACAAGGCGACCGAAGGCCCAGCCGAGGATTCGATGGCTGCTGCCTTTCCTGAAGGGCGCTTGTTCCTGTTCGTCACCGACCAGCGCCTCATGGCGGCCTCGGTGTCGACCATGAGCGGCAACCCAAAGGAGCTGGTCGCCGAGTGGCCGAGGTCGTCGGTGGCATCGATCGAGGTAGCGAAGGGCAAGCTGGCCCTGCCGATGACGATCACGTTCGGCGATGGTTCGTCGGTGGTGTGCGAAGGCGCCAAGGGCACCAACCCTGAATCGTTGGCTGAGTTCTTCTGATCGGGTGACGCGAGCTCCGGAGCTGGCCGAAACCTGACGAATGTGTTCGTCATCGGTTCGAGTCGTTGCTAGAGTGTCACTTCGCTTCGGTAGTCCGTAGCGCCATGTCGGAGTGGCGGAATTGGCAGACGCGCCAGACTAAGGATCTGGTGACCTTAGGGTTGTGGGGGTTCAAGTCCCCCCTCCGACACCACCAGTAACCCTCGGGGCAACCGAGAGCTGAGCTCGGTTGT
>CAYGMW010000194.1:0-6725 GCA_964350975.1 uncultured Acidimicrobiales bacterium | reverse complement strand
CCTGGAACGAGCTCGAGGCCCTCCTCGAACGTTGGCTGCCGCTCGCCGAGCAGGGCGAGGTCGAGACCGATCTGCACGACCGGGCCAGCATCGTGCGACTGCAGTGCCGCCTCAACACCGCACAGATCGATGCGGTCCTGGCATCCTTCCCCGAGATCGATGCTCTCACCACGGCCGAGGCGCGCCTCTCCGGGCTCGCCTTGATCGCCTATGTCTTCGCCTACCCCGGTGAAGCGCACGACCTGATCGAGACCTGCCAGGGGGTGCTCGACGATCTCCGATCGAGTTCGTCGACGGAGATGTTGGAGATCTTTGACGCCGCCCTGAACCTTGTCCGTGCGGTGAACGCATCCCACTGGAACGCCGAGGACGGGGCGTCTCACAGCTACTGGGCCGCTGCGGCCAAGGGGACGGCGGCCGTCCAGATGACGACGGGTCTCGCCATGTCGGCGGCGGCCCACGGCTTCTGTCAGATCTTCGCCGGCCAACCCGACGCGGCCCTCCAGACCGTTGCGGTTCTCGACGACCTCGGCCTGCCCCGGATGACCGGCGAGGACGTCCGGGCCATGGCCCATCTCGCCCTCGACGACGTCGCCGCCGCGGCGGAGGAGATCCATCACAGCTGCGTGGGCGCACTCTCCGGTCGCGTGCCGACCTCGCAGTTCACCTCACTCGCCCTGCTCGCCGCATGGCGGCTCCACGAGGGGGATCGAGATCGCGCGCTCGAGCTGCTGCGGGAATGCCGCTTCTACAGCGAGCCGTCGGGGCAGCTTCTCCATCACCATCTCGCACGGGAGCTCGGCGTCGAGCAGGAGGGCCGCGAGCGGATGATGGAGTCGTGGCCGCCGACACCCGACGTGATCGCCCGCAACCGCGTGGGTGGACTCGACGTCATCCGGGACGAGATGAACCGCCGCGGCTGGACCTGACGGTCGAACTCTCCCCGGCTCGAGGAGTGCAGGAACCCACTTCAACCGCACCATCCGTGACGCGATCAAGACCGGGAGCGCGTCCCCGTTCTCGTGAGCATCCTGTTGCTCGGTGCCTCGTGTTCCGGGCTCCCCGAGGCGCTCTCCCTCACCGACGGCAGCCCGCCCGAACGTCTCCACATCAACACCGTCTCGATGTCCACGACGCCCGCCGAAGCGACGCCCGCATTTCACGTTGATGCTGGACATCGAGCCCGTGTCGAATCCTTCGGCGGATCCGACGTGCCGTTTCTCGCCTGCC
This sequence comes from uncultured Acidimicrobiales bacterium, assembly GCA_964350975.1. Classification (GTDB taxonomy): domain Bacteria; phylum Actinomycetota; class Acidimicrobiia; order Acidimicrobiales; family Poriferisodalaceae; genus JAADHX01. The sequence continues at coordinate 5,495 of CAYGMW010000194.1, read as the reverse complement.
GAGACCTCGCGGTACTCAAGGCGTTCTTCAACCGGACTAAGGACTGGGCCGACCTTGAAGAGATGGCAGCTGCAGGCACCCTCGACACCGAAGCCGTGCCCGGAGTTCTGGCGAACTATCTCGGCGCGGGCGACGAACGAATCGAACGCCTCCGCAGCCTGAACACCTGAGCAGTCAAGGTTGGGGCCGCGTCACCCACGCGCCGGCGGGAAGGCGGCCAGCTGAGCCGAGCGGTCGGTGCGCATTTCGACGACCCGAAGGTCACCGGTGAATTCGAACGGCCCAGTGAAGAACTCGGGCGCGATGTCGGTGCCCCAGCTCGTGGCCACCTGAAGTCCTTCTTGTACCATCGAATACCCCATCGGGGCGCTACGCATGGCCTCGTGGCGCGCCACCTCGACACCGTCGACGAACAAGGTGACATTGCCCAGTCCGGCCTCGATGGGCTCCCACTCAAAACGCACCTCGACCTCTCGGCCAAGGGGCAGCGGGGGTGTCGACACCGCCGCGGTCGACAACTTCAGGTAGTTGTTCGCATAGGTCGCCACACCGTTGTCGACAAAGAACGCCCAGCCCGCCAAGTTGCCGCCTTGGGACACGATCAGGCCCCGGTCGTCGGCACTGTGCAGGGTCAGGTACCCCGTGAACGAATGGGGGCAATTGAGGATCGTCGGCAACGACACATTCGGCACCGGCGACGTGCCCGCATAGAAGCGGTACACATCGCGGTCCTCGCTGGCGGCCGGCCGAGTTGGGTCGATGAACCGTTCACGGCCCCGATCGTCGAGGGGCAACACATTGTGGGCCCGGGCCTCGCTCCACCACAGCTCGATCATCTCGGCCAGCTTGTCGGGCATCTCGTCGGCGAGGTCGTGGGCCTGGGTGTAGTCGACGTCTTGGTGGTACAGCTCCCAGCGGTCGTCGTCCCAGTCGGAGTTGGGCCGATGCCAGGTCACGGCCATCCAGCCGTCATGCCAGATGGCCCGGCTCCCCAACATCTCGTAGTACTGGACCATCTTCACCTGGGCTGCATCGGGATCGGTGATGGTGGCCGCGAAACTCTGGCCCTCGACGGGCTGCTGTTCGACCCCGTTTACCGTGGTCGGGATCGGCAGACCAGCCCACTCGAGGATCGTCGGGTACAGGTCGGTGATGTGGTGATACTGGCTGCGAATCGCGCCGGGGTCGGCGATCTTGGCTGGCCAATGGATGATGAGCGGGTCGGTGTTGCCACCGCGGTGGGTGTCGCGCTTGCAGCGACGAAACGGCGCATTGCCGGCCATGGCCCACCCCGTCGGGTAATGGGGGTCGGTGTTGTGGCCGCCGAGGTCGTCGAGATGGGGAAGCATCTCTTCGACCGACATCTCCATCATGTTGCGGAAGCGCTCGGTGTTGGTGGTGCCGTGACGCAGGCCTTCCTGGCTAGCGCCGTTGTCCGACAGCACCATCAGCGCGGTGTCGTCGAGCACATCGAGATCACGCAACGCCTCGACCAAACGCCCGATCTGGGCGTCGGTGTGGTCGACCATCCCCGCGAACGTTTCCATCAGACGGCAATAGACCAGCTTGGCATCAGCGTCGAGTTCGTCCCACGGCTTCACACCAGGGTTGCGGGGTGGCAGCTCGCTGTTGGGCGGAATGATGCCCATCTCGATTTGACGTTCGAAGGTTTCTCGACGAACAGCGTCCCAGCCTTGATCGAACGCCCCGCGATAGTGGTCGATGTAGCGCTTCGGAACGTGAAACGGGCAATGAACCGCACCGAAGGGCAGGTAGAGGAAGAACGGCCGCCCCGATGCCACCTGTTGCTGGTCGCGGATCATCCGGATCGCCTGATCGACGAGGTCTTCACTCAGGTGGTAGTCGTCGCGCTCTGGCACCGGAATTCGATGATTGTCCGCGGTCAAGATGGGATGCCACTGGTCGGTCTCGCCTGGCAAGAACCCATAGAACCGCTCAAAACCCAACCCCAAGGGCCACCGGTCAAAAGGACCGGCCGCCGTCGCTTCGGCCGTCGGCGTGAGGTGCCACTTTCCAGCGCAATAAGTGCTGTAGCCGTTGAGTCGCAGCACCTCGGCAATCGTGGCCGCAGACTTGGGCATGAATGCGTTGTAGCCAGGGAACCCGGCCGCCATCTCGGCAATGGTCGCAAACCCCACCGAGTGGTGGTTCCGCCCGGTCAGCAGCGCTGCCCTTGACGGCGAACACAACGAGGTGGTGTGGAAGTTGTTGTAGCGCAGCCCATTGTTGGCCAACGCCGCGATGTTGGGGGCTTCACACGGCCCACCGAACGCCGCCAACTGACCAAAACCCAGGTCGTCGAACAAGATGCTGACGACGTTCGGGGCCTTGGCCGGGGGGCGGACTGGGGCAGGCCAGTCGGGTGTCGAGTCGACGTAGCGGTCCTCGACAACACCGCGAAAAGGAGCAAGCGGGTACGGCAACTGATTCGCAGGCGGGGGAAGGTCCATCACCCGGGCGACAGTAGGGCTGGCGGTACAGCCATGTCGATTCGACCCGGCAGAACCACTCTCGACGACGATCGCCGGTTCAGCCGCCCGGCTTCGTGCGAACTGCGGGCATCCAGCGAGGCCCAGCAGTTCAGTCGATCCGGGCCACAAAGGCATCGTGGTGAGGTTCGATCAGAGCACAGAAGGCTCGTGTCTCGCTCTCACCAACGGCAGCCCAGGCGGGCGCTGTCAGAGCGTCGGTGCGGGCTTCAAGCTCGCGACGGAACTGGCGACCAGCGAGGCTGATGGCAGCCCCTGTTGCGAACCCTTTTGCCTCGAGCCGGGCCCAACCAGCTGCGATCGCCTCATCGTTGTTGCCACGACTGCGGGCGATCCATTCCTCGCTGCCGTATTCGTCGATATCGACCATGACCGAATGCAACAGTCCGACTTCGACCGCGTCGAGATCCTCGCTGGCGCACAGCGCCCAGTGATTATCGCCTCGCAACTCGCGTAGACAGTTCGCCGCCAGCCAGGCCGACACTGCTGGATCGTCGGGCCGGCGATGGTCCCGATGGGCGGCAAACAACGGCCGAGCACCGAAGTGCACCGCGTCGACTCCGCGCCAGAGCGCATCGGCAAGCGGCGCAAGCCCTGCGGCCAGCCCAGGTGCGATTTCATCAAGACCCGCAACGACGGCATCGTCGCGCACGGCCAAGATGGCCTCAGTCGTTGTCGAATTGCGATACAAACCCATCACGGTCTCGATCACCTGAGGGCTGATCGAATACGTGGTCGCTGCTGCGGCCGCGGGAGCAATATCGCCAAGCGATGCCAGCCTCCACGCCACTACCCAGCCGATCCCTTCGTGGACACCAAGGTCCTTGTAGCCAGCAATAGCGCGGGGGTCCCACATCATCCAGCCAATGAGGTCGTGACAGGCACGACCGGCCCGAGCGGTGAGGTCAAGATCGGCGTTCATGATCGAACCGTACTTGCCGTCATCACCGTTCCGAAGAGCCCGATTGCCAACAAGACAATGGTGGCTCCCGACGGTGTGTCGAAGTAGTACGAACCAACCACTCCGCCTACAGCAGTACAGGCGCCGACGGCCATCGCTACGAAGTGGGTGCCACGAAAGCTCCGCGCCAGGTGTTGGGCGGTCGCGACTGGCACCACCATGAGTGCCCCGACCAGCAAGACGCCAATAATGCGCATCGACAACACCACCGCAACCGCCACAAAGATTGCGAGGGCCATGTTCAGTGCCCGAACCGGCAGACCGCGGGCTATCGCGAACTCTTCGTCGTTACTGACAGCAAACAATGCTGGGCGAGCGGCAAGGGTGCCTCCGATGACCACCACCGCAAGCACTGCGAAACTGACGAGGTCAGAGTTCGTGGTGGTGGTAATGCTGCCGAACAGGTACTGATTCAGACTCGCCGTGCCTGCCGGGGCACGACTCACCAGCACGAGCCCTCCGGCAATACCGCCGTAGAACAACAGGGCCAGCGCCAAGTCAGCGCTCGCTCCCTTGCGAGAGCGCAGGTACTCAAGCGCCACGGCACCGGTGACGGCAGCAACAAGGGCAAGAAACACCGGGGCCCGCTCAAGCACAAGTCCAAGCGCCACACCGGTGACCGCAACATGACCAAGCCCGTCGCCAATGAGCGCCAGACGCCGCTGCACTAAGAAAATCCCAACAGCTGGAGCCGACAAGCCAACGAGGAGCGCTACCAGCAGCGCTCGGCGCATGAAGTCGTATTGGAGGAACTCCAACACCGCCAGCGTCATGGTTGAGCCGTGCATTCGTCGGTGACAACACGGTCGACGATGTGGACCTCACGCGAGATCACGCGAGCTAGCGGGCCCGGCTCGTGGAGCACGATGACCAGCGTGATCCCGCGATCGTTCAGCGAGCCCAAAACCGCCGAAATGTCCTCCTGGCTCGAGTGGTCAACTCCAGAGAAAGGTTCGTCAAGCATCAGCACGTCGGTATCGCCGACGAGGGCACGCGCCATCAGCACCCGTCTCTGTTGGCCACCGGAGAGTTGAGCAACCTGACGGCGTTCGAACCCCGTCAAACCAACCGCGGCGATCGCGTTTGCGACCGCTTCTTTGCTCTTGGTCTCTCCTCGCCCGAAGAGGCGACCGCGGCGAAGCACTCCAACGCGAACCACCTCAGCCACCGTGGCTGGAACTGTCGACACGCCCGGCTGGGTTTGAGGCACGTACCCGATTCGTTGACGTGGCATACCTCGGCCGAGGCGATGCCCGAACCATTCGACATCGCCGCCATGACAGTCGACAATGCCGAGCGCGCCCTTGATCAGCGTCGACTTGCCCGAGCCATTCGACCCGAAAACAGCCAGGGCTTCGCCGGCGTTGACTCGCAGGTCGCCCCGAACAACGTCGACGCCGCCATAGCCAAATCGCGCACCAGACAGCTGGAGGACCGGTTCGGTCACCTGCAGTTTTGGCCGGAGCGAAGTGTGGCCAGGTTCGAGCGCATCACCTCAAGGTAGTCGGCTCCGCTGGAGCTATCGGTCAACGTCTCCAGCGGGTCAAGCACTGCGGTTGTTGCACCGGTCTCCTGGGCAACAACTTCGGCAACAGCTGGGTTGACCAGCGCTTCGTAGTAGATCGTGGTGATTCCGTGTTCGACCACGAAGTCGGCGACCTCGGCAAGCTTTGCCGGCGATGGCTCCTGGTCGGGCGACAGGCCAGCAATACCGAGGGCCTCAAATCCGTACCGCAACGCGAGATAGCCGAAGGCATCATGGCCAGTCACTAGGTCGGTACTGGCGCAGTCGGCAAGACCGGCTTGGAAGTCGGCATCGAGTTGCTCCAGATCGGCGCGTAGCGCGGCTGCATTTTGGGCATAGACATCGGCGCCGTCAGGATCGATCTCGGTGAGGGCTGCAGCGATGGCGTCGGCGACGTCAGCGAGTCGGATCGGATCAAGCCAGAAATGCGGATCAAGCGCTCCGTGCCCATGATCGTCGTGGTCGTCGTGACCTTCCTCGTCGTGGTCGTCGTGACCTT
>CAYGMW010000193.1:0-6737 GCA_964350975.1 uncultured Acidimicrobiales bacterium | reverse complement strand
CGATCTGCCACGCCGAGTCCCGAACGCGGTCAGGGCCGTCCTTTTCGCCGAACCCACCCGGGAAGTCATCAGAACACGACACGTGGATGTCCATGCCGATGGGGTTCGTGGCACTCGTCCCGCCAGCGTTGGGAACAAAGACGGTGTTGCTCGTCGCGGTTCCGGTAATCGTGGTGCCGTTGACGAAGGTGAACGAGTACGTCGTGACCTTGTCGCCCTTGTCGCCCTTCTTGCCCTTGGCTGATGCCGGAGCGGCACCAACCAGTGTCGCGATCAGCGACATGACGAGGGCAGCCAACAGCAGCCGCCTCCCGATCCGGTTCGTTGCATTCATGGTGGGATCTCCGCAGGTTGAGGTGTGTGATGGCGCACAGAGCGCCTGACCTTCAACTAGTGCGCCTCGACTTGCGAAAAAATACGTCTGAGTGAGAATTCTTTGAACAAGTGCCACTTTTAGTGGCCGTGATTCGGTCAGGTTGCGGCCGGAACGACCGATAGGACCCTGCGGCGCCGGAGGTCTGGTGCCGTATCGCCCTCCACCGAACCGCTGCCCATGACCGCTCCCCGCTCTGACGGACATCTCTCGATGGCTACCGAGCCGCGAACCATCGTGCCCACCGGCAGCCTCCTCGACCGTTGTCGGGCAGGCCACACCGGCGCGTGGTCCGAACTGGTAGCGACCTACGAACGTTTGGTGTATTCGATCGCGCTTCGTAGCGGCCTGAGCCAACAAGACGCTGGCGACGTTGCCCAGATCACCTTTGCCACCCTCGTCGAGAACCTTGACAAGATCGACAAGGATGACTCGGTCGGGTGGTGGCTGGCGACGGTGGCCCGACGAACCACGTATCGCATGATTGAGCGGCGCCGCCGCGAGGTCGCCGATGAGTTCGCCGGAGCCGACGAAACAACCGGCGCTTCAGACGACGAGGTCGTCGACGCTCTGGCGCTCCATGAGGGCCTGGCCCGACTTGAGGCGTCCTGCCGACAGCTACTCACCGCGCTCTTCGCCGAGGAGGCCACCTATGTCGACATTGCTCGACGTATGGGGCACCAGATCGGAAGCATCGGCCCGATGCGAGCCCGATGCCTCGCCCACCTCAAAAAGATCCTCCAAGCCAACAATGTGGTGACGCCATGACTGACTACGGCGTCGATCCAGCTGCGGGCTTCTTGAGCTCAGCGTCGTGGTCGATGGCTCGACCGTCGGCGGTGGTTCACCAACGCTTACAACACGTCTTCGACGAACACCACGGCGTCGCACCACAGCGGCGACGAGCCGTCGCGGCCGAGTCGGCCGTGCGCACCGCGTTGCTCGTTCGATCCGACGAGCCTCGCGACAGCGTGATCGATCAGATCTTCACCAGCGAACTCGGCGACATCAGCCTGCGCATCGACGGCGACACCGTCGCCGGAACCGTCATCCCGCTCATCAGGCCAACACCGGGCGCGTTCGCCGTCGCGATGCGCGATCAGCCACACGTGCGGTCATACGCGGGCGACAACGACGGCGGCTTCAGCCTCGGCGACTTGCCCGCTGGCCGCCACTGGCTCGTGGTCGACAACACCCATCTCGAAATCGAATTCGAGGTCAACATCGGCGGGGCCGAAGCGTGACCGCCCAGAGCACCGCCCCCACGCTGCCTCACCGGTTGGCTTCTCGTCTCGATGAGATGCTCGATGAACTGGCAGGAGAGCCCGGTCGCGTCGTGCCGGAACTGGAGCGAATCGAACACGACGCGCGGGCCGAGCAGCTGTGGGACATTGTCGGTCGATGCCGCTACGCCTTGGCGCGGGCAGCAACCGAAGCAGGAGACCTGGAGCGAGCTCTGGCGCTGCTCGACGCAACGGCCGATGCCTACGTTTGCGCTGGCGATGCGTTTTCTGCGACCCGCACGGTGCTTGGCCGGATGCACGTACTCGACAATCTCGGCCGCTTCGATGATTCCATCGAGCTGGCAGAAACCACACTCGCGGCCCTCGTCGGCAACGCTCCGGCACTCGACAGCCCAGACTGGCTGTGGCTACAGGCGGCCCTTTTAGAGAACTGTGCGGTCGCTCAAGGGCTCCAGGGCCTGCACCGTCGAAGCATCGCGAATCAACAGCGCGCGGCCGCGGCCTACGACAACGTCGGCTCGATCGACGACCAACGGCGGGCGCGGGCGAACCTGGGCGTCGAACTGCTCGAAGTGGGCCAGTTCGCCTCGTCCATCAGCGTGCTCGCAGCCGTTGCTGAGGAGTTCGCAGGAGACGGCGACCAATGGTGGTACGGCGTTGCGTCGAGCTACCTCGCCCGGGCTCACCTCGGCAACGGTTCGACCGAACGGGCCCTCGAGATTGCCCGACGATCGCACCGAACTCTGACGTCGATCGGTGCAACCGCCGAAGCTCTCCGAGCCCAGCTCGTGCTTGGGTCCACCCTGCTCGCCACCGGGCACGCCGACGAAGGCGGAACCGTTGCAGTGTCAGTCGCCAGGGGCGCCTGCGTCACTGGCCAAGACCCCGAACGAGGCCACGCGTGGATGCTCATCGGCTTGGCCTTTGCCGAACGGGGCCGAACCAATGCCGCGAAACGGTCGCTGTCTCGCGCTGTCACCATCCTGGAAGAGACCGGACAGGCGCGAGCCGCAGCGCGGGCCCGGTTGGCACGCTGCGATATTGCCTCCACCGTCGACGAAGCCGAGGCCGACCTCGCGGCGGTCCGCAGTCGTCTCAGCCCCGACGATGCTCCGCTTGAGTTCGCCCGGGTTGCGCTCATCTCATCTCGATGGCTCGGTCCGCGTGACCAGTTGTCGGCGCTTGATCAAGCCCTCAGCTGGTGCGGCGACGCTGCTCCGCTGCATTTGCTCGCATCGGTCGAGACCGAACTTGGCCGGGCGCTCTGGGACGACGGACAGCCCGACCGGGCCGAGACCTTGCTGCGGCAGGCCTCGCGCCGCACCCACCGCCGTCGCCGTCTTCACGACGTGGCCCGGCAATGGTCGTCGGTCACAACGCCCACCCCAGGGGCCGAAGAATTTTTGATCTCACGATTGGCCGGATCGGAGGCCACATTCGCCGACGCGTTCCGCTTGGCCGAGTCGACCAAACTGCCTTCGATTTCGGCCCAACGAACGCCACACCGAGCAACCAACGGTGCCGGGCTCGCAGTCTCCTACCGCGACCTGTGGGATCGGGTGCTCGGCTTCGCCGTCGACGGCGACCAAGTCGTCGCCACCGTGGAGATCGAACGGTCCTCAGTCCTCGACGCAGCCAGAAGTGTCGATCGAGCAATCGAATGGTCGCTCAAGCACGCCTTGAGCCCAGCGACCGCGACCGGCCTGACCGAGGCGCTCGCGGCGTACGCAACAGCAATCAAAGTCGATGAGCTCGGCTCGGCGTTTACTCGCGGGGCGTCGTGGGAGGCGCGAAGCGACCGGCTCATCTCGGTCTCGGGCCACGGGTGCGTCAGCGGTGTCCCGCTCGTGACGCCAATCCGTCTCGACCCGGCGAGCATGATCGACCGCCCATCGTTGATGGTTGAGACCACGGCAACATCGCCACACACGTCGACGCTCATTGTTGATTGTGGCGGCGACGATTTGACCTCTCGCCACGACGAAATCGACGCCATTACGTCAGCGGCCACAAACTCGACGGTCGCACGACGGGTCGGCTCACTGCCCGAACTGGCTCGCCTGATCGACCGCCACGACACGATTCACTTCGTTGGCCACGCGGTCGCGGCTGGTCACCGTCGACCCGCTGCGATCAGTTTCGAGACATGGTCACTCACCGAACGTGACCTGGCCGAACTGCCCGTCAACGGACGACTCGTGGTGCTCAACGTGTGCCATGGAAGTGCCCCGAACCAGGCCAGCGGACAACGACTTGGCGGCTTGGCCTCGCATTTGCTCGCAGGCGGCGCCGAAGCGGTGATTGGTTCGCCGTGGCCGGTCGACGACTCCAGCGCGGCCGTGGGTTCAGCCGCCTTCCACGGCGCAATGGCCCAAGGTCTGTCGATCGTGGGTGCCTTCGAAGCGCTCACGGGGGCACTCCGCACCGCTCACTCGCACCCCCTGTGCTGGAGAGGGTGGTCGCTCCGATCGCTGGCTTCACGCATGGCTCTGACAAAGGAACGTTCGCAATGAATGATCGCAAACACCTCTCGCGGCTCAAGCGGCGACGGATTGCCGCCGGCGTTGCCGTTGGCGCGCTTGCCGCGAGCATCTCGATTGCACCGATTGCCGGAGCTGGGCCAAAGAAGAAGGACAAGGTCGAGGCTCCGGTGCAACTCGTGGTGAAGGTGAACTGGGGTCAGGACCCAGCCGAGGTCGCGAGCGGGCTCGGCGCCGATCTGGTCGACACCTTGATCCTGTCGCGTCGAATTGTGCTGCTCGAATTTGATGTCAAGGACGAAAAGGCAGCCTTGAAATTGGTCGAAAAGGACTCGCGCGTGTCGTGGGCCGAACCCAACTATGTCGGCTCATCCGCCGAAGCCGAACGATTTCATGCCTGGCCGTCTGAAACACCACCCCAGACCTCGACCCAAGAGCAGTGGGAAAACCAACCGGGACTCGCAACCCTCGGGCTCGATGCGGCCCACCAGATCAGCACCGGCTCAGGAGTCCAAGTAGCCGTCCTCGACACCGGTGTTGACGCCGCCCATCCGGCCCTGGCCGGCAAGGTAGTGCCGAAGTTCGACTTTATCGACGACGACAACATGCCCGATGACACCGGCAACGGCCTCGACGACGATGGCGACGGTTTCGTTGACGAAGCAGCAGGGCACGGCACCCATGTCGCCGGCATCGTCCACCTGCTGGCGCCAGCCGCCGAGATTTACTCCTACCGAGTGCTCGACAGCGACGGCCAAGGCACCGTGTTCGGCGTTGCTGAGGCCATCACCGACGCCGTCGACAGTGGCGCGGATGTGATCAACTTGAGTTTCGGCACAGACCACAAGCTGAAGTCGAAGGTCCTCAAGTCTGCGCTCGACTACGCCAAAGCCAACAACGTGATCGTCATCGCCGCTGCGGGCAACGACGGTTCGGACAAGGCCAGGTACCCAGCAGCTGAGGGCAGCGTGCTCGCAGTGAGCGCCGTCGACGCAGCACGGACCGAGTTCGCGTCGTTCGCGAGCCGTGGCAAGTGGGTCACCGTTGCTGCTCCGGGGGTTGACATCACCTCAACGGTTCCCGGCGGCGGGTACGCAACATGGAGCGGCAGTTCGATGGCTGCTCCGGTCGTGGCCGGCCAGGCTGCGCTCGTGAAGCAACTCCAGCCCGACATCTCGCACAAGGACCTGGCGAAACTCATCGGGGACAACACCACAAAGCTCAACGGCAAGAACAACAAGGACGATCCGGGCCTTCTCGATCTGGCCGCGTCGCTCGAAAAAGGCAATCCCAACAAGAACGACAAAGACAAGAAAGACAAGGACGACAAGAAGAAGGACGACAAGAAGAAGGACGACAAGAAGAAGGACGACAAGAGGAAGTAGCCCTCGGGGTCTGAGGGCGCCGTCGTCTACCGTTGGCCCATGAGCGAACTCGACGCTGGCACCGGTTACGGCCTGACCGCTGGGACGCACGACGCGCACCTCACCGAGGTCGGCCCGGGAACCCCCATGGGCGAGTTCATGCGTCGCTATTGGCAGCCTGTCGGCCTCGCCAGCTACGCCACCGATGTACCGCGAGCCGTGCGGATCCTGGGCGAAGACTTGGTGCTGTTTCGCACGGTCGATGGGCGGCCCGGTCTCGTCCACCCTCGCTGCATTCATCGTGGGACGTCGCTGCTCTATGGTCGGGTCGACGACGCTGGCATTCGCTGCTGCTACCACGGCTGGGCCTTCGACCCCGAAGGGCGCTGCACCGACCAGCCGTGCGAACCTCAGAACGGGCTGAACCGCGACAAGTTTCGCCAGCCCTGGTATCCCGTCGCCGAGCACTACGGACTGATCTGGGCCTATATGGGCCCGCCCGACCGAAAGCCCGCGCTCCCGCGCTACAGCACCTTGGAAGATCTGGCTGACGGCGAGCAGCTGTTCACCGACGACCACAACTTGGGCAGCGGCCGCTATTTCGACGGTGTGGTGCCGTTCAACTGGCTCCAGCATCTTGAGAACGTGCTCGACACCGGCCACTTCTATTGGCTGCACTATCTGCACTCCGGACCCCAGTTCGGGGCCCGCTATGGCGAGTTCGACGACCTCAACTTCCAGCCGTGGCAGCTGCTGGCGTCGACCACCTGGTCGACGACCGACACCGGCGTGGCGGCCGTCCGTCTGTCAGAGTTGCCCGACGGTCGCACCCTGCGCACGGTGACCGAAACCGTGCTGCCGAACGTGCGCGTCGTGTCGAACCCCTTCGGTGCGCCGGGCCGGGGTGACACCCTCGGGTTCGTCGTGCCCGTCGACGACACCAGCTTTCGGATCTTCACGGTCATGCGGGCCATCGACCGTTCGTTCTTCGACCGGGTGGCCTCCATGCGTCGAGCATCCAACGCCGAAGAGGCCCAACGTTTCCCCGGCGATTGGGAGGCCCAGAGCAGCCAGGGGCCAATCACGTTGCACTCCGAGGAACACTTGGCGTCGAGTGATAGGGGCATCCGAATGCTGCGCCGGCTGCTTCGAGATCAAGCCGACGCCGTCGCCGCTGGTCACGACCCGATCAACGTCCGCCACGACCCCGACCACCTGGTGGCGATCGAATGCGGCCAGTACTTTGACGAAGCGCCGCAGTGAACCGGGTTGTGAT
>CAYGMW010000192.1:0-6741 GCA_964350975.1 uncultured Acidimicrobiales bacterium | reverse complement strand
AGCCGGGGCGGGAGCCGGTGCCGCTACTGGAGCTGGAGCCGGTTCGGGCGCAGGAGCAGGAGCAGGCGCCGCGGCAGGAGCTGGTGCTGGTGCTGGTGCTGGTGCTGCACCGGCGTCGCCGATGACGGCCAACACGGCGCCGACTTCGACGGTCTCGCCCTCAGGCACAACAATCTGGGTCAACACACCGGCAACAGGCGAGGGAACCTCGGAGTCGACCTTGTCGGTCGATACTTCAAAGAGCACCTCGTCGGCAGCGACGGTGTCGCCGACCTGCTTGAACCAGCGAGTGATCGTGCCCTCGGTGACGGTTTCGCCGAGCTGAGGCATTTCCACGTTCGCCATGGGATTGGCTCCTGTTGTTGTTGCAGCACGTCGTGCTGATATCGGGTGATGGTGAACTGATAGCGCTACACGAAGTTGCGCGCCATGAACTGTCGAGTTACTGGTAGACGATTGTGCCGCGTCGGGCGGGCCCGCGCCGGGACACCACCCGGTCAGCCGTGCAGGCTGCGCCCGGTCAGCGCCAAAACACTCTCGCCAAAGAGCTCTGACAGTGTCGGGTGCGGCTGGATGAAGTGGGCTACCTCGTCAACGGTGGCTTCCCAGTTGACGGCCATATAGCCCTGTCCGAGCTGTTCGGTGACCCACGGGCCCATCATGTGCACGCCCAAGATGGTGCCGCCGGTTCCGTCGCCTTGGTCTTCAGCGATGATCTTGACCAAGCCGTCGGTGTTGTTGACAATCATGGCTCGGCTATTGCCAACAAAGCGGTGTGATGACACGACCACCTGGTAGCCGGCGTCTTTGGCCTGCTGTTCGGTCATCCCTGCGAACGCGATCTCCGGGTGGCAGTAGATGGCCCAGGGCACCTTGGCGTAGTCGACCGGCACGGTGGGCTCGCCCAAGATGTCCTTCACCACGAGGATCGCTTCGGCGAATCCGACGTGGGCCAGCGCTGGGGTGTTGATGAGGTCGCCGAGGGCGTACACGCCTGGTTCGCCGGTGCGGCAGTGGTCGTCGACCTGAACGAACCCGCGAGCGTCGACCGCGACCCCGGTTCCGTCAAGACCGAGCAGATCGGCAAAGGGGCGACGGCCAATGGACACCACGACGGACTCGACCGTGATGTCGTCGGCCCCGTCGAGATGCACCGTGGTGGCGGTGCGGTCGGCGTTGGGCGTGTGACCTGTGACCTTGACGCCGGTGACGACATTGATATTGCGCTTCTTGAACGAACGAGCCAGCGCCTTGGAGATATCGGGATCGACGCCAGGAACGATCTGATCGAAGCCTTCGAGAATCGTTACCTGGGAACCCAAGTCGGCCATCATCGAGGCAAATTCGCATCCGATGGCGCCGCCGCCGATGACCGCGGCGCTCGCCGGGATCGACGGCATCGACAAGACCTCATCAGAGGTCATGACCAGCTGACCTTCAACGTCGAATCCAGGAAGTGTGCGCGGCACCGAGCCAGCTGCGAGCAGTACCCGCTCGCCGGTGATGGTGGTGGTAGAACCGTCGGCCAGTTCGATGGTGACCGTGCGGTTCGGACCCAAGCGGCCGGTGCCGTCGAAGGTCACAACCTTGCGGCGCTTGAGCAGCGTCTTGACACCACCAGTCAGCTGGTCGATGACCGCCTGCTTGCGCTGCATCGTCCGGGTGAAGTCCAGACCGGGCTCGCTCGTCAGCACACCGAACTCGTGGGCTTCGCGAACCGTACGCGTGACCGCCGCGGTCTCGAGGAGTTCTTTGGCGGGAATGCAGCCCCGCTGCAAGCAGGTGCCACCCACCTTGTCTCGCTCGACCATGCCGACGGTCAGCCCGGCTGATGCACCGTAGAGAGCGGCGCCATAACCGGCGGGACCGCCGCCGACGATGACGATGTCGAAATGTGTTTCACTCATGCAGGACCAACCGATGGGGACGCGACGACAAGGTCTGAATCTGTCCCATCTACCCTACGAGACGGTCCTGCGATCTGTGCGCCCATGCGGCACTGTTCACGTCGCGATCAGGACCTGAACGGTGAAGGCGATCAAGATCACCATGCCGGTGATGAGTGCGGTGATGATCAATGCCCGTGTGCTCACCCCGGCGACGATATCGGCGCCTGGTCACACTTTGTCTCGGCACCGAGCCGGATCTACTGCGAACGATTGCGGCGACGGCGCCACATCAGCTGGCCCATGACGGTCAGCAGCGCACCGATCAGCACCGATCCAACCACGATGATCCATAAGGCCAAGTTGACCTCGAACGACAGCCATGACACCGACTGTGACTCGGTGTTTTGCACAATGAAGATGGCCAAGGCCCCGCCGACGAGTGCCGTCAGCACCAGGTTGATCTTCTGACGAACGCTGAGACCGCCATCGCCATCTGGTTCTTCAACTGGTTCGAATTCGTGTGTCATGCCGAGCTCCCCATCTGCGGTGCGGACAACGGGCCCGACCCTAGTGCCGATAGGTTGAACCTTCTTCACGTGGAGGTGAATCCAATGACCCAGACGGTGTCAGTCGAACGTCAGATCGCGGCCCCGGCCAGCGACATTTTTGCCATCCTTGCCGATCCAGCACGCCACAGCGATATCGATGGCTCAGGAATGGTGCAGGCCGTGCGCGGCGACGCCAGCACCCTGACCATGGGCTCGAAGTTCGGCATGGACATGAAGTTCGGTCCTGTTCCGTACAAGATCAGCAGCACCGTCGTCGAGTTCGAACAAGACAAGCTGATTGCGTGGGCCCACTTGGGCAAGCATCGCTGGCGCTACGAACTGTTTGCCAACGACGAAGGGACCCTCGTCAGGGAAACCTTTGACTGGTCAACCGCGATGGCTCCCAAGTTCATCGAGCTCATGGGGTACCCCAAGAAGCATCCCGCCAACATGGAACGCACCCTGGAACGTTTGGCGGGTGTGGTCGAAACGAAGTGACCCGCTGGTGGCCAGCGCTCGTTGCCTTGCTTAGTGCCGCGACGGCGCTGATTGCCGGCTGCTCGCAGACGTCGGGTGCCGACATCCGCGACGAATCCGGTGTGGTGGTGAAGGCCGGTTCGGTGCCTGCGCTCCGGTTGAGAGTCGGCGACTGCATCGCGGTCAGCCAAACGGGTGAGTTCGACACCATCCCCGTTGTTCCATGCAACGAACGTCACGAACTCCAGGTGTTCGCAGCCTTTGAAATCGACGAGGTCGACTTCCCAGGCAACAACGCTGTCCAATCGATCGCCGATGCTCGATGCACCACCGAGCTCGCCGCTGCATTTGGCGGACGCGACGACTTCGACGAGTGGGGTGTCACCAACTTCACCCCACTCGAAATTGGCTGGCGCGAGCTCAACGACCGCGAGGTGCTGTGCCTCGTGGGCCGCCTCGACGGGTTCAACACAATCGATCTGGTCGGCGCCCAGTAGCTTCGCGCTATGACCAATAGCGGCGCACCAGTTGCATCCGGCCCGACCACTCACGACCTGTCCGGTGGCCCACTCACCGGGGTGCGCGTCATCGAAGCGTGCCAGATGGTGTCGGGGCCGCTCGCTGCGATGTTGCTCGCCGACCAGGGCGCTGACGTCATCAAGGTTGAAGAGTCAGTAGCTGGCGACCGGTACCGGTGGGCGGGTACGTCGGTTCGCCAGATGTCGACTGGGTTCGCGGCCACGAACCGTGGCAAGCGCAGCCTGTGCGCCGACTTGCGGTCACCAGCAGGTTTGGGGGTCGTGCAGCGTCTCGCTGCGTCGGCCGACGTCTTCATCCAGAACTTCCGGCCCGGCGTTGCAACCCGAATCGGTGTCGGCCCCGATGCCTTGTTGGCCGCGAACCCTGACCTCATCTATGTGTCCATCACTGGCTTCGGACCCGACGGGCCCTACGCGGACCAAAAGGTCTACGACTATGTGGTGCAAGCCATCACCGGCATGGCATCGCTGCAAGACGTCGACGGTCGACCCAGCTTGGTGAAGAACATCGTGATCGACAAGGTCACCGCATACACCGTGACCCAAGCAATCACCGCGGCCCTGTTCGCCCGCAGCCGAGGCGCTGGAGGCCAGCACATCGAGATCTCGATGCTCGACGTCGGCTTGTCGTTTATGTGGCCCGACGCGATGAATGATCACCTCGTGATCGACGGCGATGTGCGCCACCAGCCCCACATGTCGACCTACTACGAGATCCGACCAACCTCTGATGGGTTCGTCGCCCAGATGGCGATCTCCGACCGCCAGTTCCCCGGGTTGTGCCGGGCTCTCGGCACCGAAACATGGCTCGACGACCCCCGGTTCGCGACCATGGAAAATCGGGTCGCGAACGCCTCAGCTTTGGGCGAGCTGATCGACACCGAGTTCGCGAAGTTCACCAACTCCGACCTGCTCGAACGGCTGCACGCCAACGATGTCGCGGCCGCACCCGTCCATGCTCTTGGCGACATCCACCTCGATCCCCAGGTGCAGCACTCGGGTTCGCTCACCGAACGAACGCTCCCCCATCTCGGCACCGTGCGCGAACCATTTCCCGCCGCCCGGTTCCGCGGCACTCCCACGTCGCTCGACCGTGGGGCTCCAGCGTTGGGCGAACACTCAGCTGAAGTTGCATCCGAGCTCGGCTACAGCGATACCGAGATCGACGAGCTCATCGCTGCGGGAGCGATTGGCCCCAAGAAGTGAGATCACGCCGTCGGCGGCTCGATGACCCACACGGCTCCATCAAAGGCCCGATCGAACCGGTCATAGAGCCGAGCCAGGAACTTGTCTGAACGGTCCCAGATCATGATCGCCTCGGTGCCATGGGTCGACAGCCATTGGTCGCGACCCCGCATCACCTTGGCGAACGCTTCGGTGCCCACTGGGGCGGCATCGATGATGACCTCACGAACCGCCGAGCGGCGCAATTCGGCGAATCGACGACGCGTGGGTTCGGGCCAGCGAGCATCGAAGGTCTCAAAAGGCAGCACCGCCACATAGGGCACCGCGGCCATCAAGGCTGCCTCGGCGGCCAACATCTCGGCACCGAGACCCAGGCCCGTGACCACACTCAGGTCAGGGTCGACCTGCTTTTTGGCCCTCAGAATGTCGCTGAGTTGGCGGCGCAACGAATCGGCGATCGGGTTCGCCAAGTCCCAGCCGCCGAGCTCGGTTGGACGATGACCGGTGACCACAACCACCGGCCCTGCTGGAGCCGCCGGGCCTGCATCGGACGGGCCTGCAGCCGAGGTCCGGTAGCTCCCCGGTTCGTCGGCCGCCATCGATGCCACGATGTCGTGTCCGAAGTGCATTCCACTGCGTCCACGGCCCTCGGCGGTGGCCGTCGTGGCGAGCTTGTCGGCCGCGTCGTTCATCGGGTGGCCCGAGTGACCCTTCACCCACGTGAAGGTGACATCGCCCCGCTTGTTGACAAGGTCAATGAAGGGTTCCCACAGGTCGCGGTTGGCAACGGGTTCTTTCTTTGCGTTCTTCCAGCCCCGCTTGATCCAGCCCTGCCACCAGCCGTCGGTGAAGCACTTCACCACATAGGTGGAGTCGCTGATGATTTCGAGCTTGCCCGGAATGCGCCGAACCGCTTCGAACGCAGCCATGACCTCCATGCGTTGGTTGGTGGTCTTGGCTTCGTATCCACTTGCCCACTGGCCACCTTCAACCACGAAGGCCCATCCGCCTGGTCCGGGGTTTCCTGAGCAAGCCCCATCGGTGTAAGCACGCGTCGTCACCCGTGCATCCTGCCAGCTCCTCCGGTGTCTGCGTTACCACAGTGCAACGCACGGACCCAAAGTGATGGCAGGATGGTCCAATGCTTTATGACGGCTTCGCCAAGCAGCTGCCCGATATCGACCCCACCGAAACCGAGGAATGGGAACAGTCGTTCTCAGCTGTGGTTGACCGCCATGGACGAAACCGAGGTTCGTTCCTGCTGCGCCGCCTGATGACCACGGCGGTCGAACAAGGCGTCGACTTCCCGGCAACAATCACCACGCCGTACATCAACACCATCCCTCCTGAAGGCGAACCGTGGTTCCCCGGCGACGATCACCTCGAACGCCGCATCCGGGCCTTCATCCGCTGGAACGCCGTAGCCATGGTCACCCACGCGAACAAGTTCGCCGACGGCATCGGTGGCCACCTGTCGACCTTCGCGTCATCGGCGGCGCTGTACGACGTGGGCTTCAACCACTTCTGGCGCGGCAAGGACGCAGGCACACCTGGCGACCACATCTATATCCAGGGCCACGCCGCCCCGGGCATCTACGCCAGGGCCTACCTCGAAGGCCGTCTCACCGACGAAGACCTCGACCATTTCCGCCGCGAGATCGGCCGAACGGGCCTGTCGAGTTATCCCCACCCGCGCCTGATGCCCGAGTTCTGGGAATACCCCACGGTGTCGATGGGCCTGGGCCCCATCAACGCGATCTACCAGGCTCGATTCAATCGCTACCTGCACCACCGCCGCATCGACGACACCAGCGAATCCACGGTCTGGGCCTTTCTTGGCGACGGCGAATGCGACGAGCCCGAAAGCCTCGGAGCGTTGTCGATCGCAGCCCGCGAGCAGCTCGACAACCTGGTGTTTGTCATCAACTGCAATCTGCAGCGCCTCGATGGCCCGGTGCGCGGCAACGGCAAGATCATCCAGGAACTCGAGTCGGTCTTCCGCGGCGCGGGCTGGAACGTCATCAAGCTGGTTCACGGTTCGGCATGGGACTAGTTGTTCGCCCGCGACGTCGACGGCGTGCTCGTGAACAAGATGAACTCCAC
>CAYGMW010000191.1:0-6797 GCA_964350975.1 uncultured Acidimicrobiales bacterium | reverse complement strand
GCCTGGAACGACTGGACCGCTCGGCCGGTGAAGGGGTCGAGCTCCGCGACCAACATGGTGTCGTTGCCAGCGATAGACGTGAACCCGCCAGCGACGAATAGGCGATCATGCTCGAACTCAATCGATTGGACGCTGCCATTGGCCGACACCACGTTGAAGATCGGGTCAACCGTGCAGTCGTTCAGGTCGAGCAGCGCCATCTTTTGGCGACCGTGGGTGACGCCCGTGCTGTCAGTGATGGTTCGGAATTTGCCACCCACGTAGACATGGCGTGGCCACGGTGCCTTGTCAATTGAAAAGATGGTGTCGTCGAAGGTGAACGCGCCCGGACACACCAGTTCCTTGTCGTCGACACCCCATGCCGCAAAGCCGCCAGCGCTGATGATGTTGCCGTCTTGGCGCTGGATCCGCCGAAAGTCGCCGCCTGACACGATCAGGTCGCCGATCTGGTCGACGGCGTACACATTGGTGTAGGGCCCGCGACCTCGAAGCACATTGTCGACGATCACGATTGGGTAGCCCCGTTCGGGGGTTTGGGGAACCAGGTCAGCATGGTCGATCGATCGAGCCTGGGCGCCGGCTTCGCCGGTCAGCGGAGACGAGAGCATCGCTACCGCAACGATGGCGAGACCGACCGAGAGGGCCAGGATGCGAACGCGATCGAGCTTCATGTATCCACGGTCGGCACCGAGGAGGTCACATGTGAGCGGTGTATCAGTACTCGGTGTGTTCCTTGACCGATGAAAAAGCCCGGTCGAGGGCGGCAATGGCGCCCTGATTGGCAGTCAGTTTCGTGACGTCGCCCTTGATGGCGATGCGGCCCTGCTGGAAGGCCTCCAACACGTTGAGTTCGCCGCCATGGACCTCGAGCGCGGTTCGGTGATCCTGGTGAAACGACACGTCATAGGTCGATGCCACGCCGGACTGCACATAGACGTTGCCCCGGTCGAACGTGATGAAGTACCCAACATCACCAAAGGGTGTCTCAGTCACCACCTGTTGAAGTACGAGTTCGGTCTCGGCGGTTGCCGCGGACAGGTCGTTGTCGCTCATAACGGCGTCGCGAACTGCGTCGATCCATTCGGGGCTCAGGTAGGTCACCACGGCGTTCAGCTTAGGCTGATCATGTGCCACTCGATCCCGCTGACCCGTCATCGGAACGACCACAACTCGATGCCGAGCTTGATCGATGGTGGTTTGACTTCGTCGCACCCGACGACGATCTCGTTGGGTGGCTTGAGTTTCGATGGTGGCCTCAGCGGCGATTGGCCACCTACGCGTGCGCCATCATTGCTCCTGGCGGCCGTCTGATCGTTGCTGTTGACGACGAGATTCCAATGGTGAGCCCCACCCGGTCACTTGAGTTTCGCCATACGGGGATGTGGGCCCAACACGTGTGTGAGACGCCGTGGGAACACTGGACGGTCGGGCTCGAAGCGTTCGGCACCGAGGTCGACGACCCCGGCCAAGCAATGTCTGCTCCAGCGTGGGGGACTCCCATGCCGTTGGGCCTCGACCTCGAATGGCAGGCACTGGGTCCGCCATCGGGGTCTGATCAGGACCTTGAGCAGCACTGTGAGATTCACGGCGAGGTGCTCGTTGGCGCCGATGCGTTCGATATCAGTGCCGTCGGTTGGCGTGGCCGATCGAGTGTTGCTCCCGCTGGGCGGGTTCGTGGGGCTTCGTCGGTTCCGCTGAGCACTCCCGTGGGTGTCGACTCAGACGACGTGTGGGCACCGGTCGCTGGGTCGTGGCCCCAGCCGTGGCTCCAGCGCAAAATCTTGACCACCCTTGACGGAAACTCTGCATGGGCTGAACTGTCTGAAGACTGGTAGCGGTCTGCTCTAGCCGTTCGGCGCGAACGCGATGCGGACTCCGCCGCGAGGACCCACTGCTACCGCGTGATCAATCGCGGTGCGATAGTCCTTGAGCTTGTACGTCGCAGAAACGAGGCGGCCCAGGTCGAGTTCTCGCACCAGTTTCATCGCCAGGCCAAACGTGTGCTCCCCACCATGTGAGTGCTCGCCGCCATAGCAGTACGAGCCAACGAGCTCGGTTTCGCGGTGCCACAAGGCCGCGAGGTCGGTCTGGACATTGCCCGGCATGCCGAGCATCACGACCCGGCCTCTGGGCCTGGCAATCCCGATGGCGTCGGTGATTGAAGCCGAATTGCCGACCGCGTCGATCACGGCGTCGGCGCCTCCAGCCAAGCGAGTGCCGATGACCCCGGACCCCTGGATACGTCGTACCGAACGGGCAACCTCGTCAGGCCCCACAACCACGTCGGCGCCAGCCATCGCGGCCAGTCGACGTTGGTGGGGATACTTCGCTCCGACAATGATCGTTCCGGCACCAGTCAAGTGGCGAAGGCCCGCAACCGCAGCCAACCCCATCATCCCCGCTCCAAGAACAGCGACTGTTGCCCCGTCGGCAATATTGGCCTTGAGGGCTCCGTGGATGCCAGCGGCGACAGGTTCGACCACGAGGGCTGAGGCGTCGTCAAGGTCGTCGGGAAGCTCGTGGAGCTGCGATTCGTGGGCGACCATCACTTCTGACCATCCTCCGCCGGTGGAGGCGCAGGATCCGATCTGGAGTCCGGGTTCGAGTGGTCCGGTGATGAGATGGCCATAGTCGTGGCCGTCAGCCTGGCCAACGCCTTGTTGGGGTCCGACCAATCGGGCCGCCGCTCCGAGCACCGGCTCGACGAGCACTCGGCGACCGTCGTCGGTGCGACCAACGACCTCGTGGCCTGGCACAAAGGGAAACGACACCAACGATTCAAAGTATCGAGACGTGTGCCCGTCGATCGTCGACAGGTCGCTGCCACAGATCCCGGACAAGATGGGCATCACCCGTTGCCAGCCGGGGCCAGGTAGTGACGGCTCGGCGATATCGGTCAACTTCAGCGGCCCGACCGAGGCGCCAACACCTGGTCGAATCCGGCTCATCGCAGCAGCGGCAACGAATCTGGCTTCTTTACGTTCGTAGAGGAGGGCCTTCATGGGGTCGCAATCATCGCACGGTCAGGCGACGAGGTCACCATGTGAGTCGGGTTTATGGCAGATAGGCGGCCGGGTTGGTGGCTGAACCGTTGATTCGAACCTCAAAGTGCAGGTGCGGGCCCGTGGAGTCTCCGGTCGAGCCAATGAGGCCGATCTGTTGTCCCTGGCTCACGCGTGTGCCTTCAGAGACCTGCCGCTCTGATTGGTGGGCGTACAAGGTGACGAACCCACCGTGGTCGATCATGATGGTTTCGCCGTACCCGCGCATCCAGCCTGAGTAGATGACCGTTCCGGACTGGGCGGCCCAGATCGGGTTGCCGGTCCGTGAGCTGATGTCGATGCCAGCGTGGAAACGACTCGAACCACTGATCGGGTGGATTCGATTGCCGAAACTCGATGTGACCGAGCCAGTAGTGGGCCAGATGAGATCTGGGTTCGACGCCGGCACAACGACCGGAGCTGAGGTCGTTGTGCTGCTGCCCGAGTCGACCTGATCGGTCGAAGCCGGAACCAGCGTCTCGCTTGTTGTGTCTGGGTTGGAATCGGTGCTGGCCGGTGCTGTTGTTGACGTTGTCGTCGATGTCGTTGTGGTGGTCAGCGCGGCGCGTCGCAGGGCTTCCTCGCGGGCGATCTCGCGCTGCTTGTCGCGGATGATGCCCGAGAGTTCGGCCTCGACGGCGGCCATCTCATCGAGTTCGGCTTCGAGGGCCTGGATCTCTTCGGACAGCTGGGCTCGGATGTTTTCTTGGGCTGCCCGGTCGCTTTCGAGCCGGGCGAGGGCCGCAGCGAGTTCGGTTTCGCGCTCCGCTGCCGCGATCGCCGCTTCATCGGCTTCAGTTTCGAGGGCCGTAAGGTCGTCGTTGACCGCACGTAGCTCGTCAATGAGTGACTTGGAGCTGAGGTCGACCTGACGGAACAATGCGTCGCGTCGGGCGTCCTGGGTCGGGTCGCCGCTGGCGACTGCGTTCTCGCGAGGGGCCACATAGGCCGCAACCGCTCGTTCGACCGTGAGTTCGCGCAACTCGTCAGACCGGGCAGTAACGACCACAATTTCGGCCCGCAGCCGCTCTTCGGTCGCCCGGGCTTGGGCCACATCGTTGCGAGCCGATTCGACGAGGGTTTCTTGGGCATGGATTTGTTCGCTCAGCGCCTGGAGCGCCGCGATGAGTTCGTCGTCGGTGGCTTCGAGGACATCGAGATCCTTGGCCAAATCGGCGGCCTCGAGACGAGCCGCGGCTTGGGCTTCTCGAGCGGCCCGCAGTGTTTCTTGGGCCGACTCCTGTGCCGTGACGAGGGTCGCGGTCGACACCAGCAACACCACAGCGGCAACGAAGGAGAGAAGGCGACGGCTCATGAGCACACAGAGTTCTGCGACCTCAGGCAGCGAGAGCGCTGGCGCATCCTAGTACCCCGTGGTGCGCGCCTGTCACACGACCGTAATGATCTTTTTCACCCCACCGGGTGGTGTCAGACCTCGATCGAGATGCTGTCGTGCATGTCTCGGCTGCTGCGGCCCACTCGCAGCACGACTTCGCCCGCTTCGAGCTCCCAGCCGTGAAGGTCGGGGTTCCAGTGCCGAAGGTCGGCGTGTTCGACCACCACCTCAGCAATCGCGGTTGTGCCAGCTTCGATGCTGACCTTGGCGAACCCCACCAGGATTTGGTCGGGCCGCATCACCGCTGAGGTGGGGCGATGGGCATAGACCTGTACGACTTCGACACCGGCCCGTGCGCCGACGTTTGCGATCGGCACCGTGAGCGAGGTCGTGGCGGGCCCGTGCGAGACGGCAACATCGCCCCAGGACAGCTCGGTTGTGCGGAGTCCGTGGCCGAAACAGAACGCTGGCTCGATGTCGCGTGCGTCGTACCAGCGGTAGCCAATGAGCTGTCCTTCTCCGTAGTGCACCTTGCCGAACTCGCCCGGGTAGTTGCCAAACGACGGGGTGTCGCGCATCTTCTTGGGGAAGGTGGTGGGCAGTCGACCGCCCGGAGGAGTGACGCCGAACAGCACGTCGGCCACGGCCCGGCCGTCCTCTTGGCCCGGATACCACATATAGAGCGTTGCGGCCGGGGCATCGGCCCAGCTCATGTCGACCGGAGACCCGGCGTTGACGAACACCACGGTGGCGGGGTTGGCGGCCGACACACGACGGATCAGCTCGGCCTGGTCGCCTGGAAGTTCGAACAGGTCGCGGTCGCGGCCCTCGGTTTCCCAGTCGGCGTTTTGGCCAACGACCAGCACGGGCAGGTCGACGCTGGCGGCCAATGCCACGGCCTGATCGATGAGATCATCGGGCGTGACCGGCCGGGCGCCGATGGTGAGACCCGACAGGTGATCGGTGAGATGGTTGTTTTCGAACTCGACGGTGATCTCGTGAGGTTCGCCCGCGACGAGGTCGATCTCGCCGGTGATCTCGCTGCTGCCCTGGCCGAAGAATTCGGGGCCGATGGTCCAATCGGTCCAGTTGTCGACCACCACCTCGCCGTCAATCAGCAGCCGGCTGCGTCCCGCGCTGATGAGGCTGAACGTCCAGGTCGACGTCTCTGATGCCCGGAACTCGCCCGACAGCTCGACCCGCATTGCGGTGACTTCGACGCCGCTGACCGCGTTCATCCACAACAGGTGGGTGCGTGTGGTCGACCGGACCGACACGGGGTCGTCGCTGTCGAGCGCAAAGTACTTGGCCGTCCAACGGCCCGCGTCGGAGTCGTTGCCGCCGGCCCGACGAAGGAGTCGGGCGTCGAGGTGTGGAGTACGGGCATCGATGCTGCAGCCGAGAGCGGTGACGACCTCGACCCCGTCGCCGGCCGCGTCACGGATGCCCTCGAACGGGGTGATCGCGTAGTGCGGGTTGACTCCCGAGCTCCCGCCTCCTTGGATCCGGGCCTGGTCGGCATTGGGGCCAATGACGGCGATGGTCTTGAGTGTCGAGGCGTCGACGGGGAAGCTGCCGTTGTTGGTGAGCAACACCATGGCCGACGTGGCTGCGTCGCGTGCGATAGAGCGGTGCTTGGGGTCGTCGATCGACTGTTCTGTCTGGTCTCGACGCTCGAAGACCTGCATGCGCTCCATGGCTTCGAGGACCCGGCGGGCCTTGTCGCGGACCACCGCGAGGTCGACCTCGCCCGCTTCGACGGCGGCGACGAGGGCCTCGCCGAACATCCGGGGTGGGCCGGGCATCTCCAGGTCGAGGCCCGCGTTGGCCGCTCCGACGGTCGACCGGGTGCCGAACCAGTCAGAGATCACGAACCCGTCGTAACCCCACTCCTGTTTCAGGATGGTGGTGAGCAGCTCGGTGTTGTCGCTTGCCGCGACCCCGTTGACCTTGTTGTACGACGACATGACCGACACGGGGTTTGATCGCTCGATGGCTACCTCGAAGGGGCGAAGGTAGACCTCTCGCAAGGTGCGCTCGTCGATGACGGAGTCGATCGTGTGGCGCTCGAACTCGCTGTCGTTGGCCACGAAGTGCTTGATCGTGGCTCCGGCTCCGGTGCTCTGAACACCGTTGACGTACGCCGAGGCTGCTCGTCCGGTGAGGAACGGGTCTTCGGAGTAGCACTCGAAGTTGCGGCCGCCCAGTGGGGTGCGGTGCAAGTTGATGGTCGGGGCCAGCAACAGATGGGCACCCTTGGTGTGGGTTTCTTGGCCAATGGCCCAGCCGACCTGTTCGATCAACTCGACGTCCCAAGTGGCGCCGAGGGCCGTAGCGACCGGGAAACACGCCGAGGTGGCAGAACCCGAGAAGCTGCCGCCGCGCGCTCCATTGGGGCCGTCGCTGACTTTCATCGCGGG
>CAYGMW010000190.1:1603-6803 GCA_964350975.1 uncultured Acidimicrobiales bacterium | reverse complement strand
CGCACCAGGTTCTGGCCCCGTTCGGGGTGGTCGTAGAACACCTGGGTGGGGATCCCCACCACACCAACCCGGCCGGGTAGCTCACGGCAGAACGTCATGCCGTCGCTGCCTGAGACCCCGCTGATGTCGACGTTCACGAAGTACGTGCCCTGAGGCCGAAACACGTCGAGGCCCGCAGCGCTGAGGCCTGAGCACAACAGGTCCTTACGGCGGGCGAAGTCGGTAACAAACGACGAGTAGTAGCTGTCGTCAAGATCGAGCGCAGCCGCAATCGCCAACTGGAACGGGCCCGAGTGCACGAAGGTCAGGAACTGTTTGGCCGTCCGGATAGCGCTGACCAGTGGCGCTGGGGCGCACACCCAACCGACCTTCCAACCAGTGAAGCTGAAGGTCTTGCCGCCTGAGCTGATGGTGATCGTGCGATCCCACATGCCCGGCAGGGTGGCCATGGGAATGTGCTCGCCGTCGAACACCAGATGTTCGTAGACCTCGTCGGTCACGACGAGCAGATCGTGACGGGTGGCAATATCGGCGATGGCATCAAGCTCGCTGCGACGAAATACCTTGCCCGTGGGGTTGTGCGGGGTGTTGAGCAGGATCAGCTTGGTCTTGGACGTGACGGCCCGTTCGATCTCGTCTGGATCGAACGAGTACTCAGGTGGGCTGAGGGTCACCACCTTTTTCACGCCTCCAGCCATGGCGATGCTGGCGCCATAGCTGTCGTACCAGGGCTCGAAGGTGATGACCTCGTCGCCGGGTTCGAGCAAGGACAACATGGTGGCCGCGATGGCCTCGGTGGCGCCCACGGTGATGAGGATCTCGGTGTCGGGCCGGTAGGCCAGGTCGTAAAAGCGGCGCTGGTGGCGAGCCACCGCCTCGCGAAGCTCGATCAGCCCGGGCCCGGGCGGGTACTGGTTATGCCCGGAACGCATGGCCGCAACCGCGACCTCGATGATCTCTGCTGGCCCATCGGTATCGGGGAAACCTTGGCCCAGATTGACCGACCCGGTCTGGGTCGCGAGGGCCGACATCTCAGCGAAGATGGTGGTCCCGAAACCCTGAAGCCGATGATTGAGGTACGGCACTGGAGCAGTCACGACCGACAGATTAGGCAGGCTTGACGAGTCGGAACACGGCCATGCCGTCGGTGCCACGATCCTGAGGCAGCACCATGCCGCCATAGCCCAACCGCGACGGCCGCCACCGACCTGGCCGCACGAACGGTGCTGGTTCGAAACCCGATCGCTCAACAAAGGCTTCGACCACGGCGCTGGATTCGATGTCGGTGATGGTGCACACCGAATACACCAACAGTCCGCCGGGCTTGACCAGTTCGCCAGCGGCGACGATCAGCTCGTACTGCAGGTCGGCCAGCCGGTCGACATCGCCGGCGGAGATGTTCCAGCGGGCATCGGCGCGTCGCCCGAGGGCACCGAGCCCCGAACATGGTGCATCGATCAGGACCTTGTCGGCCGAGCCTGGGGCAAGACCCGTCGATCGGCCATCGGCACACAGGACCTCAACTCGCCCCTCGCCGAAGAGTCGGGCCGTGCGAGCCAGATGCTCGCAGCGGGTTTCGTCGAGTTCGACCGCGGTCACCGTGGCACCCGTGAGCGCGATGCCGGTCGACTTGCCGCCGGGGGCGGCGCACAGATCGACAATATGTTCGCCCGGCTGGCCATCGACTTCTTCGACCACCCAGCGAGACGCCTTGCCCTGGATGTATCCGTCGGCTCGAGCTTTGGG
Organism: uncultured Acidimicrobiales bacterium; assembly: GCA_964350975.1. GTDB lineage: Bacteria > Actinomycetota > Acidimicrobiia > Acidimicrobiales > Poriferisodalaceae > JAADHX01. Next base: position 5,057 of record CAYGMW010000190.1, on the reverse strand, counting down.
CTGCTCTGGTTCGTTCATGGCCCGCAAGGCCGCCGTGGCATCGTCGTGGCCCACTTCGGACACAAAACGCTCAACCAGCCAGTCGGGGTAGGACAGCTCGACGGCTTCTGATGGCCAGGTGACGCCACGGTCGACGTCGTCGGCGACCCGTCGGAGGATGGCGTTGATAAAGCCACCGACCTTCTTGGGTGCGACCTCGACTGTTTCGCCGACCGCGGCATGACGCGGTGTTCCGAGGAACACCAGTTGAAACACCCCCATACGCAACAGCGCCGCCACATCAGGGTCCGGAGCCCGATTCAGATGGGGTGCAATCAGATGGTTGCAGGCCCTCTGCATTCGCACCGTGCCGAGGGTGAGGGCGGTGACGAAGGCCCGGTCGCGGTCGTCGAGCTCGCTGCCATCGAGCGCCGCGGCGAGCGCCGGCGCCGACCGTTGACCGGCACTGATCTGTTCGATGGCGGCCGCAGCAACCGAGCGGGCCGAAGAAGAGATCATGAGCCGAACCTATCGTTCGTGGTGAGCCGGGCCCCTCGGGCCCAGTCGGTGGCGTCTTGGCGGGGTTTGCCTTCGGGTTGCACGCTCACGAGGCGCAGGCTGCCGCGGCCCGTTGCGACGACCAGATCGTCGACGGTGCCAGGCGTGGGGCCAGCGTCAACGGCCAGCAACTCGGCGGCATGGATCTTGAAGCGCTTGCCCCGAAACAGGGTCCACGCTCCCCCAAGGCGGACCTGACGGTCGATCATCACCGCATCGGCCGACCAGTCGATCTCGCGGTCGGCCGCTTCGATCTTTGCCGCGTGGGTTGCCTCTCCTACCTGGGGCTCTGGCTCGCTCAGTCCGACGCTGAGCTGTTCGACCAAGAGCTCAGCTCCCATCACCGCGAGCCGCTCGCGCAGGTCGCTGACCCGATCGGTCGGGCCGATGGGGGTGGTGGCTCTGGCATACACCGGACCGGTGTCGAGACCGACTTCGAGGCCCATCAGGCAGACCCCGGTTTCGGTGTCACCAGACAACAGCGCCCGCTCGACGGGGGCCGCTCCACGCCACCGCGGCAGCAAGGAGAAATGGATGTTCAACATCGGGAGCAGTTCGAGGACGGGGCGGCGAATCAGGTGCCCATAGGCGACCACTACGCCCATGTCGGCACCAACGTCGACCGCATCGTTCACCTCAGAGGTCACGTTGAGCCCCAGCTCGATCGCGGCAGCCTTGACCGGCGACGGTGAAACAGCCGACCCCCGGCCGCGACGGCGATCGGGTGGGCTCACCACGAGGGGGACATCAAACCCGGCGGCGACGAGCGCCCTGAGCGCCGGAACCGAATCAACGGGGGTCCCGAGGAAGACGATCGATCTGGGGTGCCGGGGCGGACGAGGCAGCGGCGACGGTTCGGTCACTCTGGGAACTGCAGGCCCAGCACAGAGCCGGCCTCGACGCTGCCTTCGGTGCGCTCGCGCCATTCCTTGAGTGCCGCCTTGCGGGTGGGCTTGTCGAGGTGGTCGAGCAACAAGACCCCGTCGAGGTGGTCAAGCTCATGTTGGAACAGCCGGGCCAGAAGCTCGTCAGCCTCGATGGAGACCTCATTGCCGTCGAGGTCATATCCGGTGAGGTGCACGGTCTTGGGCCGGATGATGTCGAACGACAGGCCTGGAACCGACAAGCAACCCTCGGTGTACTCCCACTCGCCATCTGATTCGCTGATGACCGGATTCACGAGCACCTGAGGGCCGTCTCCGTCGTGGAGGTCATACACAAAGAGGCGCTTTTGGATACCCACCTGGGGGGCCGCCAAACCAATGCCTTCGGCTTCGTACATCGCCGGAAACATGCTGGTGGCCATCTGGACGATCTTGCCGTCAATGTCGTCGATCGGGGTCGCAATCTGGCGTAACACCGGGTCGCCAAAGGTGCGGATCTCCATCGACATGGCGTCCAGCTTACTGTTTCGGCGGAAAATTCTGCCCATCATGGTGTGGCTCGCTTATTGGCAACTAGACGCGGTTGGGGTCGACCTCGATGCGCAATCGGCCAGCTGGGCGCGGGGTTGAACGAAGCGCCGCGGTCAAGGTGAGGTGATCGGGGGCTCGTAGCAGCCATCGCCCTTCGTCGTGTCCGACGATGTCCACCGGACCAACGGGGTCGAATGCGGCCATGAATGTAGGCGCCACGGCTCCCGAAACCACGGCCATGGCCGAGAACGGTGGCAGGTTCATCTCTCGACGACGGTCGCGTTCGACGTCGGTGACCTTGGCCGGGTCGCCGTGCAGCGCCGCGGTGACCACATGATGGTCAGGCAAACGGGTTTGCAACACCAAACGGCCGCCTCCGGACCGAGGACCAACGAGACGGGCCGCGGCCCCAATGAGCGCCATGGTCTGCTCGGCCGCCCGAAACCGCGGAGCTAACAGCTCTTGGTCGAGGTCTAAGAACACGACGGCGTCGACGTGCTCGAGCCGATGGACGAGGGCCTCGGTGCCCACATAGAGGCTCGCGGAACGCGGAATCTCATCATCGGCGGCGGTGACTTCGACCACATCACGCCTGGCCAGGCGAGCGAGCTCGTCAGCAACTCCTGAAACACCGAGGCGAACTCGGCGAAACCGGGTCGAGCCGCAGCGGTCGCACACCACCGGCCGGCGCTGGCCCGTGCTCACCTCGACAAATTCGTCGCCCTCGGCCAGCAGGGCAGCCCCGGTTGCCGAGCGCGCCACCTCACCACACTGATGACAGATCGACAGGCGGGCGCGGCCGGTGCGATTGACGATGCACGCCACCGTCCGGTCGCCCTGCACGAGGCGGGCCAGTTCGGGCGAGCACCACTCCCCCGATCGTGGGTCTTCGCCCCGACGATCGATGACGTCGACAATGGGCCAGCTCACCCGTTCTTCGGATCGGTCCGGATGCAGCAGCACACCAGCCTCAAGGGCCTCAAGCGATGGGGTCGGTGACACCAGCACACAGCTGGCACCGTCGCGCCTGGCTCGTTCGATCGCCACGTCGCGGGCGTGCCAAGTGGGTGACGACTCTTCTTGGTAGCGCTCGTCGTGTTCGTCAAACACCACTACCGCGGCGAGTGGGCCGATCGGGGCAAACGCGGCGGCGCGAGTGCCGACCGTGACCACCCCGGCCGCCGATTTGGCCCAGTCGCGGTCCCACAGCGCTACATCGACACCGGCCCGGCGAAGGCGCACCGCCAGGTGTTGGGCTGCGCTCAGCGTCGGGGTGAGCAGCAACGCCCGGCCCCGAGCCGCGGCCGCGAGCCCAAAGGGCGTGTCGTCGGCCGACGGACCAACCCGAACCACGCTGACCTCGTGGTCGAACGCGGTAGTGATCCTCGGATCGAGCACCGCTGCGGGGCCCGCGCTACGGCCCCGCCGGGGCAGCGATGCAACGTTCCCGGGCGGAGATGCCGTCCGCAAGAACCGCGACGTACGCCCCACCCAACGGTCCG
>CAYGMW010000190.1:0-1593 GCA_964350975.1 uncultured Acidimicrobiales bacterium | reverse complement strand
ACGGGCTAGGTCGATGATGGCCGGAGGCGGACCCAGGCTCGACACCTTGGAAATCTTGCGGACATCGATACCAACGTCTGGTTCGATGTCGCGTTCGACGACCCATCCCCGAACCCGCCGCCCGCGCAGGTCGACACGCACGAGGGACCCGACACGAACCTCGTCGACCCAGTCGGCCGGAACCAGATAGTCGAACTCGCGATCGATGGCTGGCTCGTCGATCAGCACCCTCACCACCATCGAACCCGCGGGACGGGCTGGCCGAGGCGGCGCGGGCTCGGGAGCAAGTGTCGGGATTGAATCCAGAGCAAACAGCCGATTGTCATCGGCAACTGACACCGATGGGTCAGGTTGCTGGTCCGGCAGATTCACCCCGGCATTGTGCCCCACCGGTGGGACTACTCCTCGGGCTCGCTCAGTTCCTAGCCGTCCGATTCGATTCCACAGCAAGGTGCCGGAAGTTCAGTGACTACCGCTATGGGCTCCCCGTCGTACGACAGATCCAACTGGTCAACCGGCCCCGCGATGGCGTCAATGAGTGCCAGCCGAGGGTTGGCGGAATCGTCACAGTCGCTCTTGCTATTGAGTATCTCCACACCCGTCGCTAGCGACTCGCTATCTCGGTGTACACGAACCGGGAACGCACATGAGCCCGCTTCGGTGTACCCAAGCACCACTGCCGGATACACGTAGTCCGACAGGTCACCGTCGAACGCGATCCCAACCGCGACAAGGATGTCTTCGACATCGCTCGCAGAGTCGACCTGAAGAGCAAACAACGGGACATCGAAGAACGTGGGCCGATCGTCAAAACGAACCGAAGCTTCCATGGCCGGACCCCCGCACGCAATTGCCAGGAACGCTGCCATGGCCAGAATCCACGTCGACTTCACATGCCACCTCGTACTTGCCCTACCGATGTGAGGCGACGTTAGCGAAGCAGCATGCCGATGTGAAGTGCACACCGAGGTCGAACCTGGTGGCGATCTGCAGATGAACGATGCGTTGGTGGGTCGACATGGGACCCACCAACGCTCGCTACGGACCTACAGACCCAGTGCGCTCTGGAGTTCGGCGACGCGGTTGGTCTGTTCCCACGGGAAGAAGCCGTCGACGGCGGCACGACCGAAGTGGCCATAGGCCGCAGTCGGGCGATAGATCGGGCGACGCAGGTCGAGGTCACGCACAATGGCGGCCGGACGCAGGTCGAACACCTGGCGAACCGCAGCTTCGATGGCCGCCGCGTCAACCTTCTCCGTACCGAAGGTTTCGACCAGGATCGACATTGGGTGGGCCACACCAATGGCATACGCCACCTGGATTTCGCAACGATCAGCAGCACCCGAGGCCACGACGTTCTTGGCAACCCAGCGGGTTGCATACGCAGCCGAACGGTCGACCTTCGACGGGTCCTTACCGGAGAACGCGCCGCCACCGTGGCGGGCCATACCGCCATAGGTGTCGACGATGATCTTGCGACCGGTCAAGCCAGCGTCGCCCACGGGGCCGCCGATGACGAAATTGCCGGTCGGGTTGACGTAGACCTCGAAGTTGTCGCCGCGGAACTGCTCAGGAATCGACGGACGAATGACC
>CAYGMW010000189.1:0-6857 GCA_964350975.1 uncultured Acidimicrobiales bacterium | reverse complement strand
GCCGACGTACATGCCGGGCCCCTGGAAGCGGTAGTGGTCCTCGACCCTCGACACCTTCGACAGCTCGGGATGGATCCAGGTCAGGTGGTAGTACTCCTGAAAGTTCTCCGTCAGTAGCTTCCAGTTGGCACCAATATCGAGCACGACCTCGTCTTGGACCTGCCACTGGTCGAGCCGATAGCCCGCCATTCGCTCGGCCAGGTCGCCGAGCCAGACATCGAGCGGCGGGGTGGTGTCGTCGAGACAGGCGAACAGCAAGGGTCCCCACGTCGCGACCCTGACCTCGACGAGGTTGAGTTCGGCGGGGTCGAAGTCGTCTCGCGGCACCTCAGCGAACCGGGGTGTGGCCTTCAGCGAACCGTCGAGGCCATATCCCCAGCGGTGATAGGGGCAGCGGATCGTGTTCGTGATGTCGCAGTCGGCTTCGGCCAACTCGGTACCACGGTGACGGCACGAGTTGAGAAAGCCTCGCACGATGCCGTCGGTGCCGCGGGTGACGATGATCGACCTCTGCCCAACAGAGCGAACCAGCAGTCGGCCGGGGCTTGCGACCTCGTCGCTGCACCCGATGTTGACCCAGGCCCGCTCGAACACGCGCTGCTGTTCGACGTCGAAGAAGGTGTGGCTGGTGTAGGCGGTCGGAGGCAGACCAGTGCTGCTCGTGACCGGGCGGCGGGTGCCAGCCCAAAAGGTGGCGCCGGTGAAAGACACCGACTCAGGCACAACCGACAGCTTCACGACAACACCCCCTCTGACGAGGTGCCGATTCTGCCAAACCATGACACTCCAAGGCGACAGGCGCCGCGGCCGCTTCCCACCATCCGGTCAGCGCCCTAGCGTTCCCGCCACCGACAACTGGGGCACGGAAGGAATGACGAGAGCCGTATCGTTGCCCAATGCTCGAAGTTCGTGGCTTGCGCAAACGCTTTGGTGATGTCCAGGCGCTCAGTGGCATCGACCTCACCGTCGGCCGGGGCGAGCTGATTGGGTTTCTCGGCCCCAATGGCGCAGGTAAGACCACAACCATGCGCTGCATTGTTGGGCTGTTGAGCTGTGACGAGGGGTCGATCCAGTGGAATGGCTCGCCCATGAGCTCCGATGACCGCCGAAACATTGGCTATATGCCCCAAGAACGTGGCCTCTACCCCCGGATGCGGGTGCATGAGCACATCTCCTATGTCGGTCAGCTCGCCGGACTCGACCGTGCCACGGCCGATCGGCGGGCATCGCTGTGGGCTGAACGGGTCGGTCTCGACGCTCGGCGAGACGACCTGATCCAGGAGCTGTCGACAGGCAACCAGCAGAGGGTGCAGCTGGCAGTAGCGCTGGTACACGAGCCCCAGCTCATGGTGCTCGACGAACCCTTCGCCGGACTGGACCCGGTCGCCGTTGCCATGCTGTCTGAGGTCATGGCCGAACAAGTCGATCAGGGTGCCAGCGTGGTGTTTTCGAGCCATCAGCTCGACGTGGTGCAGGACCTGGCCCGAAACGCAACGATCGTGTCGGGCGGAATGACCAGGGCCTCTGGCTCCGTCGACGAACTGAGAGGTCGGTCTCCCCATCGATATCTGAACATCAGCTGGAAGGATCCGGATATGGATTGGGTTCCGGGCGAAGGCGAACGGGTCGAGGGCCCGCTGGGTAGTGCTCGCTTCAAGGTGCCCGCGTCGGCCGATGCGGCCGCGCTGATCGCCAGCGCCGCGGCGGTGGGAGCAATGGTGTCGGTCAGCTTCGAAGCCCCAAGCCTTCAAGAAGTGTTCTTGGTCGAGACGGCGCCGGTGACCCAGTGACGTCGGCGGCAATGCTGGTAGCCGGGCGCGAGATCCGCACTCGGGCTCGCACGAAGGCTTTTCGGATCATCACTGGCCTGCTCGTCGTCTTGGCGGTCGGCGTGCCCGTAGCCGTTGCGTTGTGGCCGTCGGGGAGCGACGACCTTCGATCGGTGACACTCGGTGTCAGCGGCGTTGATGACGCCACTCAAGCCGCCATCACCGCCGCTGCGACCGATGTCATCGAGATCGAGTTCGTCGATCTGTCAGCCGACGAAGTCGAACGCTCGGTTGCCGACGGCACTGTCGACGCGGCGATCGTTGCTGACACCGAGCTGTGGTGGAACACCGACCAAGACAACGATCTTGGCGCGGTGATTGCCCAAGCATTCCAGCAACGTCAACTCATCACGAGGGCCGCCGATCTCGCCATCACCGATTCTGAGCTGTCGACCCTGCTGGCACCGAGCACGCTCAACGATCGCTTTGTCGACGAACCTCAACCATCCGACGACATAGCGATCGGGGTCGCGTTCCTCGGCTTGATGTCGGCCTTTGTGCTTCCCCAGCTGTTCGGCCAACTGACGCTGATGAGTGTCGTCGAGGAAAAGTCGACCCACGTGATCGAGGTCCTCTTGGGCCACATCCGACCCCGGACGCTGCTGATTGGCAAGATTCTGGGGCTGTCGGCCCTCGCTGCGGCCCAACTGTTGGTGGTGACGGTTGGCCTGATCGGAACCTTGTTGTTGACCAATGCTGCCGACGTGCCGTCCTCAGCGTGGAGGTTCGTGCCGATCCTGGTTGTGTCCATTCTGGGAGGCCTGCTGCTGTACACCACGCTGTTTGCCCTTCTGGGCTCGTTGATCTCGCGCCAAGAGGACGCTTCTCAGGTCATGATGCCGGTGCTGGTCCCCCTGATGGTCGGCTACTTCGTTGGCCAAACCGCAGTCTTCGGTGCTGCCGACACGATGCTGACTCGGGTGCTCACCTTGTTTCCGCTCACCACCCCGATGCTGCTGCCGGTTCGCGTGGCGCGAGATGCCATTTCGGGCTGGGAACTGGCCCTGGCTATCGCCGTCATGGTGGTCTCAGTTGCGGTGCTGATCCGGATGGCTGCTCGTGTTTATGAGTTCGCCCTGTTGCACACCGGATCGCGCATTGGATGGGGCCAGCTCGTCGGCCTCGTACGGGGCCGCGCCTTGAGCTGACGCCCGTTTGCCGGACATGACGGGCAGATCTAACGTCGCCCACCATGCACGACGACCAGCGACTGACCGAGCAGCGGATCACCCGGGAGCTCGCCGAACGGGTGCCACCAGTGGCTCGACGGGGACAGCTTCCTCTGGTCGTCGAGGCCGGTCCGACCCTCGATGAGCTCGAGCCGTTTGTGGTTGGTAGCTCGTGGGGAGCTCCGTGGCAGACCACCTGGTTCCGGATGACTGGCGAGGTGCCCGCGGACTGGGTCGACCAGCCCGGCACGCGTCTCGAAGCCGAGATCGATCTGGGCTTCCGGTTTGGTGCCGCTGGTTTCCAGTCAGAAGGTGTGCTCGTCGAACGGGTTGACGATGGCCGAGGTTGGCGGCCACTCCACGGCATCCATCCCATGCGCACCCATCACGTCGTCACCTCGGCTGCTGGGCCCCTCGAGTTGCTGCTCGAAGCGGCCTCGAACCCGTGGTTTCCCGGCTACCAGCCCTCGATGCAGGGCTTGCCCGAAACGGCTCGCACGACGCCGATCTATCGGTTCAAGACGGCCCAGCTGGTGCTCGTCGATGTCGAGGGTGACGCCCTGGTTCGAGACCTCGAGGTTCTCGATGCCACGATGCGTTCGTTGCCAATGGCGGATCGACGCCGCGCTGGGATCCGCCGGTCGATCCTGATGGCCCTCGACGCGATGCCCGACGTTGCTGCGGCGCGAGGCCATCTCGCTGGTCACCTCATGGCCCTTCCGGACCCTGAGCTGCCTGCTCCCCAACGGCACCGCGTCATTGCGTCTGGCCATGCCCACATCGACACTGCCTGGTTGTGGCCCATGCGAGAGACCGTGCGCAAGTGCATCCGCACGTTTTCGTCAGCGGTGGCCCTGATGGACGACGACCCGGCGTATGAGTTCGCGTGTTCCCAAGCCCAGCAGTACGCGTGGATCCAGGAGCTTCAGCCCGAACTCTTCGCCAAAATCCAGCAGCGGGCCGAGCGGGGCCAGTGGCACCCATCGGGTGGTATGTGGGTCGAAGCCGACATGAACCTGCCATCGGGCGAGAGCCTGGCCCGCCAGATCGTGTTTGGGCAGCGCTACTTCACCGAGCACTTCGGTGCTCCATGCGACGAGATGTGGATCCCCGACGTGTTCGGTTATCCAGCGAGCCTGCCCCAGCTGTTTGCCGCCGGTGGGATGTCGCGTTTCGTCACCCAAAAGCTGTCGTGGAACAAGCAGAACCGGTTTCCCCATCACACGTTTTGGTGGGAGGGGCTCGATGGCACCCGGGTGCTCACCCACTTCCCGCCCGTCGATACGTACAACGCCGAGCTTACGCCCGACGAGATCGCCGGGTCGGTCGAACGCTTCAAGGACCACGCGTGGAGCAATGTGTCGCTCGTGCCCTTCGGGTACGGCGATGGTGGCGGCGGCCCCACCCGCGACATGCTCGAACGAGCCCATCGGATCGGGGCCTCTGACCCCCGTTGGACGCTCGAGATCGGGTCACCTACAGACTTCTTCGAAGCCTTGGAGGCCGAGGTGCGCGCCGGTGCGCCGGTGCCGGTGTGGCGAGGGGAGCTGTACTTCGAAATGCATCGAGGCACGCTGACGAGCCAGCTCCGCACCAAGGTTGGCAACCGCCTGTGCGAACGGCTCCTGGTCGAGGCCGAGCTGTGGTCGGCCTCGTTGGGGCGGGCCGCCGATGTGGACGAGCTGTGGCGTGAAGTGCTGACCCAGCAGTTCCACGACATCTTGCCTGGGTCGTCGATTGCATGGGTGCATCGAGACGCCGAAGAGATCTTCGAGCGGGTCGGTGCCGAACTGACCGGGCGTATCGACGCCTTGCTCGCCGAGTTGGCGCCCGGACCAGTGTGTGTTGCCAACCCGGCCGATGTGGCCTTCGCCGGGGTGGTGGTGACATCGCACTCGGGTGTTGTTTCGTCCCTCACGCAGGCCCTGTCCGATGGAACGACTGCGGTGTGGGCCACCGCTCCTGCGTTAGGCCTTGGTTCGGTCGATACCGACGCGAGCGTTGTCGCCCCGGTAGTTGTGGCCGGGTCGACGATGTCGAATGGTGTGCTCGCAGTTCGGTGGTCAGACAGTGGCGAGCTGATGTCGGTGGTCGACCTCGAAACCGGGCGCGAAGTGCTGCCGTCAGGCGCAGCCGCGGCGGTGCTCGAAGTGGCTCGTGACCACCCGGTCGAGTACGACGCCTGGGACCTTGAATCCTGGACGAGGGCCAATGGTCGGCCTGTCGGCGGCGGACAGGTGGCGGTGACCGACGTTGGCCCACTGGTTGGTCGGGTGGCGGTACAGCGGACGTTCGGACCATCGTCGGCACTGGTCACCTATGAACTCCGGGCCCGAGCGCGGGAGCTGCTCGTTCACGTCGACATCGACTGGCAACACGACGAACACTTGCTGTCGATGTCTTTCCCGCTCGATGTTCGGGCCGCCATGGCAGCATGCGATATCCAGTTCGGCGTCGTCGACCGGCCAACCCATGGATCAACGCCGTGGGACGCGGCCAAATTCGAGGTCTGCGCTCATCGTTACGTCAGCATGTCTGAGCCCTCGTTCGGGGTTGCTGTGCTCAACGACGGTCGCTATGGGCACTGCGTGTTTGATGGTGCCATCAGCGTCAGCCTCGCCCGGGCGGCAAAGTATCCCGACCCTGATGCTGACCACGGCCGCCATCAGGTGACGCTGGCGCTGCGCCCCCATGACGGCGACCTCGCCGATGTGCGGGCTGCGGCTGAACGGCTGAACCGACCGCCGCGAGTGGTGGGTGGCACGGCTGGTTCTGTGGTGGGTCCAGTCATCGGCGTGACAGGTGACCCCAACGTCCAGATCGACGCGGTGAAGTTGGCCGACGACGCGAGCACCGACCTCGTGGTGAGGTTGCATGAGGCAGTCGGCGACCGATGCGTCGTGACGCTCGCAACCCGTTCGCCGATCAGCGAAGCGTGGCGATGCGACCTCATGGAGACCCCTCAGTCAGATGTCACCGTCGACGCTGCTGGAGCCGTGACCTTGACGCTCAAGCCCTTCGAGATCGTGACGGTCAGGTTGAGGCAGGGCGGCCGGAGCTGAGCACCGCGACGAGGAAGTCAGCCTCCGGCGTCGACGGGCGCAGGTCCCAGGTGGCGAGGCGAAGGTCAACGTCCAAACCGACCGCCGCGGCGTGGTCGAAGAACTCCTCGAAGTCATAGTCGCGGCCGGCCTGGAACCCGACGACAAGGCGACCGTCGTCGGCCAGATGGTCTCGTAGTCGTTCGAGCACGGCGCGACGAGTCGACGGGGCCAAGAAGGCCATGACGTTTCCGGCTGAGACAATGACATCGAAGCCGCCAGCGGCCCGGTGATCGGCCAGATCGAGTTCGGCCAGGTCGCCAACGAGCCAGAGCGGCCCTGGGTGATCCGCGATCGCGGCGTCGATCAACACCGGATCGACATCGACCCCCACCACGGTGTGCCCAGCCGCGTGCAGGAGTGCGCCCACCCGTCCAGGCCCACAACCGGCGTCGAGGATTCGGCTGTTGCGTGCGGCCATGGCATCGATGAGGCGGGCCTCGCCGCCAAGATCTCGACCCTCGGCGGCCATGGTCCGGAATCGTTCGGCGTAGCGGGCCGAGTGCTCGGGGTCCTCGGTCGTGATTTGGGTCCAGCGGCTGGGCTCGTGCATTGGGTCCTCCGACCGTCGACAACTGCTACAGGCTAGAAAGCCCGATGGTGGAGTGCGCTAGTTTCGACCGAGTGGCGCCAACAACGGACTGGAACCCTCTGCTTCGCGACGAGTTCGATCAGCCCTACTGGTCCGAACTGCAGCACTTTATCGCCGCCGAGCGTGCCGCCCACGAGGTCTACCCTCCACCCGATCAGGTGTTCTC
>CAYGMW010000188.1:0-6899 GCA_964350975.1 uncultured Acidimicrobiales bacterium | reverse complement strand
GACTGAGGCCGCGGGTCTGATCGACGCGGTGCTCAATGGCCACACCGACATGGCAATCGCAGTGCTGCCGAGCGCTGCGGGCCGAGGCGGGTTCGGATTCGTGCGCGACGTTGCCGCTGCATTGCTGAGACGCGGCACCGGTCGCGACTTTGTCGCACCACTGTCGGGCCAGCGGGCGATCCGCAGCGAGGCCCTCGCCGCTTTGGGTCCTGTCGACCGCTTCGGTCTTGAGGTCGCGCTCACCCTTGATGTGATCGCGGCCGGCTTTCGGGTCGACGAAATCGAAGCCCACTTCGACCACCGCCATACCGGCCGATCGGTTGCGGGATTTGCCCACAGGGGCCGCCAGGGCCGCGACCTGCTCATCGACGCGGCCCGCCGCCTGGGGTGGCCGGCAACCATTCGGGTGGTGGCCGCGGCTGTCGTCCACAAGATCAGGCACCGGCGATGATCCTTGTGACGACATCGGTGCTCAGCGTGCTGAGCGGGGCGTTGCTGTGGATGGTGTTTCGTACGCCGCTGGCGGCCGCGAAGCTGTGTCGCCCGAACTTTCGTGGAGCTGTGATCCCCGCCACCGCTGGCGTCATCGTGATGGCGGTGGGTAGCTGTGGCTCCTTGGTGGTGCTCATCGTGGCCACCCATTCAGTGCCCGTTGAGGTCGCGTTTGCTGGCTTTCAAGCCGCGGCTGGTTTCGGGGTGCTCGGGCTGCTTGACGATCTCGGCGGCCAGGCCGGTGGCGGTGGGTTTCGTGGACATCTGCGGGCCCTACGGGAGCGCCGGGTCACGACAGGCGCTGTGAAAATGTTTGGCGGCGGCATTCTTGCGCTGATGGTGGCGGGGCTCATCACCACCGGCGGTGTCGTGCCGTTCTTGCGCGACGGGGCCATTATTGCCCTGGCAGCGAATCTGGCCAATCTGTTCGATCGGGCTCCGGCCCGAACCACCAAGGTGGCTGTCGTGGCCGCCGTGGCCCTTGTCGGCGCGACTGGTGCGGCTGCGCCGAGTGCGATCGGCCTGCTCGGAGTTGGCGCTGCTGTTGGTTTGGCACCGTGGGAGTTGCGCGAACAACTCATGCAGGGCGACACCGGCGCCAATGTGACCGGAGCGCTGCTCGGAATCGGAGCGGTTGCGACCCTTGGCAATGTGGCGCTCTGGGCCACCGCCGGGGTCTTGCTGGGCCTGAACCTCGCGAGCGAACGCGTCTCGTTTTCCAAAGTCATCGATCGGACGGCCCCATTGCGGTTCATCGATCGCCTCGGCCGCCCAGCCCCATAGGTCCGCCCATCGATGCTGACGCCGAGTCAGCGATAACGAGCGCGCTCTAGCGGATGGCATCACCATCGTGTACGTTGCCATCCCGACCCGAAACCACAGGCGTGTGGTTCGCGTCGGGACTGCTCTTGGCGTGACACACCAGGTGGCGCCGGCGTGAAATGATGCGCCGTCCCGCAATGGTCCAGGAGCAACTCGTGGCACAACACATCTTCGTTACCGGTGGCGTGAGCAGCTCACTCGGAAAAGGCATCACCGCGTCGTCGCTCGGCCGGTTGCTCAAAGCTCGGGGCCTCAAGGTCACGATGCAAAAGCTCGACCCCTACATCAATGTCGACCCCGGCACGATGAACCCCTATGAGCACGGTGAGGTCTTCGTCACCGACGACGGAGGCGAAACCGACCTCGACCTTGGCCACTACGAGCGGTTCATCGACGAGAGCCTTACCCGCGATTCCAACGCGACGACCGGTTCGATCTATCAGGCGGTGCTCGCGGCCGAACGTCGAGGCGACTACCTCGGCAAGACAGTCCAGGTCATCCCTCACATCACCGACGAGATCAAGGCCCGCATCAGCCGGCTGGCTCGTCCCGACGTTGACGTCGTGATCACCGAGGTTGGCGGAACGGTCGGCGATATCGAGATCTTGCCGTTCCTCGAAGCAATCCGGCAGTTCCGTCTCGATGTGGGCCGAGACAATGTGTTCTACGTCCACGTCACCTTGGTGCCCTTCCTCGGGGCGGCTGGCGAACAAAAGACCAAGCCCACCCAGCACTCGGTCACCGAGCTGCGCAGCCGCGGCATCCAGCCCGACGCCGTTGTGCTTCGCAGCGAGGTTGCGGTGCCACTCGACCTGCGCACCAAGATCTCGCGGCTGTGCGATGTCGAGCTTGCTGGCGTGGTGAACGCCGCTGACGCCAAGAACCTGTACTCGGTGCCCTTGGTGCTGCACGAACAAGGCTTCGATGAGTTTGTGTGCAAGCGTTTCGGTCTTGGCGGCATGGACGTCGACTTGTCCGAGTGGGAAGCCCTGGTCAAACGAGTCGATGACGCAACCGAGATCGTGCGGATTGGTCTGGTGGGAAAGTACATCGAGCTTCCCGACGCGTACCTGTCGGTGGTCGAAGCGCTTCGGCACGGCGGATATCACCACGGTGCCAAGGTCCAGATCGATTGGATCCAGGCCGAAGAGGTCGAGGGCATGCTCGCAGCTGACCGGCTCTCGGGCCTCGACGGCATCGTCATCCCGGGCGGCTTCGGCGAGCGAGGCACCGAAGGCAAGATCGCAGCGGCCCAGTACGCACGCGAAAACGATCTTCCGTGTCTGGGCTTGTGTCTTGGATTGCAGATGATGGCCGTCGAGTTCGCTCGCAATGTCTTGGGTTTGGCTGGAGCAACGAGCTCAGAGTTCGACCCGCACACCGCTCACGCAATCATCGACTTGATGGATGCCCAGCGCGAAGTGACTGACATGGGTGGAACCATGCGGTTGGGTACGTACCCGGCCAAGCTCGCCGAGGACAGCCAGGTGGCTGCGATCTATGGCTCGAACCTGGTGTATGAGCGCCATCGTCACCGTTGGGAGTTCAACAACGACTATCGCCGCCAGTTTGAAGCGGCGGGATTGCGTTGCAGCGGCGTGTCGCCCGACGATCGTCTGGTCGAGTTCATCGAGCTCGCTGGACATCCGTTCTGGATTGGTACCCAAGCCCATCCAGAGCTCAAGAGCCGGCCCACGCGGCCCGCTCCGCTGTTTCGAGCGCTCATCGGTGCAGCGCTCGCCAAGACCCGGTCGCAGCAGCCGCAGCTACTGGACATGGCCGACGTGCCGACAGGTGGTGCATGACCGAGCTGTTCACCCGCACGGGCGAGACCGTGCAATACCAAGGTCGCATGGTTCGCATGTCGACGCTGCACTTCGAGACCAGTGACGGCGAGGCCTTCGATCGCGACTTCGTGCACCATCCCGGTGCCGTCGCGGTGCTGCCCCTGTTCGATGATGGCTCGGTGGTGCTCGTGCAGCAGTTCCGCACCGCCTTGGGTCGTGAAACGCTGGAACTTCCAGCCGGGGTTCGCGATAAGCACGGCGAATCAGCAGTCCAAGCCGCGGCCCGCGAGCTGGCTGAGGAAACGGGCTATGTGGCCGACCACTGGGAGCAGCTGGTGAGCATCCACACCGCTCCAGGGTTCAGCAACGAAGAGGTCACGATCTTTGTGGCGTCAGGGCTCACCATCGGCGAGACCGAGTTTGACGGCATCGAAGAACAACACATGCGCACCGTCATCGTGGCTCCCGGCGACTTCGACGAACTTGCCGCATCGGGCGAACTCACCGACGCCAAGACCCTGCTCGCAGTGCACATGGTGCGCTCACGAAGTGCCGGTTGAGCTCGACGAATTTCTGAGCTGGCTCACCGTCGAACGGGGGCGAGCTGCGAACACCATCAGCGCGTATCGACGCGACTTGTTGTCATATGCCGACTGGCTCGAATCGATCGGAGGGTCGGTTGCAGCGGCGTCCGAAGCCGACATTGTTGCCTATGTGGGCCATCTACGCAGCCGGGGCCTGGCTGCGTCGTCGGTTGCCAGGATGACGGTGTCGGTCAGGGCGTTGCACCGGTTCTTGGCCGTTGAAGGCGACCGGCCCACGGACCCGGGTGCTGCCGTCGACGTGCCGAAGGTCCCCAAAGGTCTGCCCAAGGCCCTCACCGAGGACCAAATCATGGCCTTGCTTGGATCGCCACTGGGCGACGAACCACTCGTGCGCCGAGACCGAGCCATGCTTGAAGTGTTGTACGGCACCGGCCTGCGGATCTCGGAGCTGGTTGGGCTGTCGATGGGGGATGTCGATGTGGCCAATCGGCTGTTGCGGGCCTTTGGCAAGGGACGGCGCGAACGGATCGTGCCGTTTGGCAAGTTCGCGGCGCGAGCGCTCGGCGACTGGTTCTCGGGCGCGGGCCGTCCCCTCGTGATGGCCGATCGGGTCGTTGGTCGAAACGATGTCGATGCGGTCTTTGTGAACGCCCGCGGGTCTCGGCTCACCCGACAAGGGGCGTGGGGCGTGGTGCGCAAACATGGCGACCGGGTTGGTTTGGGAGCCGACGTCTTGACGCCCCACGTGCTGCGTCATTCGTGTGCGACCCATCTGTTGGAACATGGCGCCGACATTCGAAGTGTGCAAGAACTGTTGGGTCATGTGTCGATCTCGTCGACCCAGCGCTACACGGCGGTGTCCCAGGAGCGGTTGCGTTCGGTGTATGACCAGGCCCACCCGCGTGCCCGTCGTGAGTGATCGCCCCATACGCTTGACCCAGATGTTGCGTCGCCCACTGTGCTTTGGCTTGACCACCGATGAATGAGACGCTGCTCGCGCTCGGTCTCGTAGGGGTCTTGGTCCCGTCGGTGATCTTGCACGAGGTGGCCCACGCGTGGACAGCCGACCGGTTCGGCGACCCGACGGCTCGTAACGCGGGTCGGGTGACGCTCAACCCGCTGCGACACATCGACCCCTTTGGCACGATTGCGCTGCCAGTCGTGCTGGCTCTGGTGGCCCCGTTCATCATCGGGTTCGCCAAACCCGTGCCGGTGCAGCCCGGCAACTTGCGCAACCCCCGGCCCCACATGCTGGTCGTTGCCTTGGCAGGCCCAGCCACGAACTTCGGGTTGGCAGCCATCGCGGTGGTGTTGTTCCAGGCCATCAGGCCCGCCGATCACACCGTGTGGTGGTACGCACTCGCGTTGATGATGGTGGTCAATATCGTGCTGGGCTTGTTCAACTTGTTGCCAATCCCGCCCCTCGACGGGTCCGCGATTATCGACTTTTTGCTGCCAGTCAAGTGGCTTGGTGGCTGGTACCGGATCCGCCCCTACACCCTGGTGGTGTTCTTGGGCGTCGCCATCTTTGGCCGGAGCTACCTTGAACCCATTCTGGGATGGGCAGTAGATGTGTGGGAGGCCCAACAATGACGACCATGAGAGGCACCGTTGGGCACCTGGCCCGCCGTTTCGTGGGCTCGTATCGCTCTGTCGAACCAACACCCGACGACCGCGATTGGGTTCGCCAACAGCTCACACCGCCCGAGTTTGCCCTGTTTGACAAGATGACGGGCAACGATCAGGTCCACGGCATTGAGGTTGCTCGCCACACCCTCGCAACAGGTCCTGTCGGCCAGAGCGACCCGTCGTGGCTGGCCGCGGCGGCGTTGCTCCACGATGTTGGCAAGGTCGACGCCCGAGCCGGCAGCGTCGGTCGTGCCGCCGCAACGGTGCTCGAGCCGTTCATGCCGGCACCGCTTGTGGGTCGCCTCGCGGCGGCTCCAGGCTGGTTTGGTCGGGTCGGGCGTCACATCCGGTACCCCGAGGTGGGCGCGTCGATGCTGTCGCTTGTTGGCAGCCACGAACACGTGCGTTCATGGGCGGCCCAACATCATGAACCGGCGAAGCGTTGGACCATTCCCGTCGAACTTGGCCAACGCCTGACCGCGGCAGATCGTGCCGCGAGCTGACGTGTGGCGTTCAGGTTGCTCGACCTTCAGTCAGCTGCACGGGCCACAAAGATCGAGTCACCGGCGGCGAGCGTGCTGACTGATCCGTCGACGGTGATCTTGGTCGACTCGCCCTCGACCACGGTGACGCTGGCTCCGGTGGCATCGGCGGTGACCGAGATGACGGCGCCTTGGCGCTGAAGATGGAACGAGATCTTTCCCCACGCAGCCGGGACCCTCGGCCGTAGCTCGAGATGGGTGCCGTGTTCGATGACACCACCGAACCCGTGCACCATGCCGGCCCAGACCCCGCCGCACGACGCAATGTGCACCCCGTCAGACGTATTGCCGTGGGTGTTGCACAAATCGAGGTACAAGGCCTTGGTGAAGTAGTCAACAGCGACGTCTTCGTGGCCAATGTCGGCGGCCACGATTGCCTGCACACACGCCGACAGCGACGAGTCGCCTGTCGTCATCGAGTCATAGAAGTCGAAGTTGCGACGTTTCTGCTCGGTCGAAAAGTGGCCCCGTCTCAGGTACATCGCCAACACCACATCGGCCTGTTTGAGGACCTGGTGGCGGTAGATCACGAGGGGATGGAAGTTCAGCAGCAGGGGATACTGATCGTCAGAGACCGAGTCCCACGGCCATGGCTCAAGCTCGAGGAATGTGGAGTCTTGAGGGTGGATGCCTCGGGCCTCATCGAAGGGCAAGTACATGGCCCGCCAGGCCTTGTCCCATGCGTCGAGTTCGTCGTCGGTGAGGTTGGTGCGGCGTTGCACTGACTCATAGGCCTCTGGGTCGTTGGCCTTGAGGTCGCGCATGGTGTCGGCGGCATAGCTGAGATGAAACCGGGCCATGACGTTGGTGTAGAAGTTGTCGTTGACCACTGTTGTGTACTCGTCAGGCCCGGTGACGCTGTGGATGTGGAAACGGCGGTCGTTGCCATGGAAGCCGAGGTCCTCCCAGAGGCGGGCTGTTTCGACCAGAATCTCAGCACCCTCGTCGGCGCGAAATGCAAGGTCGCCACTGGCGTCGAGGTAGCGGTGGAGGGCAAAGATCACGGCGGCATTGATGTGGTACTGGGCCGTGCCGGCCGCGTAATAGGCCGAGGCTTCTTCGCCATTGATGGTGCGCCACGG
>CAYGMW010000187.1:0-7020 GCA_964350975.1 uncultured Acidimicrobiales bacterium | reverse complement strand
CTCTTCATGTTTCTTGTGCCGCCTGACATACAAATGCTCGATATCGGATGCCTGGATGTTGCCTGGGTCGACGATCGCGGTTGGGTCAAGCAGGCGAATCAGCTCGGCGAAGCTCTTCGGATCGCCATTGTGAGGCGTGGCGCTCGTCAACAGCAGCGCCTCAGTGCGCGGCGCCAGCACCCGAGCCAGCTGGTTGTTCAGGGTGCCCTTATTGACCAGGTTGTGGCACTCGTCGATCACCACTGCATCCCAGCGAATGCCCTCGAGATGGTGGCGGTAACGGCCCGTGTTCTTCAGCGTGTCGATACTGATGATGGCCCGCTTGTAGTACGTGAACGGGTTGCGGTTGGCCGGAATCTTCTGCCTGACGCGCTGAATACCCTCGCTGTCGAGCCTCACGAGCGGGATGGCAAACCGGGTCCACAGCTCGTGCTGGAATTGTTCGAGGATGTGCTTCGGGGTCACCACCAAGATGCGGTCGCCCCGACCCCGACGGATCAGCTCGCTCAAGATGAGGCCCACCTCGAGGGTCTTGCCCAGGCCCACGCTGTCGGCAATCAGCAGACGCGGCCGCAAACCAGTGAGCGCCTTGTGCGCGGCCCGGCGCTGATAGTCGAGGCGGTTCAGTAACTGGCGGTCGGCGACGACCAAACCGGTATCGGTTGCCGGAACCGGGGTCTTGCGAATGACAGCTTCGAGGAACAGCCGGGCCGTGCGATGGTTCGGCGAATCGTCTCCGACAAACACGGTGTCTTCGGGCCGCAGCGGAATAACCCGATCGAGGTTGGTCGAAAACGTCGCCTCGGTGTCCTTCACCAACGTCGACGTGCCAATGCAGCTCACCAATCGGCCGTCGCTCGGCGTGTCGCGCACCTGGGTGACGAACCACTCCTCGTCGCGGACCACGACCTGCGAGCCAGGCGCAATGAGCTGAAGGTCGGCCGTTGGCGTCTTGAACATGAAGATCCTCCCGCTGCTGCCGTACGGGAAGGCCGTGACACTCCACCCGACGTCGCTCTGGGCGAATGTAGTTCGTCACATCGGCTGTCACAGGCCACAGCTAGGGTGACCGGGTGGCCACCTTCATCCTTGTCGACGGGCATTCGCTGACCCATCGAGCGTTCAACGCACTCCCAACCGACCTCATGACCGCATCGGGCCAGGTCACCAACGCGGTGTTCGGGTTCACGTCGATGCTCATCAACGTCATCCGCGACCACAAGCCCGACGGCATCGTCGTTGCATTCGACCGTCCCGAAAAGACGTTCCGCCACGAGATGATCGAGTCCTACAAGGGCACTCGCAGCGAAACCCACGAGCTGCTTCGGCCCCAATTCGGCCTGGTGCGCCAGGTGCTCGATGCTATGCACATCCCGATTGTCGAACTGGCCGGCTATGAGGCCGACGACGTGCTGGCCACCCTCGCCAGCAACGCGCGTGACAACGGCGACCTGGCCATCTTGGTCACCGGCGACCGCGACAGTTACCAGCTCGTCCAAGACCCATACATCAAGGTGCTCTACAACAAGCGTGGTGTGTCTGACTATGCGTTCTACGACGAGGCTGGCATCGCCGAGCGCACCGGCGTCACCCCAGCGCTTTACCCCCAATACGCGGCACTACGAGGCGACACCTCCGACAACCTGCCAGGGGTGCCAGGGGTAGGGGAGAAGACCGCGGCCAAGCTCATCAACCAATACGGCGGCCTCGACGGCATCTTCGCCCACGCCGATGACCAAACTCCCAAGTTGCGCCAGAACCTCATCGAGTTCGAAGACCGGGCCCGGCTCAACCTCGAAGCCATGACCCTCGTGCGCGACGCCCCGATCGACTTCGACGTCACGACGGTGCGTTGGACCGATGTTGATGCCGACGAGATCCAGCAACTGTTCGAGTTCCTCGAGTTCCGCTCGCTGTATGACCGCCTCAACGACGTGCTCGACGGGCGCCTGCCCACCGCCGCGGCCGGCGCTGTGCTCGAAGCCGAAGTGCTGCGGCTTGACACCGCCGCCGACGTGGTCACCCGCTTGGGTCACCTGCGCGACATGGGCACCCCAATCGCCATCGCGGGGGCCTGGACGAGTGCCGGGCTCGACTCGATCGCCATGGTCGAATCCCCAGACGACGGCGGGTGCATAGCGTTTGCTGCATCGTTGTTGACCGACGACGCGGTAGCCGGGGCCATGAACGCCCTCGTCGGCGTCGGTGGCAGCGCTATCAACGCCCACCACATCAAGCCCATCATGGTGGCTCTGCACGAGCACGGCATCGACCTGCGCAGCCTCGATGTCGACACCAAGCTCGCGGCGTATCTGATCGATCCAGCCGACGCCAACTACGACCTCAGCGCCCTGCTGTTGCGCTACTGCCAGATGGAAATGGCCGGCGACGACTCAGGCTCCGACGGCCAGCTGTCGTTCGGTGACGAGCCGTCCGACATCGCCGTGGTCGCCGCTCGCGAAGCCCTCGCGGTCGATCGATTGGCGCCACTGCTCGACGAGGTCATGCGCAACCGTGGCATGCGTCAGCTCTACGACGACCTCGAACGGCCACTCGTTCGGGTCTTAGCCCAAATGGAAGAAGCCGGGGTCGGCGTCGACGTCGGCGAATTGCATCGCCTGCATGACTATCTGGTTGGCGAGTGCGACCGTCTAGAAGCAGCGATCATCGCCGAAGCCGGACGCGACTTCAACGTCAACTCCACCAAGCAGCTGCGCGAGGTGTTGTTCGACGAGCTGGGCCTCACCCCGCAAAAGAAGACCAAGACGGGTTTCTCGACCGACGCGGCGTCGCTCGAAAAGATCGTCGACCAGCACCCGATCGTGCAGCACCTGCTCGACTATCGCGAGGTCGAAAAGCTGCGCTCCACCTATGGCCAAGGTCTGCTCGATGTGGTGGGGCCCGACGAGCGCATCCATGCCACGTTCAACCAGACCGTGGCTCGCACTGGTCGCCTCAGCTCAGAAGACCCGAACCTGCACAACATCCCGGTCCGCTCCGAACAGGGCCGCGAGTTCCGACGTGCGTTCGTTCCAGCGCCCGGGTGGAAGCTGCTGGTTGCCGACTACAACCAGATCGAGCTGAGAGTCATCGCCCACCTCGCCCAAGACCCAGGACTCATCGAGGCCTTTGAGTCGGGCCGCGACATCCACAGCACGACGGCAGCGTCGGTCTTTGGTGTTGACGCCGACTCAGTCACTGTCGACCAGCGCTCCAAAGCCAAGATGGTCAGCTATGGCCTGGCCTATGGCATGGAGGCCTACGGGCTAGCCCAACGTTTGGGCATCGACCGAGCCGAAGCGGCTGCCATTCTCGACGCCTATTTCGTGGCCTTCCCGAACGTTCGGGCGTTTATGGATCGTGTGGTAGCCGATGCCAAAGACAAGGGGTACACCGAGACCGAGTTCGGTCGCCGCCGCCTGATCCCTGAGCTCAACTCACCGAACCGCCAGATCCGCGCTGCGGCCGAACGGCAAGCCATGAACGCCCCCATCCAAGGGTTGGCGGCCGACATCTTCAAGGTGGCCCTGGTGCGTCTCGACCAGGCGTTGGCCGACGCTGGCACCGACGCCCGGGTCGTGCTTCAGGTCCACGACGAGGTCATCCTCGAGGTGCCGCCTGACGAGATCGACGAAATCAAGGACCTCACCGTGTCGGTCATGCGCGACGCTGCGACACTGCGCGTCCCACTCGAGGTCAACGTCAGCGTCGGCAACACCTGGGCCGATGCAAAAGGCTGATCCGTTGAAAAAGGCTGAGCAGGTTCCTCAGCCGCGCCACTGGTTCGAGCCCATGGCCGACCACCTCGGCACCGCGTATCTGCGTTATTCGTTCACCAAGAACACGGTGCGAGAGGTCGACTTCGTCATCGACGCCCTCGACCTGGCGCCCGGCGCCCGGGTGCTCGACGTGGGCTGTGGCCCCGGACGCCACTGCCTCGAACTCGCCCGGCGGGGGTTCGTCGCAGTGGGCGTCGACATCTCGTCCACCTTCGTCGAAGCGGCCCGGAGTTTGGCTTCAGCTGAAGACCTCAACAACGCAACCTTCCTTGTGGCCGACGCCCGCTCCCTGAGCTTCGACAACGACTTCGATGGTGTGTTCGGAATGTGTCAAGGCGCGTTCGGGCTCCAAAGCGGTCCGGCCGCTGGACCGGACCTCGGCAACCTCGACGCCGATACCGCGATCCTGGCCGGAATGCACCGGGCCGTCCGACCCGGATCTCGGGTCGGCGTGGCCGCGTTCTCGTCGTACTTCCAGGTCCGCCACCTCGAAGGCGGTACCGATGGTTCGTTCGACCCCCTCACCGCAACCCATCACGAGGTCACCACGATCCGTTCCGAAGCAGGCGCAGCTGCACCTGCCGATCTGTGGACGACCTGCTTTACACCTCGCGAGCTCGTGTTGCTGGCTCGGTCGGTCGGTCTCGAACCCCTCGACGTGTGGTCGGTGACATCGGGTGAGCGATACGAGCCCCGAGCAGCCGAACTCGACGAACCCGAGTTCTTTCTCACTGCACGAAAGCGCGTTCCCCGGGCCTGACCGCCCCGTCACCCATCAGCTCCGATAGCATGGAAACCGAGTGCACCTAGCACCCAGTCCCTATCCACGATTCAAGTAGATCCACCTTGTCCGATACCACTACCAACGCCGCTGCTTTCGACGGTTCCTCCGAATTTGGAACCTTCACCGAAGCTGGCGACTACATCCCCCGCACCATCCTCGACAACGATCTTGGCAGCCTCAGCTTCGAAGAAGCGATCGACGGCACCATTGTTGAGTTCGAAGACGGCGACATTGTCAACGGAACCGTTGTCAAGGTCGACCGTGACGAGGTTCTGCTCGATATCGGATTCAAGTCCGAAGGTGTGATCCCAGCTCGCGAGCTGTCAATTCGTAACGACGTCAACCCGTCAGAGATCGTTGCCATCGGCGACGCCATCGAAGCCCTCGTCCTGCAAAAGGAAGACTCCGAAGGCCGCCTTGTTCTGTCGAAGAAGCGGGCTCAGTACGAGCGTGCTTGGGGCAAGATCGAAGAAATCAAAGAAGCCGAGGGCGTCGTCAAGGGCCCAGTCATCGAGGTCGTCAAGGGCGGTCTCATCGTCGACATCGGTCTTCGTGGTTTCCTGCCAGCATCGCTGGTCGAGCTGCGCCGAGTGCGCGACCTCCAGCCCTACGTCGGCATGGAGCTCGAAGCCAAGATCATCGAACTCGACAAGAACCGCAACAATGTGGTCCTGTCACGTCGGGCGTGGCTCGAAGAGACCCAGAAGGAACAGCGCGAATCGTTCCTCGACAACCTCAAGCCAGGCGAACGGCGCCCCGGCGTTGTGTCGTCGGTCGTCAGCTTCGGCGCCTTCGTCGACCTCGGCGGTATGGACGGGCTCATCCACGTGTCCGAGCTTTCTTGGAAGCACGTTGACCACCCAGGCTCTGTTGTCACTGTTGGCGACGAAGTTATGGTCGAGGTCCTCGAAGTTGACCGTGAGCGCGAGCGCATCAGCCTGTCGCTCAAGGCCACCCAGCAAGACCCATGGCAAGAATTCGCCGGCGGTCACCGTGTTGGCGAACTCGTCTACGGCCGGGTCACCAAGCTGGTGCCATTCGGCTCGTTCGTCCAGGTTGGCGACGGCATCGAAGGCCTCGTCCACATCTCGGAGATGTCGGCACACCACGTCGAC
The DNA here is from genome assembly GCA_964350975.1 of uncultured Acidimicrobiales bacterium. GTDB lineage: Bacteria > Actinomycetota > Acidimicrobiia > Acidimicrobiales > Poriferisodalaceae > JAADHX01. Next base: position 1,342 of record CAYGMW010000187.1, on the reverse strand, counting down.
CTTCCCGAGCAGGTCGTCACGCCGGGCGAAGAGCTCTGGGTCAAGATCATCGATCTCGACCTTCAGCGTCGCCGCATCAGCCTGTCGATCAAGCAGGCCGCCGAGGGTGGCGTTGTTGCTGCTGAGTACCAGGATGCGTTCGGTGTCGACAAGTACGACGCCGAGGGCAACTACATCGGCGACGACAGCCTCGAAACCAACGCTGCAGGTGTGGTCGACTACACCGAAGAAGCCCGTCAAGCATGGCGCGAGTACTACGAGCAGTACGGCGAAGAGGCCTACCGTCAGGCAGTCAACGAATACGGCGCTGGCGATGACCCAGCCGGCGTGCTCAATGACGAGCCAGAGGCCGAGGCCGAAGCTGCAGTCGAAACCGACGAGGCCTGACGCGCCTTCGGGCTCGTCAACGCATCTCGCGTTTCATAGCAAAGATGATCTCCGTCGGTCTCACTGGCGGAATCGGAAGCGGTAAATCAACTGTCAGTGCGGCGCTCCTTTCGAGGGGCGCCGTACTTGTTGATGCCGACGCCATCACCAAGTCCCTGCAACAGCCGGGTATGCCGGTGTTCGACGCCATGGTCGAGCGATTCGGGCCCCAGATCGTTGGCGACGATGGACAACTCGACCGACCCGCCGTTGCCGCCATCGTGTTCAACGACCCAGAAGCGCTCAAAGACCTCAACGCGATTGTCCACCCCTTGGTCGGCACCGCGATCGCCGAGGCCATCGCTGCTGCTACCGACGACGACATCGTCATTCTCGACATTCCGCTGCTGGCTGAAGGTCGCCGTCCCGATGGCTCGCTGCGCTACGACGTGGCCGGAATCATCGTCGTGGACTGTCCGGTCGATATTCAGGTCGAACGGCTCAAGACCCACCGCGGATTTGACGAACAAGACGCCCGGGCTCGCATCGCCATCCAATCCAGTCGTGAGGCCCGCCTGGAGATGGCCGATCTGGTCATTGACAACTCAGGGTCGCTTGCCGATCTTGAACCACAGATTGATGCCGCGTGGCAGTGGCTGCAACAACTGAAATACCCAACGGAGGAAACGACGTGACAACCGTCGACAACGTAGCGACCGATGACCCGCAAGCAGCCGATCTCGCTGCCGCGAACATCAGCTGGGACCTCGACGGCCTCGTCGATGGAAAGGGCGACGAAGGTGTTGCCGATCTGATGGCCGCTGCCGCCACGGTCGCCGCCGACATCTCGGTGTACCGGGGCACGATGTCGGACCTCGACGCTGCCGGTCTGGCGGCCCTGATGCGCCTGGTCGAACGATTCCATGAGCTGGTCAACCAGGCTGCGTCATACGCCCAGCTTCGGTTTGCGGTCGAC
>CAYGMW010000186.1:0-7033 GCA_964350975.1 uncultured Acidimicrobiales bacterium | reverse complement strand
ACCTGAAGTCGACGACCGAACTGCCGCTCAGCCATCTCGATTGAAGCCAGCCGGTGGCCCGTCTGTGCGGGCTGGCTACGATGTTGCGGTGACGTCCGACCAGCTCCAGGCCAAGGTGCTCACCGTCAGCGACGGTGTCGTCTATGGCACCCGCGAAGACACCTCAGGAGCCGGTCTGGCGGCTGCGATCGAGGAGGCCGGGTTCGTGGTGGTCGAGCGTCGGGTCACCGCCGATGGTGTCGACAGCGTTGCCACGGCACTTTCTGAGATGTGCGAAGGGTTTGCCGGCATGGTCGTCACGACTGGCGGAACCGGCTTTACGCCCCGCGACCTCACCCCTGAAGGCACGCGACTCGTGATCGACCGCGAGGCGCCCGGCTTGGCCGAGGCCATGCGGCTGGTCAATCCCCTCGGCCGTCTGAGCCGCGGTATTGCCGGCACGGTGGGGTCTGCCATTGTGCTCAACACCCCTGGTTCGCCCAAGGGGTGTGTCGAGTGCTTCAACGCGGTGGCTGACGTGATGCCCCACGCAGTCAAGCTGTTGACCGGCGAACAGACATCGCATTGAGGCGGTCTACATTGAGGCGGTCTACATTGAGGCGGTCTACCTTGAGAGCGCTCCGATGAGCGATCGAGCCGTCGACGTAGCCCATATGCGCACGGCGATTGCGGCCGCAGCCGCAGTCAGGGGCACCACCGCTCCGAATCCTTGGGTGGGTGCCGCGCTTGTGGCCGCCGGTGGGCAGGTTTTCACCGGTGCCACCCAGCCCTATGGCGGCGCTCACGCCGAGATCATGGCCCTGCGCGCCGCTGGCGATGCCGCCCAGGGAGCCACGGTCTACAGCACCCTCGAACCGTGTTGCTTTACCGGCCGAACCGGCCCGTGCACCGAGGCCCTCATCGAAGCCGGCGTGGCCCGGGTGGTCGTTGGCATCGTCGACCCCGATGAGCGCAACGCCGGCGCCGGAATCGATCGCATTCGATCCGCTGGCATCGAGGTCGAGGTGGGCGTCGCAGCCGACGAAGTCGCAGCCCAACTCGAGGCCTACTTGTGGTTTCGCACCCGCGGCCGGCCATTTGTGACCCTCAAGCTCGCGGCCTCCCTTGATGGGCGAACTGCCGCTCCCGACGGATCGAGCCAGTGGATCACCGGTCACGAAGCCCGAGTCGACGTCCACCGGCTCAGGGCCGAAGTCGACGGCATCCTCGTGGGCGCCGGCACTGTTCGGGCCGACAATCCCTCGCTCGACGTGCGCCATGTCGAGGGCACCAACCCGACCCGTGTGGTGTTGGGCTCAGCCCCGGCCGACGCAGCCGTGCACCCGTGCATCGAGGTGACTGGTCCGCTGCCCGAGGTGCTTGACGACCTCGCCAGTCGGGGCATTGTCGACCTCTTGGTCGAAGGCGGCGCCCAGGTGGCGGCCGACTTTCATCGCCAGGGCCTCGTCAATCGATACCTGATCTACCTGGCTCCGGTCCTGTTCGGTGGCGACGACGGACGGCCAGTGTTCGCCGGTCCCGGTGCCGCCACCATCGCCGATGTCTGGCGGGGCCAGATGACGGCGGTGCGGCACCTCGGCGACGACATTGCCATCGAGATTCGGCCTCAGCGGCCTACCACTGGAGGTTCATGAATGTTCACCGGACTGGTTGAAGAGATGGGCAGCTTCGTGTCCCGCGAGGGCGAGCGGTTTCGCTTCGCGGCATCGCTGGTGCTCGAAGATGCCGCGATCGACGACTCGATCTCGGTGAATGGCTGCTGCTTGACCGTTGTGGGGCTGGGGGACGGCTGGTGGGAAGCCGATGTGGTCGGCGAGTCCGAATCTCGCACCAATCTCGGTCAGCTCAAGGGTGGTCATTCGGTCAACCTGGAGCGAGCGGTACGTCACTCGGATCGACTCGGCGGGCACCTCGTGCAGGGCCACGTCGATGCAGTGGGCGAGATCCTCGATGCGGCGCCCGACCTCAGGGTTGGTTTCCCTCCTCATCTGGGTCGATACATCGTCGAAAAGGGCTCGATCACCATCGACGGCATCAGCCTGACGTGTTTCGACGTCACCGACGACTCGTTTCGGGTGGCGGTGATCCCGCACACGATGGCGGTGACAACCCTCGGCGTGCGCCAGCCCGGCGACCCGGTCAATCTCGAAGTCGACGTGATGGCCAAGTACGTGGAACGATTGATGACCCCCTACCTTGATGCAATGGGTGTTAACCCCAACCCCCAGGACAGGTGACCTCGTGAGCGAAACAAACCAACACGACGCGTCGATCGATATCGACGAGCTTGCATCGTCGCCGTTCGATCCCGTCGAGGACGCCATTGCGGCGATCGGTCGAGGCGAGATTGTGGTGGTCGTCGACGATGAGGACCGCGAGAACGAAGGCGACCTCATCATGGCCGCCGAACACGCCACACCTGAAACCATTGCGTTCTTCGTCCGGTACACATCGGGTGTGCTGTGTGCCCCGTTGCTGAGCGACCGCCTCGATGAGCTGGCCCTGCCGAACATGGTGACGGTCAACACCGAGCCCATGCGCACGGCCTACACCATCACCGTCGACGCCGCGGTCGGTACTACGACCGGTATCTCCGCCGCCGACCGAGCCCTGACGCTGCGCATGCTGGCCTCGGGCGAATCCGTTGCATCGGACTTCGTGCGGCCAGGCCATGTGTTGCCCCTGCGCTACCGCCCAGGTGGCGTGCTCAAGCGAGCCGGCCACACCGAAGCCGCTGTCGATCTGGCCCGCCTGGCCGGGTGCGCACCCGCTGGTGTGCTGGCCGAGGTGGTTAACGACGACGGGACGATGGCTCGGGTGCCTGAGCTGAAGGTGTTCGCCAAAGAACACGGCCTCAAGTTCATCTCCATTGCCGATCTGATTCGTTATCGCCGGTCCCATGAGCGCCTCGTCGACCCGATCAGCAGGGCCCGTATCCCGACGGTGTATGGCGACTTCATGGGCCACGTGTACCGCGATTTCGACGGCAACGAACACCTCGCTCTTACCTGTGGCACTGTCATGGGAACGGCCCCGATCCTGGTCCGAGTGCACAGCGAATGCCTCACCGGCGACATCATTGGCTCGATGCGTTGCGACTGCGGTAGCCAGCTGACCCAGGCCATGGAGATGATTGCCAAAGAAGGCGCCGGCGTCATTGTGTACCTGAGGGGCCACGAGGGTCGCGGTATTGGCCTCGCCCACAAGATCGCGGCCTACAGCCTGCAAGACCAGGGCCGCGACACCGTCGATGCCAACACCGACCTTGGGCTGCCCGTCGACACTCGCGAGTACGGCATTGGGGCCCAGATCTTGGTCGATCTCGGTGTGACCAAGATGCGCCTGCTCACGAACAACCCTGACAAGCGCGGGGGCTTGGCTGGCTATGGCCTCGACATCGTGGAGCGCGTGGGCATGCCCACCCATGCCAACCCCGAAAACATCGCCTACTTGCGCACCAAGGCCGTTCGGATGGGCCATCTGCTCGAACTCGACGACGACGGTGTTCCGACCGGAATGGTCGACGGCGACGGCGACGGCTCCGGCGTCGAGGACGCATGAACCGGATCGGCTGAGGCCGTGGCCGACCTCGGGTTGACCCATATTGCGCTGACCGTGCGCGATACCGAGGCCACGGCCGCGTTCTACGCGACCTACGCGTCGATGGAGGTGGTGCATCGACGCCGCTCCGACGACAACACGGGCGACGTCTTGTGGCTCAGCGACCGAACCAGGCCGTTCGTCATCGTGGTCCTGCCCCGTAGCGGCGCCGCCGCGGCCTTGGTTGGGTTCAACCATCTTGGCGTTGGGGTCGCCTCTCGTGACGAGGTCGACCGCTTGGTGGCGTTGGCCCGCGCTGAAGGTCGGATTGTGCACGGCCCGTTCGACTATGGGCCACCGGTCGGGTACTGGGGTTTCATTGAGGACCCCGACGGCAACAACCTTGAGGTGTCCTTCGGTCAAGACGTCGGGCTTGCTGTTGCCCAAGGTGACGGCGAGCCCTCGGAGTAGCGATGAGTGCTACTCGTCGTCGTCTGCGTCGGCCTCGTCATCTTCGTCATCTCCGGCAGCACCCTCGGCGTCGTTGACGAGTTCGACATAGGCCATACGCAATTGGGTGAGTGCGGCGGTCAGGGTCTCGGCCTCGGCGAGACGCCCGCCCAGCTTGTCGACGAGCACACCCATGGCGTCGATGGGCAAGCGAGCATCGGTCAGATTGCCGACGCGCAGATGCAGCGCCGCCAACTCGAACAGGCCCATCACGTGATTGCTGACGACCTGGGCGACCGGCGCGGCCAAAAGCTGGGCTTGTGAACGGGCCAGCTCGGCCTCGAGGCGAGCTGCGGTTTCAGGATCAAGTTCGCCGTCGCTGTCGTCGTATTCGGCGTCAGTGGGTTCGTCGTCGTCGGGGGTCCACAAGCTCACGGGGTGCTCCAGGGGTTGGGGGCTGGCGGTCATGCTGGACGTGATGTATTGGGTTCACGTCGCAACCCTGATACCCTACGCCGCTGGACAACTGAGGCAAGTGAGGCACGCCCTCCACCTGGCCACCACCGGTGCGTCAGGTCAGCGACACGGCTACCGCTGTCACGCTCGATTCATGAGCGCAACAGGTTGAGGTAGCTGCCACCTTTTCGGGTGGCCCGTCGGTGATGTGGTGAGCAGGCTTGTGTTAGAGGTCTGCTGAGTTTGTTCGAGCCTGACGGTTCGAGCAGGCGAGGTTCCACACATTTACGACGCAGGAGACGTCCCTTGGTCAAGCAGGTCGGGCCATAGCACCCCCACCAGAAGATGAGCCGCGGATCAACGACCGCATTCGAGCCCGCGAGGTACGCCTCGTGGGTGCGAGCGGTGAGCAGATTGGTATCAAGCCACTGCCCGAGGCCCTCAACATCGCACGTGCTCTCGATCTCGACCTTGTCGAGGTTGCCGCACAGGCTTCGCCGCCGGTTTGCCGAATCATGGATTACGGCAAGTACAAGTACGAAGCAGCGCAAAAATTGAAAGAGTCGCGACGCAAGTCGCGAGCTGCCGAACTCAAGGAGATGAAGTACCGACCCAAAATCAGTGTCGGCGACTTCAACACCAAGACTCGCAGTGTCGAAAAGTTCTTGTCCCACGGACACAAGGTCAAGCTGACCATCATGTTCCGAGGGCGCGAAATGGCTCACCCTCAACTTGGGCGAGACATCCTCGACCGGGTCGCCGAATCGGTGACCCATGTCGGCAAGGTCGACCAGTATCCACGGCTCGATGGTCGCAATATGACCATGGTGCTCAGTCCAGACAAACGAGCACAGGCAGAACACGCGAAAGCCAAGCCCGAAGACGGCTCACCAGCACCAGCTGTTGAGCCCGATCCGGTCGATGCCGAAGCAACCGACGTCGCGCTCTCTCCTGACGAGACGGCAACCGCCGAATAATCGCCAGGCCCATACCCGCTCGCCGGGTCTAGCAATACCCCGCCACTCGGTGGGAGCCCCGCGGCGAGCGGGGTGCCGTCGGGCGACGTCGCCCGGCGGGCCATGTTCACGAAGAAAGGCACAGCACATGCCGAAGATGAAGACGCATAGCGGTGCGAAGAAGCGCATCAAGACAACGGGTACGGGCAAGCTCGTGCGCCGTAAGCGCAACCGCAACCACATCCTGGAAAAGAAGTCGTCACGGCGGAAGCGCCGTTTGGCCCAAGAGGGCGAGATTTCAGCGGCCGACGCGCCACGCATCAACCAAATGCTCGGCCGTCGCTGAGTTTCCCTTCGTCGGTCCACCCGGGCCCGACTTTGCAACAGATCTCCTCGAGTCGACCAAGAGCGACATCGAGTTCACGAAAGGAATGACCCATGGCACGTGTAAAGCGTTCAGTTGCCTCGCGTTCGCGCCGTCGCAACACCCTCGCTAAGGCCAAGGGCTACTACGGCAATAAGAGCCGCTCGTACCGCGCTGCTAACGAACAGCTGCTCCACTCGGGCCAATATGCGTTCCGCGACCGTCGCGCACGCAAGGGCGAGTTCCGCAAGCTCTGGATCCAGCGGATCAACGCCGCTGCCCGCGAGCACGGAATGAGCTACAGCCGCTTCATCAACGGTCTGCATACCGCTGGTGTCGAGGTTGACCGCAAGGTGCTTGCCGACATGGCAATCGCCGATCCTGAATCCTTTGCGGCCTTGGTGAAGGTCGCTCAGGACGCCCAGGTTTCGGCGTCCTGACCGAGGTTCAACTCTCTCCAAACAACCCACGAGTTCGGCATCTGTCCAAGCTCGTGCGTGACCGTCGGGCCCGTCGCGACGAGGATCTCCTCGTTGTCGACGGGCCTCGGGCGTTGGCGACGTTCGCCGCCGCGGGCGGCGTGGTCGAGGCCGTGTTCGTCGACGATCCCGAACGGATTCCCGACGGTGTTGACGCCAAGGCCGTGTGGGCGGTCGACCGGGCCGAACTCGACCGGATTTCCGACGCAGCGACCCCGCAGGGGATGCTCGCCATCGGTCGTTCGAGAGTTGTGCCATTGGAGCAAGCAGTCGAACATCGCATCATCGTGGTGCTCGACGGGGTTCAAGACCCCGGCAACGTCGGCGCGGTCGTGCGAGTCGCGGCCGCGTGTGGAGTTGGCGCCCTGATTGCGACCACTGGTTGTGCCGACCCAACCTCACCCCGGGCGGTTCGGGCCAGCGCCGGGACCATTGCCATGATGGACCTGGTGGTCGGAGTCGACTCAGCTGTGGCCGTGGTCGCTTTGCAACGAGCGGGTGTGCGGGTCATTGCAACCGCGATGGACGGCTCGATTGGTCTTGGCGATCTTGGCTCCGGCCAGCCGACCGCGATCGTGCTTGGATCCGAAGGTGCAGGAGTGTCGCCCGCTGCTCTCGAACTGGCCGACGACACCGTCTCGCTGCCCATGGTGGCCCCCGTCGAGTCGCTCAATGTGGCCGTGACCGCGGGCGTGGTGCTCTATGGCCTGGTGGGGGTCATTGGGACACCCAACGACTAGAGTCTTGCCTCGTTCGACTTGAGCTTCGGCGAGCCTGTCCATGGGGGA
>CAYGMW010000185.1:1227-7047 GCA_964350975.1 uncultured Acidimicrobiales bacterium | reverse complement strand
GGGTGGTCGACTCAACCGTGGTCGGTGGCTCGACCGTCGTTTCCGGCGGCTGAGTCGTTGACGGCTCGACGGCCGTGACCGTCGTGGGTTCGGTCGGTGCTGGCGGGGCGGTCGTTGCCTGATCCGTCGAAACGGGACCGCCAGGTTCCGTGGTCGCTGGAGCAACCGACGTCGCTGGGCCAGCAACTGTTGACCCATTGTTTGTGCCACCGTCGATCGAGGCGGCAACGATCACTGCTCCGCCAAGCCCAAACACCAGAGCGCACGCGGCGACGGTGGTTCGCAGTGCCTGCTGGCGTCGGCGGGCTGCCGCCATCCGAGGCCCGAGCTGGGCCAGCACAACGGCGGAGTCAGGCTCAGGCGCGTCCACGGGCCGGACCTTGGCGCGGACCTGATCGTCGAAGTCGTTCATGACTGATCCCCGTCGGTCCAGTTCCGGCGTAGGTTCGACCGGGCACGGTTCAAATGAAACTTCACGGCGCCTGCCGAGAGGCCAAGCATGTCGGCGATGTCGCCAATGGGTCGGTCCTCGACGTAGAACAGCGCCGCCACCTCGCGCTGACGGCTCGGCAGTTCCAAGAGCAAGCGCCGAACCTCGTCGTCGCCTGCGACGCTCGATGCGGTCTCGATATCGTTGCGGGGCGTGCCCATGACCCGTTCCTCGCGACGCTGGCGTCGGCTCTCGGACCGGAAATTGTCGCGGGCCTTGTTGATCGCTACCCGACGAACCCACGCCGCGGGCGAATCATGGTGCTTGATGCGGGGCCATCGCGCATAAAGCCGAACAAAGGCCTCTTGGGCTGCGTCTTGAGCCTGCTCGGCCGATACGCCGACCGACATCAACAAGCGCACCGTCGGGCCGTACTCGGCTTCGAAGAATGTCTCATAATCGAGGTCTCGGCGGCGGCTCACAGCGCCTTCAACAGTGCCATCTGGCAGGAGCACTGTTGCGCCAGTAGCACCACGATGTCGAACTGCAGGCACATCGCTTCCGAAGGTCGAGCCCGCGGCAAACACAGTGGTCGCGGTCAGGTTCACGTTCCATAGACGCCGCCGGTGGCCCACAAGGTTTGGCCGAACCCCAAAATGTGTCGAACAGCACGTCTATCGTCTCGGGCGATGAGCGATGCCTTGCTGATGTCGACCGCGGCGACGCGCCGACCACCCCACGACGTGATGCAACCAAATCAGCTCGGGGTCTCGTGGCCCCATCGCTACAGCGCCGCTCCGCTGATGCTCAGGCGCGCCGCCCGGCACGGCTGGACGATCAACCCGGACCGTTTCGCCACCACGTCAGACGGGTCCGGCCAGAGCGATCATCGCATCATGGCCGAGGGGCACGAGCTTCACCTGGTTGCCTTCTGGAACCGCGACGACGACACCGATCGGGTGGCACTCGCCGCAGCCCTCGTCGAGGGGCCGGTCGATGACGAGCTGTTCGGCGGGCTCGAGTTCGCCCTGTCGCTCGGGCCCAAGGCCCGCCTCGACACCCGCATTGTGGCCATGGCCTTGGGCCAACTCGCCAACATCAGCAATCCAACGACCGGGCCACTCATCGAGGCGGTGTATGCCAACGGCATGTTCGGCATGAGGTCGTTCTCGGGCGTCGACACAGCCCACCCGCTCGCGGCTGCCCTTCGGGCCGAGACCCTGTTGCTCTGGGGAGTCCACCACCTGGCTCACGGCGTCGCCGACGCGAACGGCCGAACCCACACCGGGGGGATCAGCGTCGTCGGTCATCTTGGCCACGCAGCCACACTCATCATCCATCCACACCGGACTGCGGCCTCGTTGGCTGTTCGCGAGATCGCAATGGCCTTGGGCCGGAGCTCGATCAGCCACCTCGGATCGGCCGAGCCGGCCCAGTGGTCGACGCGCACGGCGGTACTCCTCGCGGCGATCGACCGGATTGAGGCCGCGACGAGGCTGCGGGCACCCTCAGCTGAAGGTGCGTCGATCTGGGCCGACGCCGACACCGTCATTGGTTGGTGCGCCGCCATCCGGGGTGAGATCGAACGCTCGGCCACAGATGATGGAGCTCCCACGCTTATTGAGCGCCTGTCGCGCTGGGCCGCTGATGGTGATCCTGAAGCGTCCGAACTTGTCGCCGCGATACTCACCGAACTGGCCGCCGACGAGCTCGATGACAGCACTGCTGACGGTCTCGGCCTCGCCACCGACGCATCGTTCGACCTGACCTTTGACCCAGCGACACCGCTCCACCAGGTTCGCCACGTGCTCGACGATCGCTACGCCTGGCTCGACAACCTGCTGCTCGTTGGCCCCCACGCCAGCGCGATGGCTTGGACGTTGTCGCCCGTCGGAGCAGCAATGAATCGAGTGCCCCAGACCGAGCTGACGGCTCGCTCGGTCGAAGCTCCCGTCGACGTTGCGCTCCAGATCAACCACCTGCGCTCCGTCATTGCCGACCGGCGACCGGATGAACCCATTGGCCACACCGTTGGGGCCCATCCGTCGATCCTGACCGCGGCGCAACGGGTGCTGGCCCCCATTGGCCCCTACGGCGAAGTCCACGACAATGTCTGCTCCTCGGTGCACCTTCCCGTCGAGCTCATCCGCTGTTCGCTCGCCACATTCGGTTGCACGGCGTTCGATGTTGTCTCCCCCCACCAGGTCGTCGGCCGGCTGTTCGTCGACGACCCCAAGCTTGAGAGCCAATCATGACTGTTGTCCCCGGACATCTCGGGCCCGAATCGTCCGGAGCTGATTCGCCGATGGTCCCCGTCGCTCCTCGCGAGATTGTCGACATTGTCTACCGAGCCAGCCGGCTCGCTGGTTGTTCGTCGTCGAGCGCCCAACAGCTCGCGGCCGATGTGGCCCACTGTGAGACCCGCTGCGGCGAAGGGTTAGCGACCTGGCTCGTGCTGCGCAACCTGAACACCGACCTCAATGCCATGGTCGAACGATCGGCCCTCGTGTGGGATGCGCTGGCCCGCGCCGAAGCCGATGGGGTCGCTGATGTGCATCTTGGCGGCCCGATCGCACACCTCGCGGTGTGTCGAGCGCTGGCCGCGGCGGCGGGTCGTGGGTGGCACGATCAGGACCTGCCCCGCCGTTGCAGCGACCCGGTGTTACGCATCCGATTGTCTTCTGAGCCACCGGCCTCATTGGCCGACCCAGACGTGGTCCGCCTCGGCGAGCTGATGCAAGATCGGGCCTCGACGGCCCCCAGCGAGGGCTGCAACGTCGGCCTCGACGTCTGGTACCTCATCAGCACCGCCGCAGGCGCCAGTGGGCCAGGCTGAGTCATCAACTTATGCAGGTCCAACTCGCATAAGTTCGCACCCCTTTGGTAGCTTCGCCCGCACTGCGGTCCGGCCGCATCAGCACGAGGGGGAACGTCATGAGCAGCCACAGTGGGGCCGATCCAATCCCACAGGATCCGATCCAGCACTATCCAATCCAGCCCAGGTTCGATGGCGTCATCGGCCGCACCTTGGCCGAGTCGACCCCGTCGTTTGAGGAGTACCCCCACCCCGGACCGGCTGCACCCAACGTGGTGGTGGTGTTGCTCGACGACACCGGATTTGCCCAGTTTGGTTGTTATGGCTCGACCATCGATACCCCGAACGTCGACGCCCTGGCCCAGGGCGGGCTCCAGTTCACCAACTTCCACGTCACTCCCCTGTGTTCCCCGACCCGAGCGGCGTTGCTAACGGGCCGCTCTCAGCACGCGGTCGGCATGCGGGGCGTGTCCAACTTCAACACCGGTTTTCCCAACATGACCGGCCACATCTCGAACCATGCCGCGACCCTGGCTGAGGTCCTCCAAGGCGAGGGGTACGCAACGTTCGCCCTCGGCAAATGGCATCTGGCACCAATGGAACAGTCGTCGGCTGCAGGCCCGTTCCACCAGTGGCCCCTCGGGCGAGGTTTCGACCGGTTCTACGGCTTCCTCGAAGGCGAAACCGACCAGTTCCACCCCGAACTAGTGGTCGACAACCACCTCATCGATCCCCCGGGTGGGCCCGACGACGGCTACCACGTGTCGGAGGACCTGGTCGATCAGGGCCTGCGCATGATCAACGACTCGCGTGGCATCCGGCCCGATCGACCGTTCTTCATGTATCTCGCCTTCGGCGCCACCCACGCACCTCATCAGGCTCCCCAGGCCTATCTCGACAAGTACCGGGGCCGTTTCGATGAGGGGTGGGATGTCATGCGGGCCCGATGGTACGAACGCCAGCTGGCGATGGGTGTCATCCCCGCCGGAACCGAGCTCGCACCGAGGAACCCTGGCGTCGACGCGTGGGACGACCTTCCCGACAACCAGAAGCGTTTGGCGGCCCGCTTGCAAGAAGCGTTCGCCGCGTTCTTGGACCACACCGATGTCCAGATTGGCCGCCTGGTCGACGGACTGCGCGACATGGGTCAGCTCGACAACACCATCGTGGTGGTCTTGGCCGACAACGGAGCGTCCCAAGAAGGCGGGCCGTTCGGGGTGATGCACGAGATGAAGTTCTTCAACGGCATCTTGGAGATGCCCGACGAGGCCGTACAGCGCATCGACGACATCGGCGGCCCACACAGCCACACGAACTATCCGTGGGGCTGGGCCCAGTGCGGCAACTCGCCGTTCCGTTGGTACAAGCAGAACACCCACGAGGGCGGTGTGCACGTTCCAATGGTCATGCACTGGCCCGACCGCATCTCGACCGAGGCCGGCGCCAAACGTCACCAATTTGTCAATGTCTCAGACATTGCCCCGACCCTGTACGACCTCATCGGCGTCGAGCCACCTGCGGTCTACAAGGGCTACGCCCAGCTTCCGGTGACCGGCCATTCGTTTGCCTCGGTCCTCGACGACGCGTCGGCGCCGGCGACCAACACCTTGCAGTACTTCGAAAACGCGGGCAGCCGGGCCCTCGTCGCAGGCAACTGGAAGGCTGTCACCAAACACGTCCAAGGCGCCGACTTCGACACCGAGCTGTGGGAGTTGTACGACCTGTCCGTTGATTACTCCGAATGCCACGACCTCGCTGCGGACCAGCCCGACAAGCTGGCTGAGCTCAAGGATCTGTGGTGGGCCGAGGCCGAACGCCACGGGGTATTGCCCCTCGACGACCGAACCATTGCCCTGTTCGGAGCCCGCTTCCGAGCGAACTCGCCTCATCCCCCTGACCGGCGCTACGTGTACCGGCCGCCGATGTCGCCGATCAATGGGCAGGCGTCGGCCTCTATCGGTGGGCGAACCTTTGACCTCACGGCCAAGATCACTCGCTCCGCAGGCGACGAAGGAGTTCTGTTCGCCACCGGTAGCGAAAACTCTGGCGTGTCAGTGTTCGTCCAGAACGACCGGTTTGTCGTCGATTACAACGCGTTTGACGATCACACGATTGTCGAGTCGTCGATCCCTGTTCCTGAAGGCGACAGCGTGTTGACCGCCCACTTCCGCCGCTTGGGCCGCAATGGCGAGGTCGAGCTGAAGATCAACGACACATCCGTTGGCACCGTCGCCCTCCCGCTGTACATGAGGATGATCAGCTCGTCAGCGGCAAGCGTGGGCGAGGACCATGGTTCGGCGGTGTCTCAGCGCTACCAGGCCCCGTTCGCGTTCTCGGGCGTGCTGCACGAGCTGGCCATCCAACTCATCGAGTACAAGCGCCCCGCCGACGCCCAAGCCGCCGAGGCCCGCGCCGAGATGTCACGCCAGTAGCCCGCATCGCCGCTTCCGGCGCCGACCAACCGAAATGAGAACCAGTGACCGAACCAACCCACTCTCCGCGTTATGGCCACGTCGATCGCGGATATGGCATGAAGCTCGCTACCACCGCACCCGACGACGATGGACCGGTGTGG
>CAYGMW010000185.1:0-1217 GCA_964350975.1 uncultured Acidimicrobiales bacterium | reverse complement strand
CGACGGTTTGCGGCGCCGGAAGGGACGATCGAAGTGAAAATGAGGACGACATGACCGAACCAACCCACTCTCCGCGCTATGGCCAGGTCGACCGTGGCTATGGCATGAAGCTCGCTACTACCGCCCCTGACGCCGATGGTCCGGTGTGGATGGTGAACCTGATGCGCTACCGCGACGTGGCCGACTACGCCGACGGCCGCGCCACCACCTTGTCAGGCCGCGAAGCCGACGATGCCTATGCCCCCGTGGGGCCGCTGGCTGACATTGGCGCCGAAGTGGTCTTTGTCGGCGATGTCGAGCACCAGTTCTTGGGTGATACCCCGAAGTGGGACCGCATCGGGGTCGTGAAATACCCGACTCGTCGCTCGTTCATCGAGATGCAGACCCGACCGGACTTCCAAAAGCTCCATGAGCACAAGGACGCGGGCATGGCCGAAACCATCGTCATGGGCTGCCAGCCAATAGCTCACCCGACGTCTGACGGGCCCCAGGTCGACTGGGCCGATGTGCCCCACCCGCCAACGGCGGCCGACGGCCCGCTCACCATGTTGCACGTCATCAAGTTCCGCGCTGATGCCAGCCCAGACGGCACCGGTGACAGCACCGCGACACCAGACGCAATGGCGCAGTATTCCGCCGATGCTGGCAAGTCCGCAGTGCCCAATGGTGTGCGTATCAATGGCTGGTTCGGCGTCGAAGGAACAATCATCGGCGATGGCCGCAGCTGGGATCAGGTCAGGTTCAATACCTTCCCTAGCCTGGCTGCGTTCATGGTTGTGGCGACCGACCCGGGCCGCCTCGAGTCACAAAGGCAGAACCGACAAGCAGCGATCGACTACACCTACGCCCTCGGTGTACGGGCCTCGATCAACCGCCTGAGCGAGTCCATCAACTGAGGTCGTCTTCAACGCCATCGACGTCTTCGACCAGCCGAGCTGGAAGAATCACGCCGTGCCGTTCGTCTTGACCCTCATGGCTTCTGTCGGAGTGTTCGTGGTCGCGATCTTGGCCGTGTACCAGGTCATGGCGCGGCTCCACCAGCGCAGGACCCTGAACTGGCAACAGGCGGCAACCTCGCTCGGTTTGCACTACGAAGCACCCCGGATGGGCCGGCCCCAGCACATGTACGGCCACATTGACGGGCTCAAGGTGTCGATCTGGTCCTACACCGAAGGTACGGGCGACAACCGCGCCACCTTCACTGGCTACCAGGTCAA
>CAYGMW010000184.1:0-7057 GCA_964350975.1 uncultured Acidimicrobiales bacterium | reverse complement strand
GACCTTGACACCGTGGCTGGTCTCTTGAGCGAGGCGGGCCGCTTCGCAGCCGAGCAGTTGTTTGCGCTGAATGCTTCAGGCGATCGCCAGGGTGTCGCTGTGAACAATGGCCAGGTCACCCTCGCCGACGGGTTCGCCGACGCCTATGGGATGTTCGTCGATGCTGGATGGAACGGCATCTCGTTCGACCAGGCCTACGGCGGCGGCGGGCTGCCGTGGGTAGTCGGGCTTGCTGTCCAAGAATTCGTGAACTCGGCCAACATGTCGTTCGCTCTGTGTCCTCTGCTGACCCAGGGTGCGGTCGACATGCTGGCCCATCACGCCAGCGAGGAACACAAGGAGACCTACCTGCACAAGCTGGTCTCCGGCGAGTGGACCGGCACGATGAACCTCACCGAACCGCATGCGGGCAGCGACGTCGGCGCCCTCACCACCAAGGCGGTGCCTGCCGGCGATGGCACCTACCGGATCACCGGCACGAAGATCTTCATCACGTACGGCGAGCACGAAATGGCCGACAACATCGTGCACCTGGTGTTGGCTCGCACCCCGGACGCTCCGGCCGGTACCCGCGGCATCTCATGTTTCATTGTCCCGAAGTACCTCGTGAACCCAGATGGTTCGTTGGGGGCCCGAAACGACCTGAGGGTGGTGGTGTCGACTGAGCACAAGATCGGAATTCACGCCTCGCCGACCTGTGTCATGTCCTATGGCGACGAGGGTGGGGCTGTTGGTTACCTGATCGGCGAAGAAAACCAGGGCATGCGCTACATGTTCACCATGATGAACAACGCCCGACTGTCGGTCGGTGTGCAGGGTTTGGCACTTGCCGAGATGGCAATGCAACGCGCATCTGCCTATGCCCGCGACCGGCGACAGGGCCGCGCCATTGGTGCTGACGAAACGTCGTCGTTGATTGTCGACCACGCCGACGTGCGCCGGATGTTGATGACCATGCGGGCCAACGTCGAAGCCATGCGGGCCGTGATGTACCTCAATGGCGCCGCGATGGACCTTGCGGCCGCGGCAGCAACTCCTGACGAACGCGCGCAGGCCGCGGGCCGTTCGGCGCTGCTCACCCCACTGTCGAAGGGGTGGGGGACCGATGTTGGCCTCGAGATGACGTCGGTTGGCGTCCAAGTCCATGGCGGCATGGGTTTCATCGAAGAAACGGGAGCGGCACAGCTGTGGCGCGACGCTCGGATCTTGCCGATCTATGAAGGCACCAACGGAATCCAGGGTCTCGACCTGGTGATGCGCAAGCTGTCGCTCGACGGTGGCTCGGTGATGGCTTCGCTCATGGGCGAGATGACCGCCACGGCCGCAGGTCTGACGGGCGATCTTGCTCCCATCGGAGCCCGCCTCGCCGATGCACTAGCCGACGTCTCCACGGTCATGGAATGGCTCGCGGCCCATGGTTCGCAGCCGAACGATCTTGCGTCAGGAGCCACGCCCTTCCTGCGCCTGCTCGGAACCGTGGTCGGTGGGTGGGCGTTGGCTCGCGAAGCCCAGACCGCGGCCCGGCTCCTCGATGAAGCAGACCACGAGATCTTCTCGGCCGACTTCTTGACCGACAAGATCGTCACCGCACGGTTCTACGCCGACCAGATCCTGCCCGGCACGGCGGGCCTGGTCGCCCCGTCGACCGGTGGCGACGAGCTCATGTTCGCCATAGCGGCCGAGCGGCTCTGATGCTGCGGCACGGACCTACCCCATGACAGACGCCGACCAGATGTTCGCCGAGGCGGGCCAACTGTTGTTGGTAGCTGTTGGCGACGCGCTCGGCCCGTGGTTGGTGCGAAGCATCGAGCAGTTGCACCTCAGCTGGGATGGAACGATCCCAGCAGAGTTGTCGGTTGCAGCGAACAACGCCGCGGCCGCCGCGACCGAGTCGATCGTGCCTCGCTTGCGCGACCTGGTCGAAGCCGACGTCGACGCCCAGTGGACGACCCCGCTGCAGATTGTTCGTGGTGCGGTCTCGTTCGCCACCTCGGTTCTGGCTGATGCTGGGGTTCCGGGTGTCGTGCGCGATCCAATGGTCGAAAAGATGTCACCAGGCGACGTCTATGGACTCGAACCGGCTGCGCTGGCCGATCTCGACCCCGAACTGCAGACCCTCGGACTCGTCTGGGGTGCCAGCAAGGCCAAAGCCCACCTTGCCCGTCGAAACCCATGAAGCGCCCGTCGAAACCCATGAACCACCGCCTTGTCTATCTGCCATGCGAAGCTGGATGCCATGAGCTATCTCGATGATCGGGCCGGGGTATTGGCCATGTCTGGCCTCGATGGACGGGCCACGTGTCGAGCCCTGTCCGATCTGACCGATACGTGGCTGCGCGAGGTTGCGGGCGACGCGATCGATGATCGAGCGGGGATTGCCCTGGCTGCGGTCGGCGGATACGGGCGTCGTGAGCTGGCCCCAGGATCTGATCTCGATTTGTTGTTGATCTATCGCGCCGACGTTGATGTGTCGGCTGTGGCCGACCAGATCTGGTATCCGATCTGGGATCTTGGCGTGAAACTCGGGCACGCGGCGCGCACCGTCGAAGCCGCGATTGCGCTGGCGTCGAACGATCTGAACATGGCGACCTCGCTGTTGTCGTTGCGTCACCTCGCCGGCGATTCGGATCTGACCGCTGAGCTGGCTCAACAACATCAAGCGTCGTGGGTGGCCAATAGCCACCGATGGCTTCAGACCATCGCCGACTCGGTGCGGGCTCGCCACGAGCGGGTGGGTGAGACTGCGTTTCTGCTCGAGCCCGACCTGAAAGAAGGTCGAGGTGGGCTACGAGACGTTCACGCCTTGACGTGGGGCCGCAGCCTCGGCGCACCCGTCACTGACGCCGACCTCGATTTCTTGGCCGTGGCCGAAAACACGCTGCTAGATGCTCGGGTTGCGCTGCACCGCCGCACTGGGCGTCGCACTGATGTGCTGGTGCTCGATGAACAAGACGCCGTTGCGAGGCTGCTTGGAGCCGGTGACGCCGATGACCTGATGTCGCACATTGCCCATGCGGCCCGGGCCGTGGCCTTTGTGTCTGACGACGTGTGGCACGCAGTCGAGCGGTCCGACGTTGACGATTCGCTGAGCCTGGCTGTTGCTCTGCCGGCAGGTGTGCGGGTCGAAGACGGTCAGCTCGTCATCGATGGCGACCCGGCGTCGGATCCTCAATTGGTGCTGCATGCCGCGTTGGTGGCTGCGAAGGCCGACATCCCGATCGATCGGGCTTCGCTGCGCCGCTTCAGCGACCGTCAGCCGGTCTTTCCTGATCCGTGGCCCGAGGGTGCGCGCCGTCTGTTTGTTGAACTGTTGCTCCAAGGCGACCGTGGCCGCAGAGTCATCGAACGCCTCGACCTGTTCGGCGTCTGGACCTGCATCTTGCCTGAGTGGGCTCCCAACCGGAACCGCCCCCAGCGCAACGTCTACCACCGTTTCACGGTCGACCGGCACCTGCTCGAAGCCGCGGCCCAGGCATCGCTGCTGTCGCATCGTGTGGCCCGGCCCGATCTGTTGGTGCTCGCCGCGCTGTTCCACGACATTGGCAAGGGATATCCGGGCGATCACAGCGAAGCTGGTGTTCAGCTGGTCGAGCGGATCGGGCCCCGTATTGGGCTGTCACTCGACGACACCAACCTGATCGGCCGCCTTGTCCGCCATCACCTGCTACTGCCCGATGTAGCAACCCGACGCGATCTGGACGACCCCGCCGTCATTGGCGGAGTGTCCACCTTGTTGGGGTCACCTGACGTCCTCGACTTGTTGGCTGCCCTCACCGAAGCCGATTCGATTGCCACCGGACCCACTGCGTGGAATGAGTGGAAGGCCGACCTGGTGGGGGTGCTCACCGATCGGGTACGAGCCCATATTGGTGGTACTCCGACTGGCTGGGTGAGCCGTTCGTTCGTAGACAGCCATGTCGAAGAACTCATGCGCCGCGGCCAGTTCGACGTGCAGATCGTCGACGATCTCGTCACCGTGGTCGCTCCGGACGATGTGGGGGTGTTTTCTCGCGTTGCGGGTGGTTTGGCGCTGAGGGGTCTCGACATTTTGCAAGCCGATGCGTATTCGTCTGCTGCTGGTATGGCCGCGTCGCAGTTTCGAGTCGAGTTGCCTGACCACGGGATTGACACAGGGGCGGTCATCGAGACCATCCAGGCGGCGGTTGAAGGCCGTCTGGCGATCGACGCCCGGCTTCAGGAACGGGCCAAGGTGTACTCGCGCAAGGCCCTGTCGGCGGCTGAGGTTCGAACCTCGATCGGGTTTCCTGCCGGTGGGGCCGATGGAGTCAGCATCATCGAGGTGCACACCGCTGACCTCATCGGCGTGCTGTATCGGGTGACTCGCTTCTTTGCCCATATGCGCCTCGACCTGAGGTCAGCCAAGGTCCAGACGATTGGCCCCGAAGCGGTCGACACGTTCTATGTGAAAGCCCCCGACGGCACGAACCTGAACCGTGAGCTGCAACGCGAGATTGATCGGGGTCTGCGTCACGCCCTGGGCGAGTTGCGCTGATGTCTGAGCCCGTGAGCGGTCAACAACTCCTGGCCTGGGCCGAATCGCTCGCGGCCGTCGCCCGAACCGGGTTGGCGTTCACCCAGAGCCTGTACGAACGCGAGCGGTACGAGGAGATCCTGGGTGTCGCGGCCGAGATGCGCGCCGTCAGTCACACCGACGTACATCCCGGCACGATTGCCCACGAATGGCTTGAGTCGGTGGTCGCGGGGGTGCCTGGCTATGTGACCCCCAAGATCGCTGTCGGTGCGGTGGTCGGGAACGACCAGGGCGAAATCTTGCTGGTCCAGCGGTCTGACTCAGGGGTGTGGCTGTATCCGACGGGTTGGGCCGATGTTGGCTACTCCGCCGCGGAGGTGGCCCAAAAGGAGGTGTTCGAAGAAACCGGGATCTGGTGTGAGCCAGTTCGGCTGCTCAGCGTGCTTGACGGTTTGCGACTCGGGTTCACACACATCCCGCTGTACTCGCTGGTGTTTTACTGCCGCGCTGTTGGTGGCGAGCTCAACGGCCATCCCCTCGAAACCTCCGCAGTTGGCTGGTTTGGTCCACAGAACTTGCCCCAGCCAATCGCAAGCGCCGAGCGTTGGGCCGCCGAAGCCTTTGCCGCCATTCGTGGCGACGATGTGGTGCCGTCGTTCGATCTACCCAGACGTCGCCCGTGGGAGCCTTCAGCCCGCGAGGGCCGCTAGTTCTGGTCGCGGAGGAACTGTTCGAGGTCTTCGATCAGGGCTTCGCCGTCGGCGTCGACGAGCGGGTTCGAGATGTCGACCTCGACGTCATCGTCTCCGTCGACTGAGGCGAGCAGTATCTGTTGGGCGTAGTCGGCGAGCTCGTCGTCGTCGTCGAGCAGATCGTCGATCTGGCGCTCGTAGCGATTGGCAGCAATCTGCAGGTCGCCGGCGATCAGGGCTAAATCGAGCACCGAGCTGAGCCGTTCGACGAGTGCCAACGCGGCCTTGGGCGATGTTGAGCTTGGGACGTACGTGGGTACTGATGCCCACAGCGACATCGATGGGATTCCGGCGCGCTGGAGAGCGTCCTGGAGCACGCCAACAATCCCGGTCGGTCCGCTGTAGGTGGAGGGCCTCAGATCGAGCGAGGTGGCCAGGTCGCTGTCGGCGCTGGCGCCGAACACCGACACCGGACGGGCGTGGTGAACCTCAGCCAAGAGTGCGCCGAGGCTGATCGCCATCGAAACGTTGAGCTGCTGGGCGACCTGGACGATTTCGTCGCAGAACGTGCGCCACCGCAGACGAGGTTCTGGTCCGCTCAACACAATGACGTCTCGGTCGTTGTCGGTGCGCAGGACCGAGAACGACACCTCGGGCCATTCGATGGTTCGGGTGGTGCCTTCGCGAAGGCGAATGGTCGGGCGGTTCGACCCGAAATCAAAGAAGTGTTCGGGGTCGATTGTGGCCACCGTCTTGGCTTCGAATCGGCGTGCGATGTACGACAGGGCCGTGCTTGCGGCATCACCCGCATCGTTCCATCCCTCGAAAGCGAGCACCATGACAGGCTCTGAGAGTTCGGGTTGAGAGCGCCAAACGACGTGATTCATCGGCACCACGCTACCCGTGGCGAACGTCGGCGCATACGCTGATGAGTCCGTCAACGTTGCTTGAGGTACTGATGTCAGCTGTGGAGATCTCCGTTGAGACGACGGTCAGCGATGAGCTGGTCGCCGCGTTCGATCACCTGATTCCCCAGCTCTCGCGTTCGTCGCCGCCTCCGGGAGCGACAGGCCTGCAGGCCATCATCGACTCTGACGCCTGTCATCTGCTGGTGGCTCGCGAGGGTGCCACCATCCTTGGGTCGTTGACCCTGGTGGTGTTTCCGATACCGACGGGGGTCAGGGCCTGGATCGAAGATGTCGTCGTAGACGACGCGGCCCGTGGCAAGGGCGTCGGGGCCAAGCTGAACACGGCGGCGCTTGAACTATCGGCGTCGCTCGGGGCGAAGACCGTCGACCTGACATCTCGTCCCAGCCGCGAGGCTGCGAATCGGCTCTATCAACGGCTTGGTTTCGTAGCCCGCGAGACCAATGTGTATCGCTACTCACCGGAGGCCTAGGTGGCGTCTCTGTATGAGATCGTGGGCGGCCGCGACTGGTTCGTTGACCTGATTGATCGTTTCTATGACGCGGTCGACACCGACCCGGTGCTTCGGCCCTTGTATCCAGAGGACCTCACCGAGTCGCGTGACCATATGGTCGGGTTTTTGGTGCAGTACTGGGGTGGTCCGGGGACCTACAGCGAGCAGCGAGGACATCCTCGTCTGCGGATGCGTCACGCCCCGTTCGCGATTGGTGCCGCCGAACGCAACGCCTGGTTTGGCCACATGTGTGCGGCGTTGGCAGCCGGTGGGCTCGACCCTGATGTTGAGGCCCAGGTCGTCGCCTATTTCGATAACGCCGCCACCCACCTGATCAATCACGAACCGTAGGCCGGGCCGCGATTCAGCCTGCCGCGTCGTCCTTGCTTCGCATTGGTCGAATCAGGCCTTCTTGCATAGGCGAGATGAGCAGTTCGCCGCTCGCGGTGTAGA
>CAYGMW010000183.1:4605-7139 GCA_964350975.1 uncultured Acidimicrobiales bacterium | reverse complement strand
TCTCCTTCTGATCCGCTGGCGCATGCTCTGGCGCGGGCTCCGGATCCTGCTCTGGCGCCGGCTCTGGCGCTGGTTCCGGCTCAGGTTCTGGTTCGGGCTCGGGCACAAAGACCTGGGGGAAGACAACCTCGGGCAAGTCACCCGTCAGGGCAGCATGAGCCGCAGCGAGGTCGTCATCGTCGTCGGTTCGGTCGAACTGGGCGGCTGCGTTCACTGCCGCGCGCCGGGCGTCTTCGACTGCTTCGTCGGCAACCAGGATCGACCCCTCGAGCAACGACCTCAACTGGTCATAGCTCTCGCGGAGCTGATCGATTCCGGCCCGAAGCTGCACCAGCTCGCGGCGCGAACTCTGCCGCCGCTCGGCCAGATCAACCAACATGGCCCGACGCGCCGTTTTGGCCTCTGCCACCATCTCGCGGGCCGCCACCAAGGATTCCGAACGCACCCGCTCAGCTTCTGCCGCGGCACTCCGCCTCATGTCGGCGGTTTCAGAATCGGCATCGGCCTTGGCCAGCTCGGCCAGCTCCAACATTTCAGCTGCATCGCGCTGGGCGTCAGAACGCAGCTTGGCCGCCTCGGTGCGGGCATCGCGCAACATCCGCTCGACATTGGCCTGGGCCCTCGCCTGGATCTCTTGGCCAGCTTCCTCGGCCGACCGCAACACCCGCGCCGCTTCTTCGCCCACCCGATCAGTGACCTGCGCACGAGTCAGGGGGGCAGGGTCCGCCGACCGCTGGTTCAGATCGGCAACGTTGGCCTCGAGGCGCGCGACTTCGGCGTGGAGACGCGCCATCTCAGATGCGGTTGCTTGAAGATGCCGCCGGACCTGATGGACGTCGTAGCCCCGGAAACCGTGCGAAAACTCCTGTCCTGCAACCTCGTCCGGAGTCAATCGACCATCGTCAGAAGCCATGGTGCGTCAGGGTACGTAACAGCAGCCCGATTCGCTGGCACCGTTGCCGATAGCTGTGGATCACGCAGCTTCGATGCTGTTGTGCCACTCCAGCCCATTGCCACCACGATCAGCGAGCACCTGCACAGCTTCTTCGAACGTCGCGACCGGCACGATCTCAAAGTCGGGGTCATCACCAGCGGCCGTCAGCGCGGCCGCATAGTCGTCAACCGGAACCAGAAACAGGTCAATTCCGGCTCGCCGTACCGCGTGGACCTTCTGCTCGACACCGCCGATGGGCCCCACATTGCCAAGCACATCGATGGTGCCCGTCGTGGCCACGTCGACACCGCCGGTCAGCTCGCCCTCGGTCAACAAGTCGAGCAACGACAGCGACAAGGCCAGCCCAGCTGATGGTCCGCCCACTCGGTTGGTGTCGATCTCGATATCGATCGGAAGTTCGGTGAGATCGAACGCGGTCGACACGCCAACCCCCATGCGGGCCGAGTCGTCGGGCCCCGTACCGAGCACCACCTCGGTCGAAACCTCAGTCGTCTCGTCGCTCTCGGAGTCGAAACGGTTGAGGACGAGTTCGAGCACGTCGCCTGGCCGACGCTGCTGAATCTGGGCGACCAAGTCGGCGCTGGTTGTGACGACGACCCCGCCTGCTGAGGTGATGACATCGCCAGGAAACACCACTGCCTCCGACGGTGAACCCTCTTCAACCACAGTGATCAAGCCACCGATCTCGACCACAACGTCGTAGCCCAAGTACTCAAGAGCGACCCGTTTCGCCAGCTCCTGAGACTGCGACATAAGTTCCAGGTTCTGCTGGCGTTGTTCGTCACGAGTCTGGTTGCCGAGCACCTGATCTCGATGCCTGACGACCACAGCATCATCGAAGCGCGCCGCCACGTACTCAAGGGCTGACAACTCGCCCGCGAGGCGGACCGTGGTGAAGAAGACGTCTCCATCGCTTGGATACACCGGAACCCCATCCACCACGATGAGATCTTCGAGCGGTGTTGCCGAACCTGGCGACTGCGAGTAGTACGGCACCGTGATGATCGAACCCGCCACCAGCGAAATACCCAAGATCCCCGCGACGACCATCACGACCTTGGCCCACGTCGACGAACGACGCCGCTGATCGGGGTCGACCGATACGCTCTCGCTCGATGGCTCGGTATGGGTCATCATCGCTGGCCCTCCTCGAGCCTGGGGCCTCCAGCCTGTCACGGAAGTGCCGATGGTAAAGATCAGCGCCCCACAATCACATGTCGGAAGGATGTCACGGTGAATCAACCCACCCAGGGCACGAGTTCTTCCTCTCCGCAGGCTTCACGAGCCAGTGCCGCCGACCCGGTGGCCATCCGGCCGACCACACCAGCCATTCAGGGCAACTGGTACATGCGCCGACGCACTGCGGCTCGCGGTTGGCACGAGCAGTACCGGCCCGCCCCGCTGTACAAGCGCATCTTTTCGCTCGCCAGCCTCGCGGCGATCGGCCTGATCGGGGGCGTCTTGATCGCGGCCAGCATCGGCGCGCTCATCGCCGGCGCTGCAATCTTGATGTCGTCCATCGTCTCGTGACCATGGACGACGTCGCGGCAGCCATCGCCCTGGCTGGCCACCGCGGCGA
>CAYGMW010000183.1:0-4505 GCA_964350975.1 uncultured Acidimicrobiales bacterium | reverse complement strand
CACCCCGAGGCTCTGGTTCGCGAAGCCGCGTTGGCCGCGCTCGGAGCCATCGGCGCCCCAAGCTCACTCGTTGCAATCCTGCGGGGTACCACGGACAAGCCAGCGGTGCGCCGGCGCGCCGTGCTGGCACTCGTGTCCTACGACGGCCCAGAGGTCGACGAGGCGCTCAACCGAGCGCTCGACGACCGAGACTGGCAAGTACGCCAAGCCGCCGAGGACCTGATGTCGTGACGGCGAGCCATCGGCTGTCGACTATCCGGCCGAATCGACCCACAGATCGTCGAGGGCACCAGACACTGATGCCTCGTAGCGCTCGATCAGCCTCAACCCAAGCGGGTCGCCAGCAGTGAGATCGATGGCATGAACCGATATCTCGCGGGGAATCCCTGCGAGGCCTCCTGTTCGGTCGAACGAGCCTGCGAGGCCACCAGCGTTGATCGCGGTGAGATTGCTCGCAGTTGTCCACAACGCCGGACGCGACACATCGACGGCAATTGCGGCGGTCCGCAGAACCACGTCAACCGGGTACTGCGACACGAAGCCGAATCGGATCCAAGGATTGGGCCGCACGTCAGGGGCATAGTCGTCGACGGCCGCCCTCAACACCACCGAACCAGTGGCGTCATCTCCCCACGACGGAGCGTCCGTCGCCACGACCAACCACTGTGACGCCCAGTCGAGTGTGTCCGCAGGCAACGGTAGCGAGACCTCGCTTCCGACCCCGACCTCGATGGCCACATCAGTAGCCGCCAAGGCCTCAATCAACGCATTCGCGTTGGCAGCGCTATTGGCCAGCCACACCCGGTCGCAGCCGCCGGCCACAACACCCTCGATTGCGGCATCAACACCGAGTTGGCTGACATCAAAGGTCGCGATTGGCCCGATTGTGTCCAGCGCCACCTCAGCCAGCAGCACACCGACCAGTTCGTCTTGGGCAACAAGCGACGGGTCGACCGTCGCGCACCACTGAACCGGCTCGACATCGTCGCGGCTCATCCACGACACACCCGACAACGCCTCGGCCGCGTACGGCGCACCCATGGGCAGCAGTGCGTCGATCTGGGCCCATGTCGATTGCCGGGTTGACGGTGCAACCAAGATCTCATCGGCGCTCGCCAGCTCGCGCACCGCGTCGATCACCGCGGTGCCTCCAACGAGGGCAAACATCGCGACCTCGGGCTCGAGCTCGCTATAGGCCCGCACTGCGTCAGCAGCGGGGGCATCGCCGCCGACGTCGCGGACCACCAACTCGACGGGGAACCGCCCGTCGATTCCGCCAAGGGCGTTCACCGTCGACCAATAGGCCTCGACACCGGCCAGCACCATCCGGTTGGCGGCGGCTTCGGGGCCGGTGAGGTCGGCGATCACCCCGAGCCGGAACGTCGTGGTGTCGAATCCGGCAGTTCGTGGTGGCGCTGGCTGGCGCGGCACCTCGACAACGAGCGGGACAGCAACATCGGGTTCAGGCGACGAACACGCGCTCGCTAGGAGGCCGACGACAACGAGACACGCCAACAACGAAAACCGCAGGGGCTGCGCTGGCAGCGACGAAACACGCACGTCGACCATTGTCGCACCGCAGCCCGCCCGGCTGGTGCCGCCTACTTGGGCAGGTCGCGCGAACCCATGAACACGCTGTCGAGGCTGTCGAAGTTCTCGAGCATGCGCCCAGCGCCGAGCACCACAGCCTCCAAGGGCGACTCAACAACCCGCACGGGGACTCCCGCAGCTTGGGCAATCCGCTGATCGAGACCGCGCAACATGCCACCACCACCAACCAGGTGAATGCCGTTGATGATGAGGTCTTGGGCCAACTCCGGTGGGGCCAACGACAAGCATCCCAACACCGACTCGACCATGGCATCGACCACTTCAGACATGGCCTCACGAACCTGTTGTGGTTCGAGAATGAACGTGCGCGGCAACCCGGTGGTGAGGTCGCGGCCACGAATCTCAGCTGCCAGCGCATCGGTTTCGGGCCAAGCCGAACCAATCGCAACCTTGATTTCTTCGGCCGTGCGCTCACCAATGGCCACCCCGTGAGCCCGACGAGCATGGGCTTGCATGGCCGCGTCGATTTCGAACGAACCCATCCGGATGGCCTTGATGGCAACGATGCCACCCAGAGAAATCATGGCCGTCTCGGTCGTACCGCCACCGATATCGATCACCATGGAACCCACCGGTTCGTGGATAGGAAGGCCCGCGCCAATGGCAGCCGCCATGGGCTGTTCGATCAGGCGAACCGCCGACGCGCCAGCCCGACGGGCTGCTTCTGTCACCGCACGACGCTCGACGGCGGTAATGACCGACGGAACACAGATCACGACGCGGGTCTTGCCAAAGCGGCCCACACCCACCCGCTGCAAGATCAGACGGATCATGCGCTGGGTGGTGTCAAAGTCGGTGATTGCGCCCTTGCGAAGGGGACGAACCGCGATGATGTGCGCCGGGGTGCGCCCGATCATTTGCCAGGCCTCTCGGCCAACTGCGAGCACATTGCCCGATCGTTCGTCCATCGCAATCACCGACGGCTCGTTGAGCACAATGCCGCGGCCGTCTTCGTACACCAGGGTGTTCGCGGTTCCGAGATCGATCGCCAGGTCGCGAGACATCAGCGCGTCTGCTTTCGTCGACGTGAGGTGGCCCGATTGTTCGACCCATGGGTGGACAACGCATGAATCGCAGCGCGGAACTGCTCGATTCCGTCGTGCTCGCGAGGTCGACGCGAGTGGTTCCAGACAGCGATCACCAGTAGACCAACGGCCATGATGGCCACGGCAATGAGCAAAAAGGCAGCATTTTGCATTAATCGGCCCTCGGCGGAGTGACCAAGCTGGCGACGTCGGTGATGTCGGTCGCGGCGAGACCCCAGTCGGTTCCACCCTCCCAGGTCTCGCGCTTCCAGATCGGAACCGTAGCTTTGAGGGCATCGATGCCGAAGCGGGCCGCCTCGAACGCGGCTGGCCGATGAGGGCTGCTCACCGCGACAACAACAGACACTTCGCCCAAGCCAAGCTCGCCCACCCGATGCCACAAAACCACCCGGCCAACGTCGGGGAACGACTGCCGCAGCGCAGAATCGATGTCGCCAAGCTTCGGAACCACCTGAGACTCGTAGGCTTCGTATTCGATCACCGAGACGCCCGTGCGATGTTCGGCGTGATCTCGCACCGTGCCGCTAAAAACAACAACGGCGCCACAATCGGCCCGAACCGCCCAGTCGTGAGCGATGCCAATGTTGAGGGGCGAGTCGGTCAACGCCAGCCACGTGTCACCGCTTGGTTCATGCACAACATGCCATCGTATGCGCCCAACCACCCTGAGCGACAGCGAACGCGCGCGGTCACCTCAGCGCAGTTCCTCGCTACAGTCAGCGTTCGTGCCTGTGCCCGACGATGACGACAACCAAATCGGACCTGACGACGGCACCCAACACGAGCCCTTTGGATGGTGGCGCGAACTCGGCGACGAAGCCGACGACGACCTCGAACCAACAGCACCGCTCCCGCTCGAGGACCGCATCTGGCGCCACCCAAGCGAGGTTGCCCTCGGCCGGGCCGGTGCCACCACCCCTGCCGTGGCGGGGGCACCGTCCGCCGGCGCCTGGCTGAGTTCCGCGACCTGGAGGCCGCTTGTTTTGGTTGGCGTCACCGCCGCCTTGGCCGGCGCGACCCTGGCAGCAGGAACAATGGTGCTCCTCGGCCCAAACTCCACAACGCTCACTGAGCGTGTCGTCGAACGCCAGCTCGCCGAACCGGTCGCTCGGCTTGTGTCGAGCCAGACCCAGGGCGTCGTCGATGTGGCCCTCATTGCTGATGTGACCAAGCCGAGCATCGTCGGCGTCGAGGTCACCAACGCCCTCGGCACCGTCACCGGAGCGGGGTCAGGTGTCGTGATCCGCGACGACGGCCACATCGTCACCAACCACCACGTGGTCGCTGAAGCATTCGCGCTTGCCGTCATCACCACCGATGGCCACCGCTACAGCGCCCAAGTTGTTGGCTCTGACCCACTCACCGATATCGCCGTGATCCTGGCCGACTTCGAAGGTCGCACCGTTCGCCCGGTCGTCATGGGCTCAACCGCCGAGCTCAGAGTGGGCGAGCCCGCCGTCGCGATTGGTTCGCCGCTGAGACTCGAAGGCGGGCCCAGCGTCACGGTCGGTGTGATTTCCGCAGTCGGTCGAAGCCTCGCGATCCCCGGTGGTGGGCGGTTGTATGACCTCGTCCAAACCGATGCCCCGATTGCCCCAGGTTCGTCAGGCGGGGCCCTGCTCGACGCTAACGGAGCCCTCATCGGGATCACCACCCTCGTTGCCGTGAGCGATATCGGCACTGAGGGACTTGGCTTTGCCACCCCGGTCGAGATCGCGTACGACGTTGCTGTTGACCTGATGACCAGCGGATACGTCGATCACGGCTTCCTTGGCATCTCGGGCGACGACCTCACCGCCAACGAGGCATCGATGCTCGGCCTGACTGGCGGAGCGCTCGTCACCGGAG
>CAYGMW010000182.1:3560-7266 GCA_964350975.1 uncultured Acidimicrobiales bacterium | reverse complement strand
GATGAGCAGCTGGGTCATCGGGTCGGCGTTGCGGCCGAACGGGGCGGGCCAGTGCGGGACCACCCACCCGGCTTCGGCCATCTGCCGACCGGTCGGGTTGGGGTTGTCGGCCAACCACTGGCGCACCTCATGGCGTCGAGGGTCGTCGCTGTCTGGAAAGTCGAAATCCATGTGTGGCCCCCTGATGCTGCACGGATGTGGAAGCAGCCGCTCCACCTTGCCAGAACAACTGATCGGTCACTGAATTTGATCTGCTTGGGTCGTTGCTAGGCGGGAGCTAATGTGCGCTGGCTCACGCCGAAGGGGACGTCGTCATGTTGAAGGTGCTGTCGTCATGTTGAAGGTCCATTGGTTCCTACCCACCGGCGGCGACTCGCGTGACGTGCTGCCCGATGGCGACGACGCCCATAATCGACCCCCGTCGCACGCGTATCTCGCCCAGATCGCCACGGCGTGCGACCAGTTGGGCTACGAAGCCATGCTCACCCCATGCGGCACGGGCTGCGAGGACGCCTGGTTGGCCACCGCAGCCCTGATTCCGCTGACGAAGCGGATCAAGTTCTTGGTGGCGTTCCGGCCCGGCTTCTTGTCGCCGACGCTGGCGGCCCAGATGGCGTCGACCTATCAGCGCATGTCGGATGGTCGCCTGCTCATCAATATCGTCACCGGCGCCGAACCCCGCGAGCTCAACCGTTTCGGCGACTGGCTCGACAAGGACAGCCGCTACGAACGCACCGGCGAGTTCCTCGACATCATGACCAAGGCTTGGGGCGATGAGCCCTATAGCGCCGAGGGCACCTACTACAACGTCGTGGGTGCAACGACTCGTGAGGCGCCGAACCCGATCCCGCCGGTGTACTTCGGCGGTGCGTCGCCGGCCGCGCTCGATGTTGCGGCGGGCCATGTCGACGTGTATCTCACCTGGGGCGAACCGCCTGCGGCTGCTAGCGAACGCATCGAGACCGTCAAGGCGTTGGCCGCAGCAAAGGGTCGGACGCTCACCTACGGCATCCGGTTCCACGTGATTGCTCGACCAACCGCCGATGAGGCGTGGGCCGTGGCCAACGCCATGCTCGAACACATCGACCAGGACGCGATCGACAAGGCCCAAGAGGACTTCCGAACCACCATGTCCGAAGGTCAGCGGCGTATGGCTGAGCTGCATGGCGGGCGTCGGGACAATCTCGAAATCCACCCCAATGTGTGGGCCGGGATTGGCCTCGTGCGCGGTGGAGCGGGCACGGCACTGGTTGGTTCCTATGACGACATTGCCGACCGGATTGCCGAGTACGCCGAGGCCGGGTTCGACGAGTTCATCTTCTCTGGATACCCCCACCTCGAGGAGGCGTACTGGTTCGGTGAGGGTGTGATGCCGATCCTGGCCAAGCGGGGCATGATTGCGCCGCTGCCGTCGTCGAGCGGTGCGGTCTTTTCGTTCCGTTAGGGCCGGCTCGCCGGTCCGGTAGCGTTTGGACATGTCTCGCCGCACCCTGACCAGCCCAACTGCCACGGCTGTTGGCCCCTACAGCCACGGCGTGGTCGTCGAACCCGGCGAGATGGTCTACCTGTCAGGGCAAACGCCCATTGACCCAGTCACCGGTGCACTCGTCGTTGGCGATGTTGGGACCCAGACACGGCAGTGTTTTGCCAACCTGTTCGCAGTGTTGGCCAACGGGGCCATGACCGAGGCCAATGTGGTGAAGGTGAACGTGTTTCTCACCGACATGGCCGACTTCGACGCCATGAACGTGGCCTACCGCGAGCACTTCGCCGAGCCCTTCCCTGCCCGCACCACGGTGGCGGTTGCTGGGCTGCCGCTCGGAGCGTCGGTCGAGATCGAGATGGTGGCCCGGCGATGACTCGCAGGTCGAGCCTGTCGGTCACCGTGTGTCGAGGAGGCCGATGTGGGGGCCCGAAACATCCTGGGTTCGACCACGACGCCCAACTGGCGTTGCTCACTGCTGCCGCCGCGAGCGCGGGTGGATCGGTCAGAACCACGGACTGTCTGGCGCTGTGCAGCGCGTCAAATGTTGTCGTGGTGCGCACGGGTGGAGAACGGATCTTCCTTGGCCGAACAGCGAACCTCGCCACGTCTGAGGCCGTTGCCGCGTGGATCGCAGCAGGCGCACCGAGCGGTGATGCGTCGGTGGGGTCTTGGGTGATCGACCCTCAGTACGAGTTCGAAGAGGGCGACTAAAGCGCCGACTGAACCTCTGACCTAAGAAGCGCGGGCATCGGACCAAACGGTCCGAAACTTAACTCTTTGTGTTGACATGACCACTCTGCGTGGCCATATTGGTGTTGCGGCATCACAACATCACACGAAAGAGTGAGAAAAATGATCACACGATTCCGGCGCTTCGTTGTCGCCGCGCTCGCCGCAACCTTGTCCATGGGTGTCCTGGCCATCGTCGAGGCTGACACGGCCTCGGCCGCAGACAACTGCGGCACCTACACCTTTGTCAACAACGGTGACATTGAGCAGCTTCGCATCAAGATGTGGGCGCCGGGTCTCAACCGTGCGGTCACGAAGGCCACCCTCAATCCGGGCGAGACATACACCGCCGATGTCGCCTCGAACGAGAACTGGACGGCTCGCAAGGGCGCCGAGCTCCACTTCAAGATGGAGGGTTGTCAGTTGCCCGCCGGCACCGTGAACCTTTTCGGAGGTAACAACGAAGGCAAGTTCCTGGCCAGCCAAGAGCCAATCTGCATTGGTGGCCCACGGTGGCTGCGCAACAGCGGCGATCAGGTTCACAGCTACGAACAGCGCCTGTATGGAGCCGAGGGCGCAGAGTCCATCAACCTGCGTCAGGCCGGCCGATGGGCGCGGACCATTACCGAACTACCCATCGTCAACGAAGTTGGTCAGGTTGGTGACCAGGTCGTGATCCGAGGCGGGGCGCACCCTGGCACCTATGGCTGCAACACGGCCTGGTTCGCGAACGTTGATTTCGAACGTCAACCCGGCACGGTGCAGAACATCGTGGTCCTGGCCACCGACGGCGATCATGTGCTGTACATGGTGCGCACCGACAACAACGGTGATGTCGACTACAGCGCTGTCATGGCCGCCGAGCTTGCCACAGGGGCGACACCGGCAGGCTGGAGTAACGTGCGGATCTACTTCCGAGACTCCAACGAGATCGAGCTGCCCCTGTGTGGTGGTCGATTCGCTGTTACCAGCGTCTTCCACGGTCGCGGCGACTATGTCACGGTCATCGACGGCCAAACTGGACGTTGGCAGAACATCGACGCCCACGCTGAGACGCTCGTCCCCAACTGTGCCGCTGGCACTGTTGACTACCGCAACATCAGGTCAGGCCAGGCCGCCCGTCTCGACCTCGTGGATCTTGCGCACCCTGTCGGCCCGTATTGCTCCGTTGTTGCAGCAGTGGCGTTCGACGGCACGACGACCTACAACGTCTTCGTCGGTGGCGTTGTCGGTGCCGTGTCGATCAATGTTCGCAGTGCCGATCAATGGATTGCGACGGTGAATGCCGGTTTCAACTCGCTTCCAGGCAACACCTTGCCACCAGCGACGATGATCGTGCGCGGGGGTCCCGCCGATGGACGCCATGAGTGCACTGCCTAACACTGGCGCAATGATCTGAAAGGCACCGCCCGCGCGAACTCGATGAGTTCGAGCGGGCGGTGGCGCGATTCGGCGTCGTTATGTGAGCTGGGTGACGTCGACCACGAGCAT
>CAYGMW010000182.1:0-3460 GCA_964350975.1 uncultured Acidimicrobiales bacterium | reverse complement strand
GCGGTGGCGCGATTCGGCGTCGTTATGTGAGCTGGGTGACGTCGACCACGAGCATGACGCTCAGCAGCACAATGATGACGACGTTGAGGCCGATCACCTGCTTGCGCCAGGGATGCTGCGATGAGCGGAAACGCCGAATGCTGTACACGTTGAACCCAATGGCGATCAGGCTGATCGCAATGCCGATCGCCGGGGCGACACCAGACGCCAAACCGAGCGCCGGAAGTAGCCACGGGAAGACGATGTAGGCCAAAAGGCAGCGAACACCCGACACGAACAGCGACGTTGAAAACATCCGCTCGCTGGCCTCATCGGCGGCGACTTCGTTCGACTTGGAGGTGTCGCCAGAGACTGCGGTCATGCGTGGGCCAGTGTAGTCACCTATCGCCAACCCCAACCCTTCGTCTTGCCACCGATTCTCGGGGTCCCAACCCCAGTTTTCGGTGGCAGGAGCGGATTTGTGGACCGGGCGCGACGATGCGCCGCCGAGGTGATCTCGGCGGCGCATCGATCGTCATGGCTCAGGTTTGGTGCAGCTATCGAGCAAAAGCTGCGATACCGACCACTGCGCTCGCTGGGGGAGTGGCACCGAGGGAACCCTCGAATGGCTCGTTGGCGAAGACAAATACGCCGCCGTCGCCACCGGCCATCACATAACCGTGCCCGTAGGAGGTGCCGCCTGCGATCGGCGACGCCAAGTTGATACCGCCAAGGCTGCCGCGGAATTGAGCCGAGAAGGCAAACACCCCGCCGTCGGCAGCAAAGAGCCAGTACCCCGAGCCGTCGGGGTCAGCCGCCATGGCCACCACCGGCTGAACCAGAGCAGTGCCGCCCATCGAGCCCAAGAAGGCCGCGTCGCCGCTGGTGAACACACCGCCGTCGCTGGCCGCCATGTACAAACCGGCGCCCGAGGCCGACAGTGCCGCATCGACGACGGGCCCACCAAGAGCAAGCGATTCGACGCCGGCCATCAATGGTGCTGCGCCAAGAGCGATGACCCGACCACGGCTTGTCACCACCCAGGCTCCGTCGCCTTGCAAACGAGGAACGATCGCAACCAGGGTTTCGCCCTCGGCCAGCGTGCTCACGTTGACCGAGCCGACCGAAGCCGCCGACCCAGATACCGAGATCTGACCGTTCGCCTTGAGAACCCATTGGCCAGAGCCATCTGAGGTCGCTGCGATATCGACCACGGTGGCCCCGGCGGCCGAGACCGCACCAGCGTCACCAAAGGAACTGACATCGCCAGCGGCGGTCGCGATCCAGTATCCCTGGCGACCGGCGTCCACGAGGGTCGACGCTTGGCCAAGGTTCCGGAACAACGACTCGCCAGGATGGTCGTCAACACCGTCGTTGTCGGTGCTGATCCACAGATCGCCGTCCAAGGTCACCATGGCGCCTTCGACCTTGTCGAGAACGATGCCGTTGGTCGCCTCGAGTGCCGGCAACAAGTCGACGACATCGCCCTTCACCACGGGGCCTGGTGTTGACGGCACGGTGACGGTGTAGAGCCGCTTGACCTCGGCGTTGGTGCCGATCTGGTTGTCGCGCTCGACGACCAAGAAGGTGTTGTTGCCATACGCCGTGATTTCCGACAGGCCAACCCAGCCGCCCGCCGACGATGGATCGTCCAGGACGTAGGGATACTGTTCCCACGCACCAGTTTCAGGCAGGTAGCGCCACAAAGCAGTGGTGCCGGCTGCGTCGTTGAACTGGGTGCATGACGCACCGACGTAGTCGTCCCACTCACGTTGTTGGGCTACCCAAAGGGTTCCGTCGGGGGCAACAGTGACGCCTTCGAAACCAAAGCGCAAGTTCCGACGACCCGTGTTGGCCAGATCGTCAGCCGATGACGTCCAGCAAGCTTGGCGGTCGGCGGGCAAGGTGATGGTCTCGGTGACCGTGCCGTTTGGCGCAACACGGTGGATTGCGTTAGCCGTCGAGGGTGCGCTGTTCGGAACCCCTCCTTCGGAAGCAACCCACCAGCCGCCGGTCGTCGGGTCGACAGCAACACCTTCGAGGTCCACGCTGACCTGGTCGCCATTGCCATCAACGAGGGCGGTGGTACCAGTCACGGTTGCGGGAGTGGTCGAGACGTCGATGTGGAAGATCCGCGAGTCAGCAAAGAACGAGTCCTGCACCGAATAGGCCCGGCTGGCATCCGTTGGCGATGCCGCCAGCCCGGACTGGGCCGCGAACGGGATGGGGAATCGGGTGAGGCCCTCACCTGAGATCAACTCGGGGTAGGTCGGCGCACCATCGACGAGCTGGTAAATCATCAATGATGACGAGAACACCTCGTCGACTTCGTTGGGCACGACCTGCAGGTCACGGCTCGGAATCGCCAGCAGACCTTCAGGGCCAATGCCGGTCGGCAGCAGCTGGCGCAGCTGAGGCGCTTGGGGGTTCGATGCGTCGTAGACACCGACGAGGTTCGCCCGCTCGGCGCCAACGAACAGCAAGTCGGCGTCGCCGAAGGTTGCGTAGTCGATGGCTTCGGGTTCGATGCCCTTGTTCTCGGCCCGGCCGAGCGGGAAGTGTCCCGCGGCCATCGCCGCGTACTCGAAGGACTCGCCTGATTCGTAGATGACCTGGCCGGTCGTGTCGAACACGGTGAAGCCTCGACTGCCACCGTCATCGCCGCCGATGGTGCCAGCAAGGTGAGGGATGTCGCCCTCATTCGCGGTGGCGAACATCGTGGTTCCGATCCAGCTGACCGAGTCGGGCTGGCGCTCCCGAACAATCGAACCGTCGAAGTCGATGATGTCGTCCTCAGTGATGTCGACGTTCGGCAGGGACACCTGACCAGCGCTGAAGCTGACGTCAACTGTGGCGGTCGCCAGGTCGACGATGGCGAGAGCGTTGTTTTCTTGGAGGCTCACCACGGCCTTGTTCGCCGAGTTGATGTCGACAAACTCTGGTTCAGGGTCGGTGGGCTCGTTCTCTCCCGTGAGTCCGGTCATGTCGACGGTGGCCGTGGTCCAGTTGGCCGGGTCAGCATCGGAGGTGTCGACCACGATGAGTGCGCCCGCTGGTGCCTGGGGCAATGCGCCGTCCTCGCCACCCACAGCGAGATCCTCGTCGCGTTCGTTTTCGATCACGACTGCGGCAAAGGTGCCGTCGGGGCTGACCGCGACCGAGTCGGGCTGACCGCCGAGGTCGATGGTCCGAACAATGCTGTTGTCGGCGGTGTCGACGATGATGAGGTTGCCATCGGGCGCAACCAAGGTCGAGGCCGCGTCGACCTCGCCGATGAGCAAGTACTCACCGAGAGCCGATACAGCGGTGGGTTCGCCGGCGATGTCAAGCGGTGCAAGCAACACCGGGTTGGCAGGGTCAGAAATGTCGGCAAACCCGACATTGCCCCCGACAGAGTTGCTGAACGCCAACCTGGTTCCATTGGCGTAAGTGGTCACGATCTCTGGGGCGTCGGACTCGTCGCCATCGCCGACCTGCAAGG
>CAYGMW010000181.1:0-7277 GCA_964350975.1 uncultured Acidimicrobiales bacterium | reverse complement strand
TGACCGACGTGGTGTGGGACGACGAGGCGTCGCGTTGGGTCATCACGACCAACCGCGGTGACGAGATGCGGGCCAAATTCATCGGTATGGGTACGGGCCCTCTGCACCGGCCCAAGCTCCCGGGAATTACCGGAATCGAGAGCTACGAGGGACACAGCTTTCACACCAGCCGCTGGGACTATGAGTACACGGGCGGTAACCCCGCTGGCGCGTTGATGGAGGGCCTCGCCGACAAGCGGGTCGGCATCATTGGCACGGGTGCGACATCGGTTCAGGCCATCCCCCACCTGGCTCGGGCGTGTGGCGAGTTGTTCGTCTTCCAACGAACCCCGTCGTCGATCGATATTCGCAACAACACCCCGATCGACCCCGACTGGTTCGCCTCACTCGAACCCGGTTGGCAAGAAGAGTGGAAGCGCAACTTCACCATCCTGCAGACCGGCGGATTCACCGACGAGGACCTGGTGAAGGACGGTTGGACCGATATCTCCCAGCGCATTCGCGACAAGGTGATCGAGCTCGGCGAGTTCACTCCTGAGGCCATGGAGCGGGCCTACCACGAGAGCGACGACGAAAAGATGGCCGAGATCCGTGCTCGTGTCGACGCCATCGTGGCCGATCCGGCGACCGCAGAGGCCCTGAAGCCCTGGTATCGCCAGCTCTGCAAACGCCCCTGCTTCCACGACGAGTACCTCGACGCGTTCAACAATCCGAACACCCACCTCGTCGACACTGACGGGCAAGGCGTCGAACGCATCGACGCAACTGGTGTGTGGGTGAACGGCACGCACTACGACCTCGACTGCATCATCTACGCGTCTGGTTTCGAGGTCGGCACTGACTACGCGCGCCGCTCTGGGTTCGATGTGTTGGGCCGCACCGAACGGCTGTCGGCCACGTGGGCCGATGGCATGGTGTCGCTCCATGGGGTTCATGTGCACGGCTTCCCGAACGCGTTCATCGTGAGCCCGGCCCAAGGCGCAAACCTGATCTCGAACGTGCCGTCGAACCTGACTGACTCGGCCAACACGATCGCAACGATCGTGGCCCATGCCGAGGCCACTGGCGCGAACCGCGTCGAGGTGACCGCCGAAGCCCAAGCCGACTGGGTCGACAAGCTGGAGGTCGGTGGACGAAGCTTTGCTGGCGCCGCCGACTGCACTCCCGGCTACTACAACAATGAGGGCCAAGACTCCGGCCGAGCCGGATTGTTGGGTCGCCTTGGGTACCCCGACGGGCCAGTTGCCTATTTCGACTACATCGAGCAGTGGCGAACGTCAGGCGACTTCGAAGGACTGACCTTCACCTGACACCTCGCTGACGATCTGCGCAGGCGGTCAGGCTACGCTCGCCCGATGGCGACATCGATCGAGACCCTGACGAACCACACCGTCGAGCTGCTGCAGCAGATGATCCGCAATCAGTGCGTCAACGACGGGACGATCGGGTCGGGACACGAAGACCGCACCGCACAGTTGCTGCTCGGCGAGCTTGAGGGCACCGGCGTCGACATCGAGACCATCACCTTGGCGCCGGGTCGCACTTCGGTCGTGGCCCGGTACAGCGGTACGGACCCTTCAGCACCGTCGGTGTGCCTGATGGGCCACACCGACGTGGTTCCTGTCAGCCCTGAGGGCTGGCGAAACGATCCCTTCGGTGGCGAGCTCATCACCAACGACGATGGCACACCCGAGGTCTGGGGCCGTGGGGCAGTCGACATGTTGAACCTGACGGCATCGATGGCCGTTGCGTTCAAGGAGATCATCACCTCAGGGAAGCGCTACCCGGGCGACATCATCTACTTTGCCGTCGCCGACGAAGAGGCGGGCGGCCTTCATGGCGCCAAACCCATCGTCGACGACTACTGGGACGCGGTGAGGTGCGACTACCTCCTCACCGAATACGGAGGCACACCATCTACCGGCCCGAACGGCACCACAGTCCTGCTGACCACCGGCGAGAAGCAGGGTGCGGCTCGGCGCATCATTGTGCATGGCACCCCGGGCCACGGTTCGATGCCCTATGCAACCGACAACGCAATGGTGAAGGCGGCCAAGATCGTGCAGCGCTTGGCCGAGTACGACGCCACGCCAAAGCTCGACAAGATGTTCGCCGACCGGGTCGCCGCCTTGGGTTTCGACGACGAGGCCCAGCGTCGCCTGCTCGACCCCGCGCTGATCAACGACATCTTGGCCGAGTTGCCGCCGGGCATGGCTCGAAACTTGCATTCGTGTAGCCATATGTCCTTTAGCCCCAACCTCATGCACGCGGGCGACAAGGTCAATACGGTTCCAAGTAGCGCCGAGATCATCGTCGATATCCGCATCCTGCCTGGCGAGACCCAAAACGATGTCGATCGTGTCTTGAATGAGTTGATTGGTCCTGATCTGATGCCGTCAGTCGAGATCAAGCGGGTCTTTGACGAAGCGCCCGAGACCAACCCGATGTCGTCGACAGACACCCCCATGTGGGACGCAATGTCCGATGCGATTCGCATCGCTTACCCCGACGCTCGTGTCATTCCGAGCCTCGTGACAGGCGGCACCGATGCCCGGTTCTTCCGCCAGCGCGGCGTGGAGGCCTACGGTGCAGGCCTGCTCAGCACCAAGGTGTCGTTGGCTGAGTTCATGAACCGGTTCCACGGCCACAACGAGCGCATCGACATCGAATCGCTCCAACTCACCACCAAGCTGTGGCTCGACATCATGGACCGCTTCTGGCGCTGAACGCGGCGAGGTCTGGCGTGTCGTGACACACTCTCTGCCGGGGGTAATCATGATCAAACGACCGATCACTGGGGCAGACATAACGTCGGCGTGGCTGAACGAGGCGCTGGACGATCGGGTGACCGGGGGCGCGACGATCGTCGGTGTTGATGCCGAAGTGATCGGCGCTGGTGTTGGCATGGTGGGCGAGGTCACTCGACTTCGCCTCAGCTACGACAGGCTGGCGCCGAATGCGGCGACGTCGGTGATTGTCAAGACGCCAACCACGAACGATGGCTTTAAGGCGCTCGGCCTCATGCTTGGTCTGTATGGCAAGGAAGCCGGGTTCTTCCGCGAGGTCGCCCCCGAAATTCGGCTGCGTGTTCCGACATGTTTTTACAACTACGCCGACGGCACCGATTTCATGCTCATCCTCGAAGACCTGGCGCCGATGCGGCCTGGAGACCAGCTCCAGTCATGCACGCTGGCTGAAGCCCATCAGGCCCTCGCCGAAGTCGCCCGGCTCCATGCACGATGGTGGGAAGACCCCAGGCTCCTCGAGTTCTCGTCATGGCTTCCGGGGCCAGGCGACGGCTACTTCGACATTGTTAAGGGTGGCTATCTCGGTGCCGTCGACCACTTTCACACCCACTTCGGGTACTTGGTGAACGATGAGGTCACGGCCCTGATCAATCGCTGCGCGGCCGACTACGACACCATGGCCGCCGTCGGCGTCTACCGGTCGCCACACACGTTCATCCACGGCGACTTCCGCCTCGACAACATGATGTTCGGTGACGATCCGTCCGTGCCGTCAGTGGTGGTGCTTGATTGGCAGCTGCCCTGTCGGCTCAACCCCATGTCAGACGTCGTCTACTTCCTCGCAGGCAACTTCGAGCCCCAATGGCGTCGCGACCATGAGGACGAACTCATCGGGGCTTACCACCAGACGCTTCTCGAAAATGGCGTCGAAAACTACCCGCTCGACAAGTGCCACGAGGACTACCGGGCCTGTGGCCTGATCCTGCTCGCCTACCTGGTGACCGGGTCCCTCGATGTCGATCTGGAGACCTTGAACGATCGGGGCCGAGCCCTCATCGAGATGATGTACAGCAGGTACGCAACGGCGATCGTCGACCTGCGCAGCGGCGACTTCATGCCCAACTAGCTCGACAGCAAGTCGTGATGCTCCGGGTGGTTGTGGATGTGGTCGACCGCGAACGGGCAAATCGGTTCGATCCGTCGTCCGTCGCGTCGGATGAGGTCAAGGAGGCCGTCCATCAGCTTGCCTGCGTTGCCTTGCCCTCGGTGCTCGGGAATCGTCTGCACATGGGGCACCACCACCCTTGTTTGGCCGGCCGAGCTCACCGAGGTGTAGTCGGCGTAGCTCAGGAGATCAGGACCGTCGTGCAGCTCGAACCTCGACTCAGCGGGGTTGTCTGTTACCTCAGCCATTGGAGCTTCCTTCGGTTACCTTGTCTTCAGTACAACGCTTCGTAACACCGAACAACTGGGTGTCATTCCCGTTTCTGCCACCGAAAAACGGGGTGGGAGCGCCGAGAAACGGCGGCAGAAAAGGGGTGAGCTAGCGCGGGTCGGGTAGTTTCGAGGTCGTGACTGCTGTCGACCTGCCGCCCACCCGAGTCGACCGGGCAACAATCCCGCTATCCGTGCTTGATCTGGCGATCGTGACCGCCACCGCGACGTCGGCCGAGGCGCTCGCTGACACCACGACGCTGGCCAAACGAGCCGACGAGCTCGGCTATCGGCGCTTCTGGGTGGCCGAACACCACAACATGAACGCCGTGGCCAGTACCTCGCCCGCGGTGTTGATGGCCCACCTCGCAGGTGCGACCAAACACATCTCGGTGGGGTCGGGCGGTGTGATGCTGCCCAACCATGCTCCCCTGGTGA
The DNA here is from genome assembly GCA_964350975.1 of uncultured Acidimicrobiales bacterium. Taxonomy (GTDB): domain Bacteria; phylum Actinomycetota; class Acidimicrobiia; order Acidimicrobiales; family Poriferisodalaceae; genus JAADHX01. Next base: position 2,658 of record CAYGMW010000181.1, on the reverse strand, counting down.
TCGCCGAACAGTTCGCCCTGCTCGAAGCCCTGCATCCAGGTCGAGTCGACCTTGGTGTCGGTCGGGCTCCCGGCAGCGACCCGCAGACCGCAGCGGCCCTGCGCAGGACCGCCAACCTCGACGTCGACGACTTCCCCCGCGACCTGCTCGACGTCATGGGCCTGCTCGGCGATATTCGCACCGAACACGGCCTGTGGGAACGATTTGCCGCCACACCCAAGGCCAGCTCATCGCCGAATGTCATCCTGCTCGGATCGTCCAACTACAGCGCCCAGCTGGCAGGCATGCTCGGCCTGCCCTTTGCTTTTGCTCACCATTTCGACATGGGCGGAACCATGACTGCGGTCGATGTGTACCGCAACGAGTTCCGGCCATCGCCGATTCTCGACGAGCCACTGCTGATCGTGACGGCATCGGTGGTTGCTGCGGACAACACCGACCACGCCGACTATCTGGCCAACCCGTCACGATTGCGCAAATACGGTATGCGCACCGGCCAGCGCGGCCCGCTCGTCTCGCCCGCAACTGCCCTCGACGACCCCAACCTGGCTGCTGCTCGGGCCATGCCCAGCAACAGCATCATCGGAACCCCGGCCGAGGTTGTCGCCGGGCTCGGTCATCTCGCTGCCGCCACCGGCGCAAACGAACTCATGCTGTACACGTCGTGCTACGACGTTTCGGACCGCATCACCACCCTCGAACTCGTCGCCGAACACTGGCTGGCGACCTCACCAACAATGGAAAGTCAGCACTCATGACCGCGACCATGAACTTGGGCATCTTCGGCTCAGCCAATACCGTCGAGGGCCTCAGGGCCGACATCGCCGCGGCCCACGCGGCCGGGTTTACCAACTATTGGACTCCCCAGATCTTCGGACCCGACGCCCTCACTGCGATTGCCATCGTCAGCCAAAGCGTGCCTGACATCCGCATCGGCACCGCGGTGGTGCCCACCTATCCTCGCCACCCCATGGCATTGGCCCAGCAGGCGCTCACTGTCAGCCAGGTCAGTGGTGGCCGCCTCGACCTCGGCATTGGGCTGTCGCACAAGCCCGTCGTCGAGGGCATGTGGGGTATGTCGTTCGACCGTCCCGTCAAGCACATGAGCGACTACCTCAAGATCCTGATGCCGTTGCTCCATGACGGCAGTGTCTCCTTCGGCGGCGAGTCCTTGACCGGTCGGGGTCAGATCGATGTTCCCGCCGAAGCTCCCCCGGTGCACATCGCTGCGCTCGGCGAACAGATGCTGAAGCTGGCTGGCCGGTACGCCGACGGCACCATCACCTGGATGACCGGCCCGGTCACCATTGGCTCACTCACTGCGCCGACCATCAATGCTGCCGCCGAGGCTGCTGGCCGTCCGGCGCCTCAGGTCATCGCCGCGGTTCCGGTGTGTGTCACCAACGACGTGGCCGGGGCTCGGGCCCGCGCAGCGAGGGACTATGTGATCTATGGCCAGCTGCCGTCGTATCGGGCCATGCTCGACAACGAGGGGCTCGGCGGCCCCGAAGACCTGGCTCTGATCGGAAGCGCCGACCAGGTTGCCGAAGGTCTGCAGCGTTTCGCCGACGCTGGTGCCACCACCGTGGTTGCGAACCCGTTCGGCAGCGCCGACGATATTGCTGCGACCCGCGCCGCGGTCGCAAGCCTCATCTAGGGTCGCTCTACAGAGGCACAGCATCGTCGGGGTCGTCGAACCCGCCCGAGTCAATCATCCAGCCCAGGTGGTCGTCGGCCACGAATCGCCACCACGTGTGCGATCGGTCGACCCTCAGCTGGACCGGCCCGCTGGTCACCACATTGTTCTTGACCCGCACCCGGCCGCTGAACAAGGCCGCGGCTGATTCCATCATCTCGGCAGGTGGGTCCCAGACGAGGGTCAAGATGTCGAATCCGGCGGCACCACCGCACCCCCAACCGAGGGCGGCCCGAGCGAGCTCGTCAACATCAACCTGGGCGGCGGCAGCGAGGGCCGAAACGTCGTCGCTGTGATGGGCTCGGCGAGCGAGGTCGGCGTCCACGCTCAGCTCCAGCCCACTGGTGCCCGTTCCCGACAGCAGCTCAACGGCGCGCCACGCCGCGTCGGCGACTGCGTCTCGGAGCTGCTGGGCGTCGATTCCGGAATCGGCGGGCGGGGCCGCGCTCCACGAGATCGGGGTTCCGGGTCGTTGAGGAATCAGCGCGCTGGGCGGTAACCGGGTCGGCTCACGGCGGTGAGCGGCCGATGCCACCACCCCTGCGTCGGCTTCTCGTGGTTCGTGGGTTCGTTCGATCACCTCGTCGCCAGCCAGCTCGGCTCGCCTCGACCGGACGGCGTCGATGAGGGCACCACGGTCCCGCCCTCGCAGTACCAGCAGTGTCCATGGGTCGGCTTCGATGAGATCGGCCACAACGAAGCCCAATCCGGTCACGTGGGCACACGCGTCGGTCCAGCTGGGACAGGTGCAGTCGATCGATGTCTGGGCCGCACTCGGGACCAGCGACACGCCGGAATCGTCGAGGATGTTGTGGATCTCGAAGGGAAGTTCGCCGGTCAGAACCGTAACGGCGAGCACGCTGCGACTGACCACGACATCGACCAGGCGGCCCCACTCGTCGTCGCCCAACGGCTGCACCGAGATCTGGGGAACAAACCGTTCATCAGCGCCCGGCACCTCG
>CAYGMW010000180.1:0-7331 GCA_964350975.1 uncultured Acidimicrobiales bacterium | reverse complement strand
AGGTCACTCGTCGTCCCCGGAGAGCTCGCGGCGAAAGTCCGGACCGACATCGAGCCGCTGGCGGGTGAAGGCCGTGTCGAGGTCGACGGGTGCCAAACCAAGCAACGCTCGCCGGTAGGTGCGAATCGCTAACAGCCCGGAGATCAACAACACCCCACCCACCACGCCGTATGCGATGAGCGCGGGATCAGGATCGACCAGCAGTCCATTCAAGAAGATGATCGTGCTCATGGTTTCGACAACCGCGAGCAGCACCACGAACCGGACCAGTTGGCGGTCGGTCACCCGCGAGCTGACCAGCGCTCCGAGCGGGGCTCCGAAGGCGACCACTGGCGCCGCTGCGAGCCACAAACCAAACAGGTCATACCGATTCGCAGCAACCCCAGGTCCGCTGCCGAACACCACCGCCCCGTCGACGGTCGTGATCGACTCGCCGCCAACCGACACCACCAGGTCGTTGGCGACACCGATCGATAGTTGGCCGTCGATGAGCCCGAACAGGATGAACCCGCTGACCGATACGGTGGCCATAACAATCACGCTCGTCGGAACGCCAACACCAGGAGCGAGACCGACGATGACAACCAGCGCCAGATAGATCACCACGTCGGCGCCCGATCCTGTCAGCGACGACGCCACACCCCCGATGATCCCGGCGATGGCAATGCCCGCGGTCACTCGCCAACTCCCGCTGGCCAAGGTTTCAATCCGCTCAATGATCTGGCTGCGATACCCAAGCCACACAATGACGGCCATCGCCGCGACGATCAAGGTGAAGGTCACCTTGACGTAGGCGCCGGGCAAGCGGCTGGGCCAAAACGGCAGCGAACGGTCGCCGAGAAACAGCGCCCCTGCGACGAACGACATCACGCCGATCGGAGCCGCGATGGCCACCGCGCGCCACGCCACCGTGCGCCGATTGATGATGATGGATGCGGCGGCGGTGGTCATCCCGATCGTCTGGATACACAACGAGAACGAACGGGCAACAGAGGTGTCGATATTGAGCACCTTGGTGAACACCGGAAAGGCCACCGCTCCCCCACCCTGTGGAGTCGAACCAGCCACGAAGCTGCCGAACACCATGGTGAGCGCCGATGCCCATTGGTCTGCTACCCGGCCCCAATGCCCGCTGACGCTGACAAAACCCAGCCACACGGCGAGCACCCCGAACGAAACACCCAGGCCCAGCCTGCTGCGTCGCCTTGTGGAGCGTTGCCGGACGTCTCGACCCTGTTGAATGAGGTCGTCAATGTCGCCGAGCGGGTGGTTCACCTCAGCTGACCACCCCGGTAGCGCCACCGGAGATTGATCACCCGCATCGGGCCGTTGGCGAACAACCACACCACGATCCACGTCGTTGCGAAGTGCACGATGTAGGCGCCGACCGGCACATCGCCGACATCCCACGGGAGTCCCGCTCGCAGGAGCAACAGCACCACGATGCCTTCGGGAAGGCCCTCGATCAGGCCAAACAGCGTTGGCCAGTCCTTCTCCCAGCGGTACTGCTGCAGCCCGTGATAGATCAGCTCCCACGCCACACCAACGACGGCAACGAGCACAAGGGCACCAAAAGCCAGCCGGTACACATCGCCAAGGGTTGCGGCATCGTCGCCCATGATGCCGACCAGCAGTGGCCCGATCAGCACGGTCCAGAGCACACCAAGGCTGGTCAGCAACACCAGCCGGGTTTGGATTCTTCCACTCAGCGTCGGGGTCATGGTGTTTGGTTCCTCATCCAACGGAGCCACTGGGAGACCGAGCGGGCCGATCCGATTCGTCGACTCAGCCCCCGGGCCGCGAGGTCGTCGGCGATCTTGAGCGCCGCGTATTGCAGGCCCAAAAAGCTGTCAACGCCGGCGTAGTAGCCGCCCAGGGTCATCGAACCAGAAGCGTAGATACGGCCCTGCTGGCTGTCGGTGCCTCGCACATCGAAGTCGATACCAACGTCGAGTCGGCCCTTGGGGTTCTTGCCGGCACCGGAATGTTCGAGCAGGTCGGCCATGAGCCGATGATCTTCGAGCTTGGCGAGCAACCCGGTGGCATCAACAATGAAGTCAGCCTCGATGGTCTGGGTGTCGCCGGCTCGGTTCTTGATGGTGGTGACAATGGTGTCTCGACCCTCAACGGGCTCGACCGATACCACCGAACCAATGGCCTGGGAGTAGAACCCGGCCCTGGTGCCTCGAGCGATCTGGTCTTTCCAGTCCTGTCGGGGAGCGGTGTTGGTGCCACCCATCTGGTCGAGCAGGGCGCCCCGAGCATCACCTTCGAGGGCTTCAAGCCGATTGCGCAGCTGGCCACCCCATGCCGCCTTCGGGTAGTTGAACGCCTGGTAGGCAAACCCGTTCTCGCCGGGCCGCTTGAACTTCGGATCGTCGCCTTGGGGCCCGTCAACATAGTTGCGAAACAGGTGCACGATGCGGGTGTTGGCCCGGCCGGCCTCGATGTCGTCGATGAGCCGCTGCAAGATCCGCGAGGCCACGATGCCGCTACCGCGAACGAGCACGGTCGTTGGCCGGGATGCCGCGGCTGAATACACATGATCGTGGGGCTCATAGGCGTTCACGACCCGTTGATAGTCGCGGTGCTTTTCGCGGAACGCTTGGAGGTCAGGCAAGAAGGCCACGCCGGGGTAACCGACCGCGATATGGACGTACTGGGTGCGATAGGCCACCCGTTGCGGGCCGCTGCCACGAGGTTCCGGGGTGTGGATGACGAAATAGCCGCCCTCGACTCGACGCCGAATCATTCGGGCATACCCGAGCCTCAGCATCTGGCTCCAGCCAATGCGAGCAGTCTCTCGTTTGACTGATTCATACACCTGGCCGGCTTGCGGAGTGAAGTACTCCGACAACACGGGTTCGGTGACGACCTGCCACACCCGTCGAGGTGATTTGGCGGCCCAGGCCTCACGGAGCGCGTAACTCGGGAATCCCCAGATGTTGTCGATCACCGAACCTGCGTCTGAGCGCAGCCGTTCATGGTCGGGAATCTGAGAGTTCGCGGCGAGGTATTCATAGGTCGCGCTCGGTACCTCGTGATCGCCAAGGACAACAATGTCGTCGGTCGACATGCCCGAGATGCGCAAGGTGTCAACGAGGGCGAGCGAGCCCAGCCCGCCGCCGATACTGACGATCTTGGCGTCGCGAATGGGGATTCCCGCTGCGTGAAGGTCGGCCTCGGACCAAGCAGAAGTATTGATCAGCGCATCGGTCAGATCGCCGGTCGAATCGGGGCGCGTTGCGCCCTCAGCGATCGGCCCGACGATGACGGTCTCGTTGGGGTGATTTGCCGAAGTGGGTGACCCGGTTGATGGCCCAGTCGATGACACGGTCGCGTGGCCTCTCGTCGTGATTGAGATGTCGTATCACAATCGGCTCGTCGATTGCACGATCGAAAGTGTCAATACCGTCAAAAAGCGACGCGCGCCATGGCGCCGAGCGCTGCTAGCGCACACACACCCAAGATGATCGGACGAAGCCGCAGGTCGAAATAGGGGATCACAAATCGCGAACACGATGCTCCGAGCAGACCGAACGGCGTCAGCGCCAAACCAGTGAGCAGGTCGGCCGGTTCGAAGTTCCCCGTGACCAGCAACATCGACAGCCCAATCGGGGCACCGGTCAGCGACAACACGCTGACCGTTGCCCGAAGCGTGGTGCCATCGGAGCGCTGGTAGAGCAGTCCCATCGGCGGGCCGCCGATCGCGATCGCGGTGCCGAACAACGACGACACCGACCCGCCCCAGAACAGCGCTTTCGGTGAGCGTTTCACCTCGGGGGCCCACAAGCTGAGTCCGATGGCAGCGAGCACGACGGTTCCTCCGGCCAGCGTCAGGGTCGCCCGGTCGAGCACGGACAAGATGCCAATCGCCCCAACGAGACCCAACGGTCGCCCTGCGGTGAACCAGCCAACCTCGGTCCAGTTGGTATCGCCTCGGCTGTGCCAGGCGATCAACATGGTGGTGAAGACGCCGACCACGAGCACCGATTGGGGCAACAGCTCAGGTTCGACGGTGACCAGCACCGGAAAGGCCACGATCACCATGCCAAAGCCAAGGACACCCTGGAGCATCGACCCCAAACACACCGCGGTGGCAACCGCTACAAATGCCCAACCGGCTATGAGCACCTGATCTCCTGGCTCGTCGACGACGCCGAGACTGTACGCCCGACGGTTCGTGTGGGCGTGCGACAATCTGTCGATGCAGCACGACTCGTCGACGTTTCGGATCCGCGCCAAGGTCATGCAGACTCCAGCACCGGATCAACTCCGGGTGCTCGACGATGTGGTGATCACCGTCGCCGACGGTGTTGTCGTGGCCATGGATGAGGCTGCTCTGCGTAGCCCCGATGCCCCGGCGCCCGACGTGGTGTTGGGTTCCGACACCGTGCTGCTACCGGGCCTCATCGACACCCACATCCATGCCCCCCAGTGGCCCCAGCTCGGAACCGGGCTCGACTTGCCCCTCGACCGCTGGCTGTTCGACTACACCTTCCCGCTCGAGGCGCGCTTCGAGGACCTGGGTTTTGCTGCTGCGGTGTGGACCGACATGGTGTCGACCCTGCTCGCCCACGGCACGACTACCGGGGTGTTCTTCGGGCCCCGAGACACCCTGGCCACCACTGCTCTGGCGGCCACGTGTGCCGATCTTGGCCAACGGGCATTTGTTGGCCGTACCGCCATGGACCATCCAACGGGCACCCCCGAGTGGTATCGAGACGACTCACCGAGCGCTGCGGTCGAGGCGTCGGCGGCGTCGATCGTGGCCATTCGTGGCCTGGGATCCTCGCTGGTCGAGCCGGTGGTTACTCCCCGATTCATCCCGGCGTGCACCGATGGGGCCCTGTTTGGTCTGGGCGAACTGGCCGCGAGCGAAGGAGTTCGAATCCAGACCCATTGCTCTGAGGGCGACTGGGAGCACGGCCATGTGCTCGACCGGTGCGGCACCACCGACACCATTGCTCTCGACCATTTCGGGCTGATGGCCCGCTCAACGGTGCTCGCCCACGGGAACTTCATGAGCGACGACGACCTGCGCCTCGCGAAGTCCGCTGGCGCCGGTGTGGCTCACTGCCCGTTGTCGAACACCTATTTCGCCGACGCCGTGTTCCCGGCCCGCCGGGCCATCGACATTGGAACCCATGTCGGCCTCGGAACCGACATCGCGGGCGGAGCAAGCCCCGGCTTGTTACCCAACGCGGCCCACGCGGTCTCGGTGTCGCGTCATCTCAGCGATGGTGTCGATACGGCGTTGGCGCCCCAGGACCGCGGGGTGGCCGGTTCGAGAATCACGATCATCGAGGCCTTCCATATGGCCACTGTTGGCGGAGCGGCCCTGCTCGATGCACCGATCGGTCTGATCGAAGTCGGCCGACGATTCGACGCGTTCGCGGTGCAGATCGGCAGAGCGGGGTCGGGACTGCGGCGCTGGGACGACGTCGACGACGACACCCGCATGTTCGAAAAGATCGTTCGCCTCACCACTCCACACGACATCACCAATGTCTGGGTCGATGGCCGTCGGGTGGCTGGCAGCGATCAGCGGTGACACCGATCAACGATCTGTATTTCGCTGGCCCAGGCATACGGGGCACAGCCTTTGTGCTCGATTGGCTCATCAGGGGGATCATCGCGCTGCCCTTCGTGTTCGATCAGTTCGGCGATGACGGCACGCTCGATTCGCCGGATAATCCACTGCTGTATTTCGGCGTGTTCGTTGTGGTCCACGTGCTGTTTGCCCTGATGACCGCCTACCTCGGAGGGTCGCCTGGCAAGCTCATCTTGAAGCTGAGGGTCACAACCGACGATGGCCAGACCACACCCCCGGGCCTGAAGCGGGCCGTGCTTCGCACGACCCCATCGCTGCTGCCCTTTGTGCCCTTGCTCGGTGGCGCCATCACGGTGGTATTGCCCCTCGCCAACGGGACCTCCATCGTGATGGACGACCAACGCCGGAGCCTCCACGATCGCGTTGGCGGTACCCGAGTGGTCTACAAGGATCGTCTGAACGGGTTCTGAGTTCCCGGCGCTCCGCCGACCCGGGCCGATCTGGTTGAATAGGCCGCCGTGATCATCTCTGCACCTGCGAGTACCGCCAACCTTGGACCAGGATTTGACGCCCTAGGTCTCGCACTCGACGTCAATATGTTCGTCGAGATCGGTGCCCATACCATGCCGCCCGCCAACGATGGCCACCCGGCCATGGTGGCGTTCCGCCGAGCCGGTGGCACCGGCCCACTGGGCTGGTCGTCCAAGATCCCGCCTGGCAAGGGCATGGGGTTCAGTGGAGCGTCCTATGTGGCCGGAGTTGCGGCCGGGTTCGTGCAGCAGGGCCGCGACCTCGACGAAGCCCGCGACGACGTGTTCGCCATGGCGAACGAACTCGAGGGCCACCCGGACAATGCGGCGCCGTCGACCTATGGGGGCCTCACCGTTGCGACCCCGGACCGATGCATCAAGGTGCCGATCGCCGCCGATCTTCGGGTCGTCATGTGGATCCCGAACTATGAAACCTCGACCAATGCATCACGGGCCGCGCTACCAGCCCAGGTCAGCCATGCTGACGCGACCTACAACATTGGTCGCACAGCGCTGTTGGTCGCGGCGCTCGCCACCGGCGAACTTGACGCCCTCGGTGTGTGTGGCGGCGACCGGATGCACGAGCCCTACCGCTTGCCAGCGGTCCCCCAGACTGGCGAAGCAATCCTGGCAGCCGGCGAGGCTGGCGCCCTGACCTCGTTCTTGTCTGGAAGCGGGCCGTGCGCCGCATCGTTGGTGCGGCCCGACGATGCCGAACGGGTCGCATCGGCACTCCCGACGGACAACGCCCACGTGAAGGTGCTCCGAATCGCCGAAGGTGTCCACATCGTCGAGTGACGACCCCTCCGATATCGCCCCAACCCGTCCTAGCGCGTAGCCTGTCGAGGTGTCTGATCCAGCGCATGCGCCCTTGAACCTCGACGACGCGACCTTTGCACCCGTTTCCTATGACGAGTGGGTGACCGTCGCTGAGGCCAGCTTGCGGGGTGGTTCCATCTCGTCGCTGGCAACCACGACCTATGACGGCATCGAGCGACAAGCGCTCTATGTCGACGATCCGGCAAGCTCTGCTGCTCGGCAGTCGCTTCCAGGTGTTGGTGACCATGTTCGGGGCGCCACCGCAGCGGGCTCGCTCATGGGTTGGGACATCCGCCAGGCCCACGACGCCAGCCACCCTCAGGCGAACGCCCGCATCCTGGCCGACCTCGAGGGCGGCGCAACCTCGATCCTGCTCGTGAACGCCCCGAACAACGTCGATGTTCTCGACGCGGTGCTCGATGGTGTGT
>CAYGMW010000179.1:0-7340 GCA_964350975.1 uncultured Acidimicrobiales bacterium | reverse complement strand
AGAAGATGGTGGCGCCGGCCTGCGAGCTGGACAGGGTGATCTGAGACCCCTCGCTCACGATTCCTGCAGCCGGTGAAGCCGCAGGAGGTTCGGCCGACACAGCACCGGCTGGGATGACCACCACGTCGCCGAATGTGGCGTCGAGTTCGTGGGACAACAAGGTGAGCGAGCCGCCGAGAGGTTCGCCAGCGTCGCCAGAGGCAGTGAAGCTGGCAGTCCAGCCGGCTGGCTCGGCATCGCCGACCTTCCATGCCTTGAAGCTGTACGTCGCGGGCGTTGTGCCTTCGACGCGAGCCTTGAACATATAGGTCTCGCCGATCTCGAGGGTGAACGCACCGGTGTCAGCCACTACAGCGTTCTCGTCGAGCATCTCGACGCGCTCAGGGGTTGCCCCCTTGGGGTCGCGCCAGAAGGCCAGGGTGCCAAAGGGGGTCGGGCTCGCTCCGTCGGCCTTGAAGCCAACAAGTGGTTGTGATCCCGGTTCGACCGAGTCGTTGTGACCCTGCCACCGCAGGATGAATCCGACGCCAGGTCCATTCGACGGCGAGTCGTCGGCGTCAGGAGCAATACCGTTGACGGTCACTGGAACGGAGACCTCGTACTGGTCCCATGCCAGGTCACCAATCGCGGTGATCCTGTCGTAGCCCTGGTCGAGGTTGTTGATGGTCAGACCGTCGGCCGACAGCGCCCAGAGACCGTCGATCGGTTGGGTCTGGTTGGTCACCGCGCCCGAACCATTCCACGTCGCGACGTATGGCAGCGGCCACTCGACACCCTCGGTCCAGTTCAACGTGACGGTGTGCTGGGTGACACCTCCGGTCGTGTCGGTAGCGGTCAACAACACCGTGTTGGCGCCAATATTGAGGTCGTCGATGTCGATGTCGACGTTGAAGTCGCCTTCTCCGTGCAGCCTGCGTCCATCGGCACCCATCTGCATCGCGACAGCACTGCCGCTGTTCAGGCGGTAGTTCAAGCTGGCAACACCCTGGGCGTCGCTGACACGGCCAAGCACGTTGACGAAGCGTTGCGGCACACCCTTGTCTCCGAAGTTCTGGACGTCGCCGTACCAGATGTCGAACACCGACGGATCAGTTCCTGCGGCGATGGTGGTCACCGATGTCGCGGTTGAGGCCGCATTTCCATTGATGTCTTCGACATCAATGGAAATGGCGTAGGTCGTCTGTGGAGCGAGGCCATTGATCTGCACGGAGTGCGTCAGGCCAAGGCCCTCTGTCGGACGGGTCTCGGTCGTGCCATTGAGTTCATAGGACACCGACCCCATTGTTGGCTCCGAGGTCGTCCAGGTCAGCACCGTTGAGGTCGACCCGTCGATCGAAGAGATCGCGGTCACCGTCGGCGCCGTGCTGTCGTCGTCGGTCGCCGCGTCGCCCCCGGCGCCATCGGGCACCGCGACGACAAAGTCGACGATGGCGGTGAATGCCGGTGAGGCCGCCCCATTGAGCGCTGTGCCACCGAAGACACCAAACTCGGCCACGTTCATGTCATAGACAAAGCTGGTGCGCTCGGTCCATGCCGCTCCGTCGGCGGAGGTGTACATCGTGAACGTGTCGCCAACTCGCTTGACGCGGATGTGCTTGGCGTCAGCAGTGCTGATCGGCGCACCATTGAACTTGGTGGTTCCCGTCGTGTTCGACACGATCGCGGCGAAGGGCCGCACGCCCGAGCCGTCGTGGTACACGTCGAAACGCAGATACGGGCCCGATCCGGCGCTGACCAGGACACCCTGCATGCTGAATCGTTTCGATGGAACCGATTCGAACGCGGCATGGATGTCGAAGTCCGTGTTCGACAGGCTCTGTCGAAGCACGGCGCTGGAGTTACCGCCGGTCCATGGCTGATGGTTGACGTCGTCAGCGGGAATCGAGATGACCCCCTGGGCTCCGGTGAAGGTGAACCCGACGTTGCCGACCGTATCGACGGTGTCCCAGCGAGCAGCAGACGCCGATGGGTCGCTGAAGTCGTCGGCTTCGAATGCGTCGGTGATGACTGACAGCGTTGCCACGTCGGAGGTGACGATCGACCCTCCGCTGGTCATCACGACTCGATAGTCCTGCGAGGCGCCGTCACTGATATCAGCAGTGAAACTCAACGTTGCCGACGTTGCACCCGCGATCGGCGCATTGTTCAGGGTCCATTGGTGTGACACCGGATCAAGCGACGACGTCACCACGGACAAGGTGACCGGCTGGCCGTCCAGCGCGGCGGCCGATTCGGGTTGGGTATCCACCCGCAGATCACCGGCTCGTTTGACCACCAACATTGGCCCTGGAGCCTCGACCTGATTGCCGAACACGATCGGGCTGGGGTTGTAGTCATAGGTGATCGTGTTCGATCCAGGGATCAGGTCGCCCAGCGCAATATCGACCACTGAGATGTCCCAGAAGTCCTCATTGGCGGGATTGCCGGTGTTGCTGAACTGGAAGGTGCGCTGGGCGGTGCCACCGTTCCAGGTCACATCCGGAACAGACCAGTACAGACCCATCATGGTTGCCGATTCCCAGTCCGACAGGTCGCTGGGAAGATCCATGGTGCGCTCGAGGGTCAGCGGTTCGCCACCACCTTCGAACAGGGCACCATCGACAAAGTCGGCGTCGCGGAAGTACTCAACGAGATAGTCGGTGCGCAACAAGGTGAACGGCGCCGACTGACCACCGACGGCATCGGCGATGTCGAGGCGGGTACCTGTTGCCTTGTCAACGGCTCGGGCCTTGATTCGAATACCAGTTTGGCTCGCAACCAGGCTGGTGTCCCAGTTGACCGAGTAGGTGTCGTCACCATCGTTGAGGTCGGTGCCGATGTGGCCGATGGTGCCACCTTGGGCCGGGATGGAATAGCCAGTGTTGGGCTTTCCGCCGGGGTTGAAGTTCATCCGGGTGAAGGCGTGCCAATCGAGGGTCTCGCCATCGTTGTCTTCGTCAAAGCCGTCGTAGTAGGCAATGAACTCGACACGATCCGCCCCCGGAACAGTGGCGGTGATGGTGACCGACTCGGTGTCGGTGACGTCCAACGTGCCGCCGGTTCCAGCGGCAATCCCACCGACGGTGCCAAGAGCACCCGTCGGATAGTTGCCCGCGACCCCATAGAGCCGAAACGCTGCATCGTGGATGTGGTACTTGGAGTTGTTGACCGAGAACGTGATCGTGTTGTTGCCGGCAACCAGATCGCCGACGGGCACATCGAGGACCACAGGCGTACGGCTTGCGTCGAGACCGGCATTCACCGTCTTGGTCGTTCCGCCATTGATCGAGTAGCGCACGATATGAGCCGTTCGTCCGGCCCAGATGTCGAGGAAGAGCTCGGCTTTCGTGGCCGAAGCGGTATCAGCAGGCAGTGACACCGTCACCGTCTTGGGACAGCCGACGTCGGGCTCGAGGTACCAACTATTGCTCAACGTGGTGTTGGAGCACGTCGCAGTGTTGGTGATGCCACCGGTGAACTCGCTGTGGGGAATCCAGATCTCGGCGTAGGTCTCAGCAGACGCTGCGTCAAAGACCGACGCGTCGACGGGAGGGTCGTTGCGGGCCAGCTGGACGGTAACGACCGCTAGCGCCAACATGATGGCGACTGATCGCCGGCTGAAGTTGAACTTCATTCTCGTCCTCACACGCAGCCACCTGGGGTGGCCATTCGTCTACTAGTAGCACGGTTACCGTCGGCTGGATCGCCGCCATCTTGACCTTGATCACAAGAAGCCTGACGCTCGTTGTGGTTTGTTCAACGACGTGGCCCGACTCCGATGTCACCGTGAAGCATCCGACGAGCGTCGCGCCATGCCCACCGCAGCGCGATCGCGGATGCGGCGAACAAGGCGAAGGCGCTGATGATCAGGTTTCCATCGTCGGCCCATGACATCGCCGCCCGAGCCAGTGGGTGGCCCGAGATCGCGAACACAGCAGCCACGGCTGCACCCAAACCTGCCCCCCAGATCAGCCTGCGCCGAGCATCAACGGTGGCTGGGACGGGCCACGACACGACGGCCATGTACACCATCAAGTTGGCCATGAAGGCAATATTGAGCGTCAGTACAACAGCCAGGTGGAACACGGTTGCGACGACAACCGCCCACCTCATGGTTCGTTTCGCGAAGATGGCGCCCAGAAACGACAGCTCGAACGCGATCGTCAGCCAATCCATCAGCTCGTGCAGGACCGACCACCGGACCTCAGCGACGAGGGGGGCAAGCAGCTTGCCGGACCCCTCAGGGACCAGAGCGTTGAGCTGGTACCCGCGGGTTGCCGAATACGAAAGGTCCAGCCAGCCACCTCGGAGCTTGCCGAGGGCGGCCATCGCCATCGCCATTGCCAAAAACAGCAGCAGGAGAGCAACCGGCCATCCCGGGTTCGATCGAGCATCCTGCTCTTCAGCGCCGGTGCCGCGGCGGAGGGCGTCGATGCTGATCTCATCGCCCCACGCAGAAAACGACATCGCGACCGGGACGAGCCAGGCGAACGTCGAGTGATCGATCTTGCCGAACGAGAAACCGATGCCGGCCAGACATGCCAGCGTCAAGCCGCTGACCAGTGACGCCCACCTCGTGTGCCACCCCACGACCATCGCTACGAGCGCCAGAGCGGCAACCGCAACCATCGTCGTGAGAGCAGCCTCCGAGGGTGTCGACTCCAAGATCAGTAGCGGCCCCATCGGAGGCTCGAACCACCGAGGGGGCAGATCATTCACCCACCACGGGACCGGGAACAACAGCACGAGCAAGTACAGCCCGCTCACCATCCTGAAGATCGCGAGCTGGGTGGTGTCGCAGCGCCACGTCTCGAACAAGAAGCGGTCGACCCGACTCATGGACACACCTCGCAGATCGTCGCCACGAGCACCCGCCGCTCCTCGAGGAGATCCCCACTCTCAGCCTCCACGGTGCCTATCTGTTCGAACACACGAATCGAGACCGGCCGAGTTCCCGTCAGATCCTCAATCCGGTCGGCAAAGGTTGCTGAGGTGCCGTCCGCAGTCACATAGTCGAGGGGCTGGTTGCGACGAAGCGCCGAACCTGGACCGACGAGATCCCATGTCAGCGCTGCGAGCCCCGAACTGGGAGCATCCAAGCGGGCGTTCAACCGCGCCTGGGTGATCTGGCGAAGGCTCGTCTCGGTGTCGGGGAACAGCATCTCGATCGGATGCTCGACCAGCGTCCCGGCGCTGTTGGTCGACTCGACGACAAAGGCCCTCGTCGTAACAGCTCCATCAACGACTGGTGAGTTGTCGAAGCCGGGGAACCTGCCGGTCGGAAAGGGCTCGTGGCCGTGGCGGGCGAGGCCGTAGCTGCCGAACGCAAACACCAGAATCAATACGGCCATGCAGCGAACGAGCACGCGCGTCCCTAGCGGCACCTCATGTGGAGAATCTTCGGCACTCATAGCTGTAGCTGTCGTCCCCCATGCCGATGAATACATGACCAAGTTTCGAAATCGTCCATACTCAGGTTGGCAGCACGGCCAAGCGACCCCCGCCAACGCAGGCGAAACGTACCACCACTGACCCAAATTTGACCCGTGTCCATCCGCATAGAAGCCAACTCGCCTCGACACCACAGCGTTTGCCCCCGGGCACGCCGCAAGGCACACACAGATGACCATTCACATCACCACAACGTCTCGCCGCGCCGACCAGTCGGTGGCCGCCGCGCTCGCTGATCATTTCGGCGCCTCGGTAACGGTGTTAAAGCCGGCGTCGTTGCGCGTCGAGAGCACGAATGCTCGGCAGCGTGTGACGAGCTGGGTGGGTCATCACCGAAGCAAGGGCGGAATGGTCGAGGTTGTTCGCCAGCTCATGGGGTCATTTCCGAAGCTGGTTCGACGGGGTCGTTCGCTGACTCGTCGCCAACCAGACCAACTCGGCGCTGTTTCGCTGACGTCCCAGCCCCAAGACGACAGCGCGACGTGGCAGGTTCTTGTCGGCCCTGTCGATGGGCCAACAGGTACCGCTGCGGGCGTGACGGCCGAGGTCATTCGCCTCGCTATTGGGCCCTCTTGGTGGTGGGGCGAGCCATGGAAGCCAGCGCTCGCGCATCGCGATCTGTCCCAGCTGGCGGTCCATCTCGAACGAGTTGGGCCTGATGGTGCGACCAGTGGACATCTCGTGCGGAGACCCATCGTGGGCGCTGAGGACACCGCACGTGTGCTCGACCAGCGACTGGCACGGCTCGCAACCGAGCTGTGTGTCGATGCCATGGCTGGCGCACAGCTCATCAGTGGCCCTGCGATCGGGCACTCGACCGGTGCCGAGCGAACTGTGGTCGATTGCTCAGACGCGGTCGGGGCTGCCGCCTGGTCCGACATGGTCGCCGCCGCGACCCGGTTCTGATGTTGAGGTCCATGACATGATCTCGCGCCCAACAGCCAACAGGCTCGACCCTGGTTGGTACGTGTTGTGTTACCACGAGGTTGCGTGGTGGGCTCGCGAGCACCTCGCCGGGCTCGGTATTGCTCATCCTGTTGATCTGTTCGACCGTCACGTTTCGGCGTTGGCGAACGTTGGCGAGCTGGTGAGCCCAGGTGAGGCCCAACAACGAGTGGCTGACGGCGACGACACTCCATTGATCTCGTTCAGCTTCGATGACGGCTACGCGGGCGTCTTGAACCATGCAGCACCGATGCTGGACGCTCACGGGGTCACCGGCATCGCGGCGATCAACAGCACGTTCACCGACGGGACTGACACCTTCTGGCGGGCCAAGCTGTCATGGATCAGGGCCTGCGGCGAGCTGCCGCGCCTCGCCGCCCGGCTCGCCATGTCGCCATCGATGCTGCGCGACGCGACCATGAACCATTTCGACGACGCTGTTCTTGAGGCTATCGACGCGGTGTATGCGTCGGCCCACCCGCAGCGAGCAGCCGTCGACCGAGCTGGGCTTCATATGTCATGGGATGATGTGCGTTCGCTCCGAGACGCTGGGTGGACGATCGCGAACCACAGCGCCAACCACCTACCGCTGCTCGAAGCGTCGGCTATTGGGCGGCTCCAGAACGAACACGATGCCTGTGAGACCGTGCTCGAACGCGAACTCGGGACCAAGACCACCCTGTGGGTCGCCCCCTTCGATCGGCCCGCCCACCGAACCGAATCATCGGTCGCCCAATTCGTCGCGTCAGCGTCTGGCCGCACTGTGGTCCTCGTCGGCGACCGGATCACGACCAGTGTCGATCTTGGCTCCCAAGTCATCCACCGAATCAACGCCCCCGTCGTCGAGGCAGACACATTGGTTGGTGTCCTGCGTTCCGCAGCACGACGTTCCCGTACCGCACCATCTGATCGAGGACAATGATGCAGCAGCGAGCAGCGATCTCCGTCGCCACCTATCGCCGGCC
>CAYGMW010000178.1:0-7360 GCA_964350975.1 uncultured Acidimicrobiales bacterium | reverse complement strand
TGCTGTGCTGCCATCGGGCCACCGTAGAGCCTCAAGAATGGGGCTGAGCTCACATCCGCTCGGCGAGATGGAGCCGGGCACCCCAATGGCGGCGGATCACTCCCCCACGATCGGCAACCAGGCGCCGGATCTCGCCGTACAAGTAGCCCCGACCATCGGCGTCCATCGCAATATGGCCCGAGAACGTGTTGAGCAGATCGAGGTATGTCTCGGCGGAGTAGCGGATCTCCCAGACGAAGTCGCGTGCCGTCACAGCGCCGAAGCGCCCGGAGCTATCGAACTCGGGCGTCAGGTCGGGCATCGAGTCAGGTCCGGGCCACACGTGGTCGGCCGGCGTCGCCTCGCCGATGTGTTCGTATGCGGTCTGGATCTCGAAGAAGAACGAGTCGGCGTCGGCCGGAAAGACGTGTTGAGCCGACCACACCACAAGGTGGCCGCCAAGTCTGAGATGACGAGCAGCCAGCTCGTACTTCACCTCAGGGTCGAGCCAATGCCACGCAGTGGCCGCGACGACAAGATCGGCACCGAACCCGTCGAGGTCCCCGGTCGCTGACCGATCTTCGAAGGTTCCGTCAATCACCGAACAGTGCGGCCAGGGTGCGAGGTTCTGACGAGCCAACGCTGCAAGATCGGACCCGAGCTCGACCGCAGTCACATTGGCGCCCCGACGAGCCAGTTCGACGGTTGCCACCCCGGTTGCCGGACCAATCTCAAGCACCGTTGCCCCAGCCAGCGGACCGGCAACGGCGTCAACATGGTCGAACAGTTCGGCCGGATAGCGAGGTCGGGCCCGGTGATAGGTCGCTGCAGCCGAGTTGAACGTCGCCGCCAGCCGCTCGCGAGAAGCCCCGGTAGACCCAGCTCCATTAGACACAGCTCCAGTATTACCCGGTTCGGGGAGCCGCAGCCGTGGCAAGCTCATGGCCATGGAAGCCTCAGACGCAACCGAACTGGCCAACGATGGCTCGGTCGCCCGATGGGCCGTCGGCGATCTTGAATTGATGCGGGTCAGGTATTTCGACGTTGCCATCGGCTTCGAGGCCCTGAGCCTGCCCGAGAGCGGACCAACTCCGGAGCAGGGCTGGCCGGCCTGGACCAGCGACTGGACCGACAACGGATTGCCCGCGATCGGCCAGGTGTTCTGGGTCATCGGTTCGAGCGACGACATCGTCGTAGTCGATCCCTGCGGGGCCGCCGATGCCTTCCTACGCACCATGCCTGACGCCCTTGGCCACCAAGACGCGGCCTTTGCCGCCCTCGCCAACGCCGGAATCGACCGCGCTGACGTCACCCACGTCATCTTGACCCACCTCGACGGCATCGGCATGACCGCTTGGTTCGACGCCGACGGAGTGGTCGAACCGGCGTTTGCGAACGCCAAGATCCACGTCACTGAGCGCGAGCACGCCACCATCGCTGCGCTCGAGGGCATCCAGGGGCGGGACCACTTCATGGCCCTCGACGCCGCCGGCCATGTTCACCAGACACCCGACGCGGCCGAAGTGTGCCCCGGCGTCACGATGCGCCACACCGGTGGGCATAGCGCGGGCCACGCCGTGGTCGAGCTGGCTTCGAACAACGACAGGGCCGTGCTCATTGGCCACCTGGCCACATCGCCCCTGGCCGCCCTCGTGGGGCCGCTCCGCGGCCTGCACGCCGATGCCGACGCTGGCGCTGCGGCCCTCGCTGCCGAACTGACAGCAGCCCATGCCGACGGAGCGCTCGTCGCCGGTGCTCTGTGGCCCTCACCAGGCGTCGGTCGCGTCACCAGCGCCCACCCGTGGGTCGTGTCGCCGGCCTGAAGTGGGAGCCACGTGCAGTCGCCGACTACAGTCTGGCAAACAGCTGCGGGGGCACCATGTCAGATCACATCGACGGCCCAGCCGCGACCAGCACCAGCGGGGAGACCTCCACGTCGCCCTTGGCCGAAATCATGGGCGAGCCCAACTTTCGCCGCTTCTATCTCGCCCAGCTGTTCTTCTGGCTCGTTGCTGGAACCATGCGTTTCGCTTTTGCCTACCTCGTGGTGACGCTCACCGACTGGTCAGCCGCCGAGGGACTCGTGGTGATGTGCCTCGGTTTGCCGGCCCTGTTCTTGTCAGTGCCCGCTGGCGCCATGTCGGACCGGATCGACCGCAAGCAGCTGTACAGGCGGGGCACCTCGGCCGCATCGCTCGTGCTGCTCAGTTTCGCGGTCCTGAACTCGGCGGGAATGGCAACACCGCGCTGGGCGGCTCTCGCCGCGGTCCTCGCCGGCGTCGCCTCGTCGGTTGTGGGACCGGCCGTGAACGCCGCCGTCCCTGATCTGGTACCGCCGCAACGGCTGATGAACGCTGCCGCCCTGCAAAACGGGGGCAGTATGGCGGCCCAGTTCGTGGGCTCGGTCAGCTTGGGCATCGTGTTCGAGGTCTTCGGTCTTGCGGCCGGCTTCTACATGCTCGGCGCTCTTGGCCTGGTCGCCAGCGGCCTGATGGTCAGCGTCAACATCCCATCGCCCACGGACACAGCCCGTCCCACGAACGCCGACGGCAGCACCGTTGCCCGACCTGCGTTGCGGGCCGAGATGGCGGCGGGACTGCGCTACGGGCTTGGCACCGAACCACTGAGGTCCCTCCTCGCAGCAACCTTGGTGCTCGGCACGTCGTTCGCCGTCATGCAGACCACCATGCCCAGAGTGGTCGACGAGGTCTACGTCCGAGGCGGTTTCGCAGCCGGGCTGATCATCGGCGTATTCGGCGTGGGCATGTTCGTCTCCTCTGCGGTGGTCGCCACCCGATCAGACATGCACCATGGCCGCAATGTTGCGATCTTCATCGGGGTCGGCCTGGGTTTGGGCCAGTTCCTGCTGAGCTTGATGCCGACGTACTGGTTCGCGGTGCTAGTCATGTTCTGCTGGGGCATCAACGCAGGCATCGCCATGGCCAGCCATCGGACCCTGGTTCAAGGTCTGACCGAGCCAGCCATGATGGGCCGGGTCATGGGCATCATGATGCTCGGCTTCGCCGGAGGGGCACCGATCGGCGCCTTGATGTCGGCCATCTTGACCCCCACGATTGGGCTGCAAGAAACCATGACCGTCACCGGCCTGATCACGATGTCGATCACGGCTCCGCTGCTGTGGCGCAAGCAGATCCGTACCCTGTAATCCGGGCGCCCGCCTAGATGAGATCGGCGGCGTGGTGATGGAGCGCCATCGCAGCGCTGCGATCGGCCATCGCCGCGAACATCTTGTTGCCGCGATCGGTGGCGACCACAATCTGGCTGGCCACGACCGCCATCAGCACCCCAGCGAACGAGGCTCGGCGATAGCCACGCCACGCTTCGTCAAAGCCGATGTCGACGCCCGCTGAGTTCAGGCCCCGCACATAGCGCTGAACAATGTCGGCCTCACACGCTGCTCGCACCGCGGGCAACAGCCCGGTGCCCATGAAGTACGCGAGGTCGTGCCACGGCGAGCCATGCCCTGGGCCCTGCCAGTCGACCACGGCAAGCCCGACCGCATCATCGAACAACATATTGTCGAGCCGATAGTCGCCGTGGGTGACAGTGGCGGGGCCTTCGGGGACATTCATCCAGCGATCGATGTTGTCGCCGAGCGACTGAGCCACCGCAACGTGTTCGGCGTCCATCAGCGGACCGATCTGGGCGGCGAAACCCGGCAACACCATGCGATACAGGCCCGATGTGGCATCGATCGATGGTTGGTCGCGCCGACTCAGCCAATCAACGGCATCGAGGGTCGGATCGTTCCAGCGTGGAGCCTGAAGCGCCACCAGCTGATCGATGACTACCTCAGCTTCGGCGATCGAGCAGCCCTGGAGTTGGTCGCCCTGCTGGCGAGGGGCCAGGTCCTCCAAGATGAGCACAAAGTCGCCCGAGGCCAAGTCGACATCGGCGTAAAAGCATCGTGGGGTACGAATGTCGACGGTGTCGGCGACCTCGCGATAGAACGCAACTTCGCGTTCGTAGCTGCGGGTTGCCAGTCCGGTGGCCCGACTTACGGGGTCGTCCGATGGGAACTTCGCGACAACAGTCGATGGCAGATCTTCAGCAGTCCCGCCGGCCCAACGCAGGACGAACCGGACGTTTTCGCCCATCTGCCCGGTGCCGACCGCCTGGGCGTCAAAGCCCGCAATGCTGCGCCCAGCGAGGTCGATGCCCGAGCCGAGAGCGGCAGTCAACCACTCGGGCGTGACCATCTCGGTGTTGGTGGCAATCGGGAGCGGGCTGCTCATTCGAACATCCGCTCTTCCCACCACGGGAAGAAGTCCGGCATGTCCGTAGCCGCCGACAGCGAGAACTCAGCCGGCCGTTTTTCGAGGAACGACACCACGCCCTCTTTGGCGTCTGCGGCCTGGCCGAGGGCCGAGATGGCCCGACTGTCGACCTTGTGGGCCTCCATGGGATGGTCGGCTCCGAGCATCTTCCACATCATGTGACGGGTCATTGCCACCGACACCGCCGAGGTGTTGTCGGCAATCTCGCGAGCAATAGCGCGGGCCGCGTCGAGCAGATCGTCCGGCTCGTGCAGCGAGCGCACCAGGCCACCGGCGAGGGCTTCGTCGGCGCCGAACACCCGACCAGAGAAGGTCCATTCGAGGGCCTGACTGAGCCCGACCACGCGGGGCAAGAACCACGACGAACATGCCTCGGGGGTGATGCCGCGGCGGGCGAACACGAAGCCGATCTTGGCCGCGGTGGACGCAAGTCGGATGTCCATGGGCAATGTCATCGTGACGCCCACGCCCACGGCCGGGCCGTTGATGGCGGCGATGAGAGGCTTCTTGGACTCGAACAAACGCAACGTGAGACGGCCGCCACCGTCGCGCATGGCCTCAAGTTCGTTGACCTCGCCCCGAAGCTCGGCCCGCTCGGCGCGGTCGCTTCGATTCGAGCTGTCGAACGTGTTGGCTCCTTCACCGAGGTCAGCGCCGGCACAGAACCCTCGTCCCGCGCCAGTGACAATGACCGCGCGGACGTCGTCGTCGGCATCGGTGTGGTCGATGGCATCCATCATCTCGAACATCATCCGAGCGGTGAACGCGTTCAACCGGTCGGGTCGGTTGAGCGTGATCGTGGCGATCCGGTCTGAGACCTCATAGGTGATGGTCTCGTAGCTGCTCGTCTCCACAGCGGCCCCCTTGGTGTTGCGGACGCCTATGTTGGCCGACGGTGGGTCAGTTCGCGAATTCGGTGACCTCAAAGACCTGCCCGAGAGCACCCTTCAAGGACCTCACCACCTCGTCGTTGATGCGGTAGTGAATCCACGCACCGCGACGCTCGCGGTCGACGAGGCCGACGGCATGCAGTTGCTTGAGGTGATGGCTGATCGTGGGCTGCGACCGACCAAGTACGTCGACCAGATCACAGGCGCACACCTCGCGGTTGGGTTGGGCCGCGATCAACGCCACCAGACGGACCCGGACCGGATCGGACAGGGCCTTGAAGAACCCAGCAAGATCGCTCGCAGCCGCCTCGTCGATCGACGGTTGGGGTCCTGGTTCGCAGCACGATGCATCCACAGATGGCACCTTAGCGCGTCGACGACGTAATATCCATTGCTATCTATATCGATATCTGTCAATATCATTCACAACCGAACTACCGAGCCAACGAAAGCGAACGCTCATGTCTCGACTCCAGCTCGCCATCAATGTCGACAACCTCGACACCGCCATCGAGTTCTACTCCAAGATGTTCAAGACCGAACCAGCCCGCGTCCGGCCCGGCTACGCCAACTTCGCCATCGCCGACCCGCCCCTCAAGCTGGTGCTCTTCGACGACGGCGTCGGCAACTCGCTGAACCACCTGGGCGTCGAGGTCGAATCAGCCGACGAGGTCGAACGGGCCGAAGCCCGCCTGGCAGCCGACGGGCTCGACACAACCGGCATCGACGACACCGCGTGCTGTTTCGCCACCAAGACCGAAACGTGGGTCACGGCCCCAGACGGTCAACGCTGGGAGTGGTACGTGCGCACCGGCGATTCCGAGCAGCTCGGCAACACCGTCCTGAGCGAGGGCACCACCACGAGCTGTTGTCAATAGCCAAACTGCGACGGCGAAGGGCGCTGAACTAGACGTCCAAGAAACGGCCGGCGGCAAACGCCGAACCAAGAGTGCCCAGGGCCAGAGCGACCAACACGACGACCAGCGCCGTCGACTGGAACTGGGCCCCGTTGATCGCCAAGTCGCCGAAGAAGGCTTCGCCTTCAAGCGAGGCGAACAGCTCCTCGGCCCGAGGCCGCAAGAACGCCAAGGCGGTCACACCGACGACACCGCCAAACACCCCGTGCATGATCCCTTCAAGGATGAAGGGCATTCGGATAAACGAGTTGGAGGCGCCGACGAGCTTCATGACCTCGATCTCACGGCGGCGAGCAAACATCGCGACGCGAATGCTGTTGTAGACGAGCAGCACCGACGCACACGCCATACCGAGCGCCAGCCACAACAAGAACGAGTTGATCGACGCCGAAAAGTCGCGCATCACCTTGATGCTCTCTTGGGCGCTCACGACCTCAAAGACACCGGGGCGAATCTCGAACTGGCCGGTGAGCGAGGCAATGACCTCAGATGACGCTTCGCGGGGCACCACACGCCACGATGCAGGCAAGCGGTCGGGGTCGACGGTGTCAGCAAAGTCGGGGAAGAACGAGACGAACTCTTCATACGCCTTGTTCTTGTCGAAGTAGGTCACCCGGGCCACATCGGGGTGGGCGCCCAGTTCTTGACCGATCGAGTCGGCTTGGGCACCGGAAATGTCCGGGTCGAGGAAGACCACGAACTCGACACCGTCGTCGAAGCGTTGGGTTGCGTTGTTGACCGCGTCGCGAACGAGCAGTGCGCCCCCCACCATCAGCACCGTGAAACCAACCGTCAGGACCGCAGCCAACGTCAGCGTGACGTTGCGGCGGATATTGATTGCAGTCTCGCGAACGAAATATCCAAGACGGGCGATCATTCGTACACACCTTCTTGTTGGTCGCGGATGACCTTGCCGTTTTCGAGTGCAATCACTCGGCGGCGCATCCGGTCGACGATGGAGCGGTCATGGGTAGCCATGACCACAGTGGTGCCCGTGCGATTGATGCGATCCAGGAGGCGCATGATGCCTTCGGAGGTTGCTGGATCGAGGTTTCCGGTGGGTTCGTCAGCCAGCAAGATCAAGGGCCGGTTGACGAAGGCCCGAGCGATCGACACTCGCTGCTGCTCACCACCGGACAGTTCGTGGGGGAAATTGTCGGTCTTTGTGGCCAAGCCGACCAAGTCCAAGATGGCAGGCACCTGGGTCGAGATCACACTCGTTGGTCGGCCGATCACTTCGAGCGCGAAGGCAACGTTTTCATACACCGTCTTGTTG
>CAYGMW010000177.1:0-7405 GCA_964350975.1 uncultured Acidimicrobiales bacterium | reverse complement strand
GATGGCGATGCTGATGTCATGGGCCCAGTGTTGCCGATGTCGAACGCCACGACCTAGACCACAGCAACGCATACGTTCGGATAGGCCGCCGACAGGCGGGCCAGGTCGTCGTCGTCGGCGTCGGCCATAAACAAGCGACCGGCTCACGCGGGCATCTCGATGTACTTCTCTACCAGTGCTTCGTCGACCGGTCCGTTGGTTGTGTTGAAGTTACTGCGACACTTTGGGAGACCGGGCCGTCGATCTGGCAGGCTTCCCAGATGACTGTTCGCCTTCCTGCCATCTCGTTGGCCGCCTCTCCGGGCAAGGCCCGCACCGTGATCGACGCCGCGGTCGAGCTCGAAGCTCGTGGGTTCACCGGCATCCACTGCCCGAGTTTTGGTGATGCACTGGGTTTGTCGTTGTCGATCGCCCACGCCACGTCCACCATCGAGATCGCCACTGCCATCCAGCCGATCTACCTCCAGCACCCGGCCGCTCTCGCCACTACTGCTGCCTACTTGCATGAGGTGAGCGATGGTCGTTTCCGCCTCGGGCTCGGCGTGTCTCATGCTCCGGCAACCGATCGGCTTGGTGTCTCTACCGGCAAGCCACTGTCGGACATGCGCACCTATGTGGCCGATATGAGGGCTGCGGCCGAGCGGGGTGGGGCACTGCCCCCGATCACGCTTGCCACGCTGCGCGACAAGATGCTGGCGCTCTCGCTCGAGATCTCCGAAGGTGCGGTGTGGGCCAACGCATCGCTCACCCGGATGGCCCACTCGCTGTCGCTGATTCCCGACGACCGCAAGGCCGACGGGTTCTTCATTGGCAACCTGATCCCGACCGTCATCGACGACGACATCGAGGCGGCCCGGGCCAAGAATCGCCGCACCATGTCGGGGTATGTCCGCCTGCCGAACTACCGCAACTATTGGGCCGAGGCCTACCCCGAGGAGATGGCCGCGGTGGCGGCGGGTATCGAAGCTCGCGATAACGCAGCCGTCGAAGTGGCTATGACGAACGAGTGGCTCGACGATGTGACGTTGTCGGGTTCGGTTGGTCGCATTCGTGATGGCGTTGAAGCCTGGTTCGACGCAGGCGTGACCACACCAGTGCTGGTCCCCGGTAGCACCACTGGCGGCCAAGCCAAGGCCGTTGCCGAGATCATTGGTGCATATGGCAGCTGAGGTTTCTGTGCCGCTGGTGTTGAGCGGCGGCACCATTTTCACCGGCGCCGATAGCGAGGCGACGGCCGAAGCGGTAGTGGTCGACGGGTCCCGGATCAGCTTCGTTGGTTCGGCGACAGATGCAGTTGCCCATGCGGGGGAAGGCGCTCGGGTCGTCGACCTTGGCGGCCGGTTCGTCATGGCCGGGTTTGTCGACGCCCACGTCCATCTCGTCGCGACTGGCGCGAACCTGTTGCAGGTGCAGCTCCGCGACGCCAACAGCCTCGACGAGATTGGTGCCCGACTGGTGGCGTCGTCGCTTGCCGACCCCGACGCCCCTCGCCTCGTCGGAGCCAGCTGGCGTTACGAGGCCGTGCCTGGCTCAACCCCACATCGGACGATGATCGATCAGTTCGTCGCTGATCGACCGGTCTACCTGCTGTCCGACGACTTGCACAGTTCGTGGCTGAACAGCGCGGCGTTGGCCGAACTGGGTATCACCGACGACACTCCTGACCCTCGCGGTGGCCGAATCGTGCGCGACGAGACCACAGCGGAGGCGACGGGCCACCTGCTCGAGATGGCCCACTACGACACCGTCACACCCCTGCTCGAAGACGTCAGCGCTGACGAGATCGACGAGTACGTCAGGGCTGCGATGAACGTCTACGCAGCTGCTGGGGTCACCACCATTGTCGATATGGCCATGATCGAAGCCGAGCTCGAATCATTGGCCCGGCTGCGCGACGCCGGCGAGCTGACGATGCGCATCGCAGCCCACATGCTGGTCAATCGAGCCGACGATGCTGCAGGCGAACGAGCCCAGGTCGACCGGGCCGCTGAGCTTCGCGATCTCTTCGACGGCGACTGGCTGCGGGTCGTCGGCATCAAGCTGGTGCTCGACGGCACGATCGACGGGTGCACCGCGGCGATGGGTTCGCCCTATGTCAATGGCACCAACGGCGACCCGATCTGGGACCAAGCGTCACTGAATGCGGTGGTGTGCGCCGCTGATGCCCACGGGCTCCAGGTCGCAGCCCACGCCATTGGCGACGCAGCTGTAGCAATGGCGCTCGACGCGTTTGCTCTCGCTGCCGAAGCTCGGGCCAGCGACACCAGCTCCGCCCCTCGGCGCCATCGCATCGAACACCTCGAATATGCCGACGAGGCCGACATTGCCCGACTCGGCCAGCTCGGCATCACTGCATCGATGCAGCCTGTCCACCTCGACCCCACGATCATGGCCAACTGGGTCGCGATGATCGGCGCTGAGCGAGCCAACATGGGCTTCGCGTGGCCCAAGTACGTCGATGGGGGAGCCACGTTGGCCTTCGGCACCGACAGCCCGACGGCCCCGTTGCAAGCCCTGCCGAACATGTACCTGGCCTCGACGCGGCGGTCGCCGTCGGATCCGACGCTCGAGCCGCACCGTCCTGACTGGGCCCTGCCCATTGGTGAAGCCCTGCTGCACGCCACTCGCGAGGCCGCCTACGCGGCATGGCTCGAAACCCTGCTGGGCACTGTCGAAGCTGGCAAGGCAGCCGACCTCGTGGTGCTCGACCGCAACCCGCTCGGAGCGGCTCCCGAACAGCTGCTCGACACGGTCGTCGACGTCACCATGGTCAACGGCATCGTCGTCCACGGATCGCTGTAGTCGCCCAGTACCGGATGGCCCAGAGCCGGATCGATTAGTCGCCGAGGGCGAGTCGGACGCAACGCTGCAGACCGCGTTCGAGGTCGTCGGGCTTTCGGTACCGAGCCCAGTTCAGCCACAGGCCGTTCTGGGTGACGATGACGTCGGTGACCCGGTGGGCGACTTCCGTGGGGTCGAGGTCCGGACGGGCCAGGGCAATGAGTTCTTCCATACGTTCGGCGTAGCGGACATACAGGCTGGCTTCGGCTGCGGCAATGGCGTGGTCGGTTCGCGCCATCGCCCACAGTGACAAGCGAAGCGTGAGGTACCCGGGTTCGAGGAACTCGTCGCGATAGGCGCCCCGAATAAAGTGGTCGACTCGTGCGTTGGCGTCGGCTGCATTCGACGCCGCCGCGATCGAGGTGGCCAGCAGTCGGTCGGTTGCGAGCTGGAACGTGGCGGTGACGAGCGACTGCTTGTCGGTGAAGTGATAGCCGAGCAATCCAAGTGACACCCCGGCCTCGGCGGCGACGGCTCGAAGGTTGAACTGGTCGATGCCATCACGTGAGATACACCTCATCGCGGCGTCGAGAATCTGCTCCTGGCTCTCGGTGAGATCGTCGAGGCTGGGGCTGTCGGCCAACTCCATGCGAAGGGTTTACAACGGCTACTGGACATCTGTCCAGTGCAGTCGTTACAGTCCCCTGAACATTCGTACAGTGCGGCGGCTGATGGCTCAGCCGTCGTGTCGTGTTTAGAGGTCGGAATGCCCACTGCGTTTGCTGCCGCTGAGATCGATGTCGAGGCCCTCATCGATCTTGACACCTACCCGATCCATGACCTCGCCAGCCCGGTCCGGCGCGCCCTGGTCGCCCAAACCCAGGAGCAGATGAGGTTGGTCGGGTGCAGCCACTTACCTGGGTTTGTGCGCGCCGACGCCGTTGCTCGCATGCAGGCCGAAGGCACTGCCTTGCACGACCAGACGTACTGGTCCCGCGAGCCCCACAACCCCTACTTCGGTCCAGGCGACCCCGATCTGCCAGCCGCGCATCCGAGGAACACGTTCCAGCCCCGACACAGCGGATTCATCAACTCCGACGTGTTGTTGGCCGACTCCGCGCTACGCCAGTTGTACGACACCGACATCTTGTTGCACTTCATCTGGGAGTGCCTTGATGTGGCTCGGCCGGTGTATCGCTGGGCCGACCCCATTGGTCGCAACCCCTACGGCGTCATGGAGACCGGTCACTACCTGCCGTGGCACTTTGACGGTAACGAGTTCACTGTCAGTGTCTTGGCCCAAAAGGCCGACGACGGAGGCGTCTTCGAATATGTGCCCCGCATTCGCCAGCCTGACAACGAGAACTTCGAACATGTCCAGCACATCTTGGAAGGCGGCCGCGACGGGGTGCACACCCTCGATCTGATTCCTGGCGACATGCAGCTGTTCGCGGGCCGCTACTCGATGCATCGGGTAACACCCATCGTGGGCCCGACCACCCGCTACATCGGCCTACCGACATATGTTCACGACCCATTTCGGGTCAATAGCTCGCGCCGCTCCGAAGCCATCTACGGCCGGTCGGCCGCAATGCATGCGCTGCGAGCGTTGGACCATTTCGACGGGCTGGCCGACTGATGGATGCCAGCGTTGCAGTCGAGGGCCCGGTTCGTGTTGCCTGTATTGGGCTGGGCAATATCGGAGGCGGGGTGGCCGCCAACCTGAGCCGAGCCGGTCACCAGGTGTTTGTGACCGATCTCGACCCCGGTCGTGTTGACGCGGCCGTCGCGGCAGGCGCAATTGATGCAGGATCGGCCGAGGAAGCCGTTCGAGGTGCGGCTGTGGTGTTTACGTCGTTGCCTGGACCCAAACACATCAGCGCCGTTGGCCTCGGTAGCGACGCAACAGCGGGCATCATCGCCGAAATGGACCCTGGGTCGATCTGGGTGGAGCTGTCGACCAACGACCTTGACACCGCCCGGAGTCTCGCATCGGCCGCAGCGGCCCGAGGTATTGCCTACGTCGACGCTCCCGTTTCTGGAGGGCCCGAAGGAGCTGCCGCCGGAACCTTGTCGATCTTTGTTGGAGGCGACAGCGATCACGTCGACACCGTCCGCCCCCTGCTCGACGTCATCGGCAGCCGGGTTACCCATGTGGGCCCACTCGGTGCCGGGATTGCGGCCAAGATCGCCCAAGTGACGTTGTGCTACACCCAGACGGTCACCCTGATCGAGGCGCTGCTGCTCGGCGTCAAGGCTGGTGTCGAACCGGCCACCATGCTCGACCTGATCCAACACAGCGCGGGGAGTTCCTATGTAGCCACCAACTATGGCCCCGAGATCCTCGCTGGCACCTACGACGCCTCGTTCCCGATCGGGCATGCGGCCAAAGACATGCGCTTGGCGTCAGAATTGGCGTCCACTGTTGGTGCCGACGTGCCGACCATGATCGACATCGCTGCCCTCTATGCCGAGGCCGAAGCAGTCTTTGGCTCAACGGCCCCGCACCTGCTTGCCGCCCAGTTGCGCGAGCGAGCCAACAACATGATCTTGTCCGACCTCATCACGAAGGCCAACACATGACCCCACCTGCCGACGCTGCGAACACACCCCACGAAGTCACCGCCGACGACTTCACCTCGGCCCACTCGTCGAGCTACTCCGGAGCCGAATGGGATGCCCGCGTCGACCTCGCCGCGATGTACCGGCTCGCAGCCCACTTTGGCTACGACGACCTGGTCTGGAATCACATCACCATGCGTGTGCCGGGATCAGACCACGACTTCTTCTTGAACAAGTTCGGCCTGCTCTACAACGAGGTCACGGCTTCGAACCTCATCAAGGTCAACAGCGACGGGGTGGTGCTCGAAGGCCCAGCCGACGTCAACACGGCTGGTTTTGTCATCCATTCGGCGATCCACAACGATTTTCCGAAATGGAAGGTCGTGTTTCATGCCCATGTGCCTGACGCCCTCGCTGTCACGGCACTCAAGAACGGTTTCGAACACCTCGTGCAAGACACGTCGATGTTGTACGGCGAGATCGGCTACCACGACTGGGAAGGGCTGTCGCTCACCCTCGAAGAGCGCGAACGACTCGCGGCGAACATGGCCGGAAACCGTGCGCTCATCATGCGCAACCATGGCTTCTTGACCGTCGGCGAGACCGCGGGTGAAGCCTTCATGGTCATGCACTACCTCATTCGTGGTTGCCGAACGTTGCTGCAGGCTCGGGGCAGTGGTCTTGAGATCGACCCCGGACCTCAAGACATCTGGGAGCTCTCGAAGCGCCAGTACGACCACTTCCCGCTCGGCAAGTACGAGTGGCCTGCGTTGATGCGAATGCTTGACCAAGCCGACCCGTCGTATCGGCAGTAGTCAGTGCGAATCGTTGGTCTTGACACCTCGCTGATCGAGGTGCCGCTGCCCCGGCCGGTCGGCACAGCAATTCACGCCATGCGTTCGGTCGGGTGTGTCCTCGTTGAGCTTCGTGCCGACGACGGCCTCGTCGGGCAGTCATATGTGTTCACCCTCAACGCCGCCCGATTGCATGCGTTCGACCAGATGATCCGAGGTTTCGCCAGCTTCGTCGTGGGTCGCGATCCCCACGAAACCGAGGGCGTCTGGCACGACATCTGGGCCGAGATCAACCCGACCGGGCACCAAGGGGTCACCGTGTCGGCCATGTCGGCGATCGATGTTGCGTGCTGGGATGTGGTGGGCAAGGCGGCCCAGCGGCCCCTGCACCAGCTGTTCGGAGCATGCCGGACCGAGGTCGACACCTACGCCAGCTCAGGTCTGTGGTTGTCGCACACCCTTGACGAATTGGCCGAGGAGGCTGCGGCGTTCGTGGCCCAAGGTTTCACCAGCGTCAAGCTCCGTATTGGCAGCCCCCGCATCGCCGACGACGTCGAACGGGTGAGGGTCGTCCGCGATGTTGTCGGTCCCGACATTGGCCTGCTGGTCGACGCCAACCAGGCCTTCACCCCGAAACACGCGATCCGGCTCGGTCGCCGCCTTGAGGAGTTCGATCTGGTGTGGATCGAAGAACCGGTGTCGACTCTCGACCTTGCTGGCCATAGCCAGGTCCGTCAGGCTCTGGCGACACCCATTGCGTCGGGCGAGACGACCTACACCCGGTATGGCATCTCGGCCATGGCTGCCGCCGGAGCCGCTGACGTGTTGATGCCCGATCTGCAGCGCATTGGCGGCTACAGCGAGTTCCGTAAGGCCGCCGCGGTGGCGTCGGCCCATCACCTTGCGGTGTCGACGCACTTCTTCACCGAGCTCAGCCTGGTGCTGGCTGGGTCAATTCACAGCTGTGTGTCGGTCGAACACGTCGACTGGTTCTCGCCCCTGTTTGTCGAGTCGGTCGAACTGGTCGGCGGCAAGCTCCAGATCCCGACCCGGCCAGGCACCGGCTTCACCTTCGCCCCCGACCTCGTAGAACGGTTCGGGTTGAGCTCTTAGGGAGTGACCAGACGCGGCCCCAGACGCGTGGTTGCTACTGTGCGTGGCCGAAGCGGGCAGTGCGTGGTCGTCACGCGTCCGCGGCTGTGTGACCAATGGTGAGCACCAGCTTGCCGACGAAGTTCTTGGCTGCGAAGTCGGCTTGGGCTTGGGCG
>CAYGMW010000176.1:1520-7436 GCA_964350975.1 uncultured Acidimicrobiales bacterium | reverse complement strand
GTCCGAGAGCTGGCGTTGATGCGGGCGATTGGTGCCACCACGACCCAGGTGCGGACCTCGGTGCTGACCGAAGCGGTCTTGATCGGTGTACTCGCCTCGGTGATCGGCATTGGCTTTGGGGCCGTTCTGGCGCTCGGAATCCGGGTGTTGTTGAACGTCGTTGGATTCCAACTGCCTGAGTTCGGCATTACTATTTCCACCACGACGATCATCATTGCCGTGGCGATCGCAATGGGCGTCACGGTCTTGGCCTCGCTGTCGCCAGCCTTCCAGGCCGGCCGAGTGCCGCCGGTAGCGGCAATGCGAGAGGGGTACCAGATCGAGGGCCGACCGCGTCAGCGCTTGGTGTTCGGCATCGTGTTGACCTTGATCGGCGCGATCTTGATGGCCAACGGCCTGTTTGGCAGCCCCTCAGGAACGGGACTCATCGTCGCTCTTGGGTTGGGTTCGGTTTTGGTTTTTGTGGGTGTGACCACCCTCAGCCCCCTGTTCGCAGCCCCGGTGGTGAGCGTTATCGGAGCGCCACTCAAGTACGTGCCATGGCTCGGTGTTTCGGGCCAACTGGCGCGTCAAAACAGCGCCCGATCGGCTCGCAGCACCGCGGCTGCAGCCGGCGCCCTCATGATCGGTCTGGCCCTGGTGTCAGGAGCTGGTGTGTTTGGCGCATCGCTCAAACAGACCATCAGCGGCACCCTGGAAACCTCGATCCAAGCCGACTACTTCGTCCAACAGGATGGGTTTGGGGTCGGCTTCGGTTCGGGTTTGGCCGACCAAATGAGGGCCTCAGACGACTTTGCTCAGGTGGCGTCGTTCCGGGTCGGCAATGCAATCGTGAACGGCAGCGCCGAGCAAGTGACCGCCACCAACTTCGATCAGTTCGACGGGCTGCTCAACCCTGGAGTCATCGCCGGATCAATCAGCGACGCCGATGCCAACAGCATCTTGTTGCACGAAGACCCAGCGACCGACCTCGGTGTCGGGCCCGGCGACGTTCTCACGGTCGCCTTCGCCTCGGGCGAATCAACCGAACTCACCATCGCCGCCGTCTACACCGATGGGATTCTTCTTGGGGACTGGGTGATCGACATCGCGACCTGGGACCGGTACTTCAGCGCCACGAACGACCTCATTGTCGCTGCTCGAATTGCCGACGGCACGGACATCGCCACGGCCCGGGCCACCCTCGACAGCATTACTGAGGACTTCCCCCAGGTGCTGGTCGAGGACCAGGCCGAGTTCCGCCAAAGTCAGGAGGGCCAGATCGACTCACTTATCGCGGTCGTCAACGTGATGCTGTTCTTGGCCTTCGTCATCGCGGTCTTGGGAATCACTATCACGATGACGTTGGCGGTGTTCGAACGGACTCGCGAGATTGGCCTGCTTAGGGCCGTTGGCATGACCTCGCGCCAGGCTCGTTCGATGGTGCGCTGGGAAGCGGCGATCATCGCCATCTTTGGTGCCGTGCTCGGCACCGTCGTCGGCGTGATCTTTGGGTGGGCGGCCGTGACGGCCATCCCAGAAGTGACCAGTTTTGCCGTGCCGTGGGGATCGCTGATCTTGTTCATGGTGATCTCGGCCGTGGCTGGCCTGCTCGCCGGTCTGTATCCGGCATGGCGGGCTGGACGAATGAACGTTCTAGACGCCATCAGCCACCTGTAGTGGGTGGGTCGGGTGCCATGATGACCTCATGGCACTCGACCCCACCTCCCTGTCCGAAGAGGTGCTTGCGTTCGTCACCGAACGCCACCTCGCCACCTTGTCGATCGTTCGACCCGACGGCAGCCCTCACGTCACCCCGGTCGGGTTCACGTGGGACAACGACGCCCAACTGGCCCGGGTGATCACCTGGACCGGGTCGAAGAAGGCCCGCCTGCTGATGGCCAATCCTGGGCCCGTTGCAGTAAGCCAGGTCGATGGGGGTCGGTGGTTGACCTTTGAGGGACACGCCACGGTGGCGACGTCGGCTGAGGCTTGCGCCGAAGGCGTCGGTCGGTATGCCCAGCGTTATCGCCAGCCCGGCGAACGCGACGACCGAGCCGTTATCGAGATCGCGGTGACCCGGGTCTTGGGCCGCGCCTAGTCGACCGATACCGGTCGCTCTGGGCCGCGACCGCAGCCGCTGGAGGGTCGCCAGGCTGACATCTCGGACACCAATAGGTGAGCCGCAGCAGATCGTCTCCGTGTTCGATGACCTTGATGGTCGAGTGGCACCGGTGGCAGTCGCGACGGTTGCGTCCATACACCGCGAGTCCGTTGCGGAAGGTCTGGCGTTTGGTACGCCCCAGGTTCTGCTGCAGCAGGGTGGCCGCAGTGTCGAACAGCAGACGGCGTTTGGTTTCGTCGATGTCGCCCAACGCAGCGAACGGACTGGTGCGGCAGAACCAGAGTGTGTCGGACTTGTAGACATTGCCGATCCCGGCCGCCAAGGTCTGGTCAAGCAGGACGTCTGCGAGCTGGCGGTCCTGCGGTGTCGCGGCAAGATTGGCGACGATCTGGTCGGTGTCGACGGGCGGCACACACAGGTCCGGCCCAATCCGCTCCCATGGGAGGTCGGTTTCGGCCGGGTGATACAGCGCCACGGTGGGCGCGGCAAAACAGACGGCCTGGTGTTGCTCAGTGGCGACCATGGCCCGCATGGCACCGGGGTCATGACGCCACCGCTCGCCGGTCCGGTAGAGGTGCCACTCGCCCGTCATCTGGAGGTGGGTGTGCAGGATGACCCCGTCGTCGAAGCCAATCAGCAGGTGTTTGCCGGCCGCTTCGACCGACTCGACAGCCACGCCGGGGCGCGGGCCCTTTTTGCGATTGCGGTGCACCCGCAGGTCGGTGACGGCCTCACCCACAAGAGCTGGACGGAGCCGGGCCGCATGGTTCCAGAGGGTGTCGCCTTCAGGCACGAAACGTTGGGCCCTTGTATCCGGGCGAAAAGCCAGCGCTGATGAGGGCGTCGCCGATCGGGGACCCGAGCGCGGGCTCGCCGTCGATCTTGGCGATCTCGAGGCTCCGAAGACGGCGCGATTTCACCAAGTTCATGAGCGGCGCGATCCACAGTTCGACCGTGTCGAGGGTGGTGTCGAACGTCGACAGAGATCGGCCACCTCGCTCGACGAACAGCACCAATTCGCCGCCCGCCAGGATCGCGTGGGCCCCCGCCGAACGAGACGGTCGACCGGCAGACGTTGGCCACGGCAAGGTGGCTCCAAACGGTTGGGCCGGATCGATTGCCGACAGCGCCACCACCATCGGCTGCTCGCCCGGTTCGCGCACCTCGCGCAACCGATCAACTGCGCCGACCGAAGCGAACTGGGCCCCACCAAGGCCGGCAACGAAGTAACCCCGCCGAACCTGGCCCCGCTCTTCGAGGGCCCTGAGCACCGGGTACACGCCGGCGAACCCGCCAGGCACCCCGTCGGCGAGGGCGCCCTCGCGAGTAAGTACCCCGTGGCGCTCGATGAGCTGCAGCGCCTGGAAGTGCGAACGCTCAGTCTGGGTGGGCGGCGACGCGAAGAGGTGTGCGGTCGACGACCACCGACCAGCGGCAGATGGCGGCCCAGAGCGATGAAGCTGACCCGGGCGAGGACGGCCTCGACGGGTCGACTTGGCCCGCGAACCAGCACCACCAGCCAACATGGCGCGCACCGGGGCAAGGGTGTCGTTGGTGACCTCGCCGGCCCACACCAGGTCCCACAGCGCTGCCAGCACCACGGCCTCGTCGGCCACGCCTGAAGCCGAGAACAGTTCGGGCCAAAATGACGCACCACGTTCGTTCAGGTGGGTTCGCAGAGCCTGATGTGCGGGTTCAGCAAGGTCAGGCTCGGGCGGGTTGAGTACAAGGGAAGCTTGATCGCGAAACACCAGCCGAATGCGTCCATCGGAGCTGCCCAGTCCGCCTGCGCCAGTCCAGACCACGGCGCCAGAGGCAAGCAGGGCGTCGAGGTCGGCTGGCGAATACCCGGCGACGCGCGACCCAAGCACATCGACTTCGAGTACCGAGGCCGCAATGGCTGCTCCTTGGAGCTGACCCAATGCCTGTTGCAAGGCGTCGATGCCACGACGGGGCCGATCGATGCCATGCCATATGGGTAAGAACCGGGCCAACGCTTCGGGCTCGACCGGCTCGACCTCGCGCCGGAGAGCGGCGAGCGACCGCCGACGCAACGACCGCAACACCTCAACGTCGCACCATTCGCGTTCGCGACCCTCGGGGCGGAACTCGCCATGGCTGAGTCGGCCGAGTACCGCGAGCCGCTGGGCCGCGTCTCGGACACGATCGATCGGTATCCCCCATCGACGGGCTGGTTCGGCTGGCACAAAAGGACCGTGGGTGCGTGCGTACTTGGCCAACAGGTCCGCCAGCGGATCGACGACCGGGTCGGTGAACACGCCAGGCAGCCCGATCGGCAAGGGCGTGCCAGCCGCGTCGCGATACCGAGCCGCGTCTTCGGCCGCGATCCAGCGAGGCTCGCCCGTGAGTGAAATCTCAACGACTCGGCGCTCTTCGACCAGGGTGGCCAGCGCCGAGGTTGGGTCAAACTCGGCCCGGCCCGCGACCTCGTCGGTGGTCAGGTCGCCCAATCGCCGCAAGAGATCGGTGAGCTCGTCGGCGTTGCGGGCCCGACGGCCATCGACGAGGCACTGAAGTTCGAGTTCGAGGTCGGCCAACACCCCAGGGTCGATGAGCTCGCGCAACTCCTCGGCACCGAGCAGGTCGCGCAACAAGTCGCGGTCGAGCGACAACGCAGTGGCCCGCCGTTCGGCCAACGGGGCGTCGCCTTCGTACATATAGGTGGCAATCCAGTTGAACAACAGCGACTGGGCCATCGGCGATGCGCCGTCGGTATCAACCGGCACCATCCGGATCTTGCGCGACCCGAGATCGGTGAGCAGTTCGCGCAGGGCCGGCACGTCGAAGACCTCTTGCAAACACTCGCGGGACGTTTCGAGCAGCATCGGGAACGACGGGTAGCGGCTCGCGACCTGCAAGAGGTTGGCCGCCCGTTGGCGCTGCTGCCACAGGGGCGTTCGCTGCCCTGGCCGGCGGCGGGGCAGCAACAAGGCCCGGCCCGCGATCTCACGAAAGCGGGACGCGAACATGGCCGTGCCAGGCAGCTGGGTCATCAGCAGGTCTTCGATGTCGTCAGGATCGATGAGCAGATCGTCGAGGGGGATGCGATCCTCGGTCTCGGGCAAACGCAACACGATGCCGTCGTCGGTCCACATGGTGTCAACGGGCATGTCGAAGCGTTCTTCGAGACGCGACTGCAGGGCCACGGCCCACGGGGCGTGGACACGGGCCCCAAATGGGGTCAGTAGGCACACTCGCCAGTCGCCGATCTCGTCTCGGAAGCGTTCGACGACGATGGTTCGGTCGTCGGGAACCACGCCAGTAGCGCTGCGTTGTTCGTCGAGGTAAAGCACCAGGTTGCTGGCCGCCCGTTCGTCGAGTCCGCTGCGCTGCTTGAGGTCGGCCAGGATTGGGGCCAGCTTGCCGTTGGCCAGCGCGATCTCGACGTCAGCGGGCAGGTCATCGATCAGGGCTCGGGTGAACGCTCCGATCGCGCGACCAAGTTCAAGCGGACGACCGGGACCGTCGCCATGCCAGAAGGGCATCTTGCCCGGCTGGCCGGGAGCGGGCGATACCACGACCCGATCGTGGGTGATCTCTTCGATTCGCCAGGTCGACGCGCCGAGTAGGAAGTTCTCGCCCACCCGTGACTCATAGACCATCTCTTCGTCGAGTTCGCCAACTCGTTTGCCGTCAACGAGGTGGACGCCATAGAGGCCCCGGTCGGGGATGGTTCCTGCGTTGGTGACAGCAAGGCGGCCGGCACCCTGGCGGCCACGGATGGTGCCGGCGATGCGGTCCCACACGATGCGGGGCCGCAGTTCGGCAAAATCGTCGCTCGGGTAGCGACC
>CAYGMW010000176.1:0-1420 GCA_964350975.1 uncultured Acidimicrobiales bacterium | reverse complement strand
TGGGCCAGGATCAGTTCGAGCAGCCGCGGATGCATGGACGGCCAGATCGAGTTGCGAGGTGATTCGTCGCCCAAGTCGGCGCCACGCGACGGGTCGGCCATGTCGTCGACGGGAACAATGACCTCGATATCGAGCACCTTGGTGGAGCCCACATCAACAATGGCAACGTCGCGGGGAACACCACCCGAATAACCCCCGAGGAACCGGGCAATTTCGTCGAGAGGACGCTGCGTTGCCGACAACGCAATGCGCTGCGGTGCGGTGTTGGTGATCTCTTCGAGGCGTTCGAGCGACAGGGCCAGATGGCTGCCACGTTTGGTGGCCGCGACCGAATGGATCTCGTCGATGATGACGTACTCGACACCGCGAAGCGACTCGCGAGCCTGAGACGTGAGCATCAAGTACAGCGACTCCGGCGTGGTGATCAAGATGTCGGGCGGCTTTTTGGCCAGACGGCGACGCTCGTCAGCCGGCGTGTCGCCGGTGCGGACACCGACCGTTGGCTCGTGGACCGTCACGCCGAGCCGCTCAGCGGCCAAGCCAATACCCCGCAACGGCGCCCGCAGGTTCTTTTCGACATCAACCGCTAGGGCCCGCAGCGGCGAGATGTACAGCACCCGGCACCGATGTTCTTTGGCCGGTAGCTCGTTGGTCATGACCTGGTCGATGGCCCACAAGAACGCAGCGAGGGTCTTGCCCGAACCGGTCGGAGCCAGGATCAGCGAATGCCGACCTTGCGAAATGGCGTCCCATCCCTGGAGCTGGGCGTCGGTCGCGTACGGAAAGGTGAGGTCGAACCATTCGCGCACCACCGGCGAGAAGCGATCCATAACCATTCGCTGCAGCCTACGGAACCGGTGGGACTGCGTTGCAGGTCGCTAGCTTCGTGGGGTGGACCGCTACTACGAACCTGAGTTCTTACCCTGGGATGGGCGGCGGGTACCAGTGACGTTCGTGTCGGGATATCTCGGTGCGGGCAAGACAACACTGATCAATGAGGTCCTCGCTGCCACCGATCGACCAATCGCGGTGTTCGTCAACGATGTGGGCCAGATCAATATCGATGCTCGCCTCATTCGTCGTCGTCACGGTGACACCATCGAGCTGACGGATGGATGTGTGTGTTGCAGTCTCAGCGACGGGTTCGGCGCTGCGTTCGACCAACTCCGAGCGCGCGACACTCCCCCGGACCACCTGATTATCGAACTCAGCGGTGTTGCCGACCCCAACCGAGTGCTGCCGTGGGCCCGTAGCGCAGGCTTCGCACTCGACGGCGTCATCACCCTGGTCGACACCGAATCCTTCGCTGAACGTCTCGCCGACCCGCTCAGCGGCCACACCATCGACGCCCAGGTACGCGCCGCCGACATCATCGTCGCCACCAAGACCGAAATCTGCGACCAGGCCACCATCGCAAGGC
>CAYGMW010000175.1:0-7456 GCA_964350975.1 uncultured Acidimicrobiales bacterium | reverse complement strand
GATCGGCCCACCAGAACCGCAAGCGGAGCAGCCACAAACGCCAGCGGCCCGCCCACTGCGGTGGCGACCATCAACCGAGATCGCAGCCCCCGAACCGGCACGCGTTGATCGGCGGCCCGAACCGAAGCCGACGTCGACACGATCCGGCTCAAACGCCGCTGCCCGCTCAACAATCCCAGCACAACAATCAGCTGCATCAATGCCAACACCGCAGCCACATCGAGGTTCAAGAACGCAGTGGTCTGGATGTACGTCTCGACTTCCAACGTGGTCGAGCTGGCACTACCCAACAGCAACACGATGCCGAAACTGGTGAACGAAAACAGCATGACGATGGTGGCCGCGGCCGCAATCGGCGCCTTGAGCCGCGGCAACGTGACCGTCCACCACGCCCGAATCGGGCCATAGCCCAGCATCCGAGCTGCATCATCGACCCGACGATCGAGCCGACTCCACGGGTCCGTCACCGTGCGCACCACCACCGACACATTGAAGAACACGTGGGCCACAATGATCGCCCCGACCGATCCCCGAAACGACCGGCCCGCGTCGCCAAAGGCGTCGAACACCGCAATAAACGCGGTAGCGACCACCACGGTCGGCATGACGAACGGCACCGTGAACGCGGCCCGCACGAACCGCTGACCGGGCACCCGATAGCGAGCCAACACGCCGGCGATCGGCAACCCGACCACCAGGGTTGCCACGGTCGATAGCACCGCCTGCCACGTCGTGAACCACGCCACCCGCCACCACACCGGGTTGGTGACGATGTCGACGAGACCACCGACGTCGACCGTCCCGCCGGGCGCGAGGCCTCGCGAGACGATGGCCACCAACGGCCACACAAAGAACACACCAACAAAGACAACGGGCACCCCCGTCGCAACGATCGCGACCGGGCGGCTGAGCTGCAGCGACGGCGGCCGAATCATGAGCCGACCAGACTCAGCGGGTCACGGTGGTGGCCCACTGGTCGATCCAGCTATCGCGGTTGGCTTCGATGTCGTCGGCGTCCAAAACCAGTGGGTTGGCCGGCACCAGCGAGAACTCCACGAACTCAGGCGGCGGAGTGGCATCGTTGGCCACCGGGAACACGAACATGTTCCACGGGATGTCGTTTTGCACCTCGACGGACAGCATGAAGTCGACGAACTGCTCGGCCCCAGAACGATTGTCGGTCCCGGCCAAGATGCCAACGAACTCGATCTGGCGGAAACACGTCGACTCAACCACCGCAGTCGGTGCAACTGCGGGCCGCGGATCGGCAAAGAACACCTCGGCCGGAGGGCTCGACGCGTACGACACCACGATGGGTCTGGAGCCGCCTCCGGCGTAGGTGAAGTCGCCGTAGTAGGCCTCGGTCCAACCCGGGCTCACCAGGACACCATTGGCGCGGAGCTCGGCCCAATAGTCGAGCCAGGTGTAGTCGCCATCGGTGCCGAACTCGGCAATGGTGGCCATCATGAACGCCAGCCCCGGCGACGATGTGGCCGGGTGCTGCACCACCAACAAATCCTGGTACGCCGGTAGCGCCAGGTCAGCCAGCGAGGCCGACGGCGCAATGTCGCGTTCGCCGAACCAGGCCGTGTCGTAGTTGATGCAGACATCGCCCACATCGACCGGGAGCAGATAGTTGTCGGAGTCGAGCTTGAACTCGTCACCGATGTCGGCCAGACGGGGAGCGTCGTAGCTCTCGAGAATGCCGGCGCCGAGGGCTCGTGACATGAACGTGTTGTCGATACCAAAGATGACGTCGCCCAGCGGGTTCTCGCCGGCCAGGATCGATTGGTTCAGCATCGAACCCGCATCGGACGCCCGCACAATCTCGACCGTGATGCCCGTCGCCTCGGTGAATCCGGCCAGTACATCGTCTGACAACACAAACGAGTCGTGGGTGACCAACGTCAGCGACGTTTGATCGACGTCGTCGCTCGACGAACATGACGACGCCACCAGCGCCATGAGTGCAATCGCCGCAACGACACGCACTGACGCGGCGCGATACCGACGTGAACGCCGAACGGTCAACGACAATGTCTGCATGACTCCGTCCCTTCGCCGGCATTACCCGGTCAGGTTCGATGGGTCGGAAGCGGTGCTGCGGACAGCCAGCCACCCTCTCAGCCCGGTTGACCCCGAGCTCCCCTGGTGATGTTGGGGCAAACCTTACTGCGGCGACGCGCCGTCTCGTCGATCTTGGCCTGTGATCGGGAGCGATTTTGGCCTACAGTCTCCGCGGTGAGTATCCAGGCGGCCCTTCATCCACGATCAGTGCTCATGCTGGTGGCGGTGGTCTTCGGCGTCACCGCGTGTGGCGGCTCATCAGGCATCGAAGAACTCGAAGGCCAGATGGCCGATGTGTTCTTGAGTGAACTCGACGTCGAACTCACCGACATCAGCTGCCCCGAAGGCGTCAAGATCGAACCGAGCAACCAGTTCGTCTGCACCGCAGCAGTCACCGACGGTATCGGCCGTTTGCGTGTCGGTGTGCTCATCGACTCAGACGGCCGGGCCAACTTCTCCCGAGAAAACGCCCTCGTCAACCTCGACAACATCGAAGCTGAGGTCGCCGACGAACTCAGCCGCGGCGTCGGCTCGGCGATCACCATCGAATGTGGTGTCGAACGAGTGCTCATGAGCGAAGTTGGCGGCACGTTCGCCTGCACCGCAGTCGCGGCCACGGGCGAACAGCGCGGGGTCGAGATCACCGTCGACGATCTCGACGCCACCACCCGCTGGCGCCTACTCGCAGTCTGACCCCACCGTGATCCTCGCCGACGTTGATGGCGTCTCTGTCACGCGCCCCGAGCGCGACCTGTTTCGCGACGTGTCGTTCACCTTGTCGACCGGCGACCGTCTCGGCGTGCTGGGCATCAACGGGGTTGGCAAAAGCACCCTGCTGCGCGTCCTCACCGGTACCCACGCCCCCGAAACCGGTGTCGTTCGTCGAGGCCGAGACGTTCGCATGGCCGTGCTCGACCAGCGCCCCGAGCTGGGCGATGGCACCGCTCGCGACGCCGTCGGCGACGACTGGGAGGCCGAAGCCATCCTCGAACGCCTCGGCATGGGCGCCTTCATCGATCGGCCCGTCGCCTCACTGTCGGGTGGCCAAGCCAAGCGGGTCGCGCTGGCCCGAGCCCTGCTCACCGAATCCGACCTGTTGGTGCTCGACGAACCCACCAACCACCTCGACATCGATGCCATCGAGTGGCTCGAACGCCGCTTGCAGAACTATCGCGGTGGTCTGGTGCTCGTCACCCATGACCGACTCCTGCTCGACCGCCTGTCGAGCCGCATCTTGTTGCTGACCCGTGACGGCTGGCATCTCGACGATGGCGGCTACCAGGCCCACCTTGACGCCGAAGCCGAACGCGAAATCAAGGCCGAAAAAGACGAACGGTCCCGACGCACCCTGGCCCGCCAAGAACTGGCGTGGTTGCAGCGCGGCGCCAAAGCCCGCCGACGCAAACCCAAGAGCCGCATCGCGGGTGCCACTGCGATTATCGAGGGTGGGCCCAAGCTCTCGACTGCCCGATCCGAAGCCCTCGGCCTTGACTCGTTCGGAACCCCACGACTGGGTGACCTGGTGATCGACCTCAAGGGTGTCGGGTTCGCCTACCCCGGCGCCGAGTCGTTGTTTATGGACACCGACCTGTCGATCGGTCCCGGTGACCGCCTCGGCGTCGTGGGCCCGAATGGCGCCGGCAAGTCGACCCTGCTCGATGTGATCAGTGGCCGCACGACACCAACGTCGGGCGAGGTCACCACCGGCACCACCGTCGTGCTCGGCTACTTCGACCAACTCGGCCGCGACCTCGACCCCAACAAGCGAGTCCGCGAACTCATCGCCGGCGATGGAGGCCAACTCAACGTCGTCCAGCAACAACTGCTCGAACGGTTC
The DNA here is from genome assembly GCA_964350975.1 of uncultured Acidimicrobiales bacterium. Classification (GTDB taxonomy): domain Bacteria; phylum Actinomycetota; class Acidimicrobiia; order Acidimicrobiales; family Poriferisodalaceae; genus JAADHX01. The sequence continues at coordinate 3,552 of CAYGMW010000175.1, read as the reverse complement.
TGGTTCGACCGCGACGCCCAACAAGCCCTCGTCGGAACCCTGTCCGGTGGCGAGCGACGCCGCCTCGAACTGCTGCTTGTTCTGGCCAGTCAACCCAACGTGTTGCTGCTCGACGAACCCACCAACGACCTCGATCTCGATACCTTGCGCGCCCTCGAATCGTTCCTCGACGACTGGTCAGGCACCCTCATTGCGGTCTCGCACGACCGGGTGTTCCTCGAACGCGCGACCGACGTCGCGGTTGCCGTCTTCGAAGGCGCCGTCCACCGCCTCGGCACTGGCGAAACGGTGTGGCAGATCCCGGCCAAGGGCACCTCAGCGCGCCCGGCAGGTTCGTCGAACGGGACCCCAAGCCCAGCAAGCGCGGCGACCAACGGCGCCAAGAAACGCTCGCCTTCGACCATTCGCCGCCTCATTGGCCAGGTTGAAACGACGATGGCCAAGCTCGAGCGGGCCAAGTCGGCCCTCGAGGTCGACCTCGTCGCGGCCGGAAGCGATCACGTCCAGCTCGCGAGCATCGGAGCCGACATTGCGTCGGTCCAGGCCGACATCGACACGGCTGAAGAGCAGTGGCTCGAGCTGTCCGCAGAGCTCGACGATCGGTAGGCTTGTCCGTCATGGCTCGACGTCGCCCCACCCATGACCACGCCGGACACATCCTCCCACTGAGGGTGCGTCAGCCCGGCCTGTACTGGGGCATCCTCATCATCTCGTTCCTCACCGTGCTGTCGCTGGTGGGCGGCGCGCTCGCCACGCTGCTGTAGTGAGCGCCCAGCGGTGACCGAATCTGAGACTCCCGACCTCCACGATCGCCGATTCGACGAGCTGACGGTCCGCGAGCTGCACGACATCATGCAGTTGCGATGCGACGTCTTTGTTGTCGAACAGACCTGCGTCTACCCCGAAGTCGACGGCGCCGACCCCGAAGCCCGGCACGTCTGGCTCGCCAGGCAAGGCGCCATTGCCTCGTACGTGCGCGTGCTCGACAACCGTCGGCCCTGGCGTATCGGCCGGGTCGTCACCCACCCCGATCATCGGGGCCAACAGCTGTCGGGCAAGCTCATGGCCCACCTGTTGGAGGCCCACCCCGACGAGGTCTGGGAACTCGAAGCCCAGGCCTACCTTCAGGGCTGGTACGAAAAGTTCGGGTTCGTGGCCACGGGACCAGTGTTCGACATGGACGGCATCGACCACGTCCCGATGCACCGCCTCCCGGCCGGCCACCCCGACGCGGACGACTTCGTCTACGACGAGATGTCGATGTTCGCCGACAACGCGGCCGACGCTGGTTTCGAGCTGGCGGGCCCCGTCGATGTTCGACGAATCGACACCCCGGTCGCGGACGGTCGGGTGATCAGCTCGCTGCACTTCGGCCCGTCACCCAAAATCGTGTTCGTCCACGGCACGGCCCAGAACGCCCACACCTGGGACACCGTGGCCCTCGCCCTCGGCGTCGACTGTGTTGCTGTCGACCTTGCCGGTCATGGCCATTCGAGCTGGCGAGACGACCGGGCCTATGACCTCGCCGACCTCGCCGACGATGTCGTCGCTGTGTTGCGATCCCTGCCCGAACCTGTCGTGCTCGTTGGCATGTCGCTCGGTGGCATGGTCGCCACGCGGGTAGCGACGCTGGTCCCTGAGCTGGTGCAGCGGCTCGTGACGGTCGACATCACGCCGGGTGTCACCCGAGCCAAGGCCAAACACATCCACGATTTCGTCGCCGGCCCGCAGGCCTTTGGCAGCTTCGGCGAGATCTTCGACCGCACCCGCGAGTTCAACCCCACCCGGTCGGCGTCATCGCTGCGTCGAGGCATCCTGCACAACGCCGAACGCCAACCCGACGGCACGTGGCAGTGGCGATACGACCGTCGTGGTCGCGACGGCGAGCCCCCACCGCGCGGCGATCTCTGGCTCGACGTCGAAGCCCTCACCATGCCCCACCTGCTCGTGCGCGGCGGCGCGGATGGCAGCGTGGTCGACGACGCCGACATCGCAGAACTGGCAAAGCGGCGGCCCGAGTCACGCGTGGTGGTCGTCGACGGTGCCGGTCACAGCGTCCAAGGCGACCGCCCGATCGAGCTGGCATCGATCCTCGCGTCCGAGCTCGCGGCAGCCGCCGACCCCCACTCCCCAATCTGAATGCCGATCGTGGCGATATTGACGAATATCGGCATTAAGAACGGGCAGGCGCGTCTAGAACGGGAGGGGGAGGTCGAAGCAGGTGAAGAAGGCTTCGAGTTGGTTCCGATCGGCCGTCGTGGTGACGAGGCCCGCGTCGAAGGCGTCGCCCATCGACTGCTTGCCTGCCAAGACCTGAGCCCACGTCGTATGGGCGAGCGAGATCGTCGCGTCGGCGTTTGCTCCGTCGGTCGGCACCGCAACGCTGCGGCGGATGTGCAGCCCGGCGACGCTTCCATCGTCGAAGTGGAACGCCAGGTGCTCGTTGAGCCCGTCGGCGCGTGCGGGGTCGAGCAGAACCCGGATGATGGCCACATAGACCGACGGCGCCGCGGCCAGGACCTCGTCCACCCGGATGCGTAGCCCGTACAGCCGTGTCAAGTCGAGGCTGCCCTCGGCTTCGAGGGCCTTTGTCAGACACCAGTTCCGAACGTTCTGAGACGTGGTCCGTTGGGCAATCGCTCTGAGTGCGGCGCCGAGACGATCGCCGCGGGCCCGGTCGTCGGGACTATCGGCTACGAGCCACCCCGCCAGCTCCAACGCCCAGCGCCAATCACCCTCAGCGAGGGCCGCGTCGCACTGGGCAACAACCGCGTCGACCCCGCCGAAACCCTCAATGAGCCGACGCGAGCGTTCGGCCCGAGGGAGTGGAAACAGGTGGGTCGCGTCGTTGTCGAACCAGCCAAACAGCCCGGCATGAATCTGGCGTACATGGTGCTCGACGAGGCCATAGAACTGGCGGGCAATGGGGGAGTTGGCGTAGACGCCGGGGAGTTGGACTGTTTCGGCCAGCTCGTCGGCACTCAACCCCATGTTGGCGCCACGCACCGTCTGGTCCCACATGAACTGGATCGAGTCTCGGTAGTTCTCCACCTCCACGGCGATGGTGTCGGCACCACTCATGGGCGGGCCGTGGGCACAGATCAGGTGCTCGGCGCCGAGGGAGGCCACATGATCGAGACCGCTGAGTAGTCGCCGAGGGTCGCGGTACTCCTCGCCGCGGATCGCGAACACATTGAACAACACCGGCCACACGATGTTGTTGACACACACTCCCAGCTCAGGGAACCAGATCGTGATCGAATCGTCAGAGTCAGACGGGGCATGGGTCATCTCGACGGCCAGCCCGGCAATCGTGGTGTCGAGCCGCTCGGCGAAGGTTGTGGTGGCCGGGAGGTGACCCCGAGTCCACGGCCGATGCGCAGGGTTCGACAAATGGTGGCCGAGCCCGACATGGAGCAAGCCGTCGGGGCCATCAGCAGGCAACGACGTGCCGAACTGGTGAGCAAGCCCCCGACGCGACCGGCCGGCCACCTCGCCACCAAACCGCAACCGGTTCGGTGCAATGCGTTCGTGGCCCCAGATCGGCAATTC
>CAYGMW010000174.1:0-7460 GCA_964350975.1 uncultured Acidimicrobiales bacterium | reverse complement strand
GCTTCACCGCGTCGGGCAGCGACGCTTTGCAGATCGCGTCGGCTTGTTCGGTCGTGATCCGACCAGCCTCAAGAGCCTCAGCCACATACGGATGGGCTTCCAACATCTGAGCCCGCTTCGTCGCTGCCCGTTCCTGCTGGGACGACACCCGAGGTTCGGGTTCAGGCGCTGGGCCGTCATCAGAACCAGAACCAGATGGCTCCGGGGCAGGTGGCTGAGGTCGCGGGCCGGCACCCTTGCCGCCGCGCAACACCCCAAGGGCCGACCTCAGCGACGCCTCATAGCCATCAACACGAGACCGGTGCCGCAGCACGGCGGTCAGCTCACGCTCGACCGAAACAACATCCATGCACAACAGCGCATCACGACAATGCAGCTGCAGCGTGAGGTGTTCCGGCGCTCTTTCCACACATCACACTCTATCGAACAGATGTTCGACGCGCAACAAGATAACGCCCGATATTGCTGAACAAGTCCGCCGATTGGTGATCAACCCCTGGCTGGGGCACACTGCACACTCACTCAGGAGGATGACGTGGACGATCTCATTGGCTCCAGCCTGGCCGCGGTCATGGCTCACCACGCCCAGACACGCGGCGATGAGCCCGCGATCACCCTGGATGGCGAAGCACTCACCTTCGCCGAGCTCGACGCACGAGCCACGTCGCTCGGCCACCACCTCATCGGTCTCGGTGCCACCAGGGACAGCTTCGTCACCATCGCCGAGCCCAACTCCTTTGAGTTCTTCATCGCTTGTGTGGCCTGCTGGAAGATCGGGGCCATCCCTCAGCCGGTGTCATCTCGGCTGCCCCAGGCCGAACTCGACGCCATTGTCGACCTCGCCGACTCGGCCGTCGTCATCGGAGCCGACCACCCAGGCCGACCGTCGGTCACACGTTCTACGCCTATTGCCGACAACACCACCCCGCTCCCCGAAGTCATCGGCTCGGCGTGGAAGGCACCAACGTCGGGAGGCTCGACCGGGCGACCAAAGCTCATCGTCAGCGGCGACCCAGCCGTGTTCGAGGCGGGCATTCCGGCCCGAGCGGCCCTGCTCGGCGCGGCGGCCGGCGAAACCATCGTGATGCCCGGCCCGATGTATCACAACGGTCCATTTATCTGGGCCTGGATGACCCTGTTCGTCGGTGGTCGCATTGCGCTACTGAGCCGCTTCGATGCAGAAAAAACGCTGGCCGCGGTGCACGACACGCGAGCCACGTCGGCCTACTTCGTCCCCACCATGATGCAGCGGATGTACAAGCTGCCCGACGAGGTCAAGAACCGCTACGACCTGTCGTCACTGCGTCGGGCTTGGCACTTGGCCGAGCCATGCCCGCCATGGCTGAAAGAGGCGTGGATCGAATGGATCGGCGCCGAGAACCTGTGGGAGCTGTATGGGGGCACCGAAGGTCAGGCCTCGACGGTTATCAGCGGTGTCGACTGGCTCACACACCGAGGTTCGGTCGGTCAGCCGTCGTCGGGAGAGATGAAGATCTGCGACGCCGACGGCAACGATCTTCCGCCCGGCGAGATTGGCGAGGTGTGGATGCGCGCCGTTGGCCGAGACACCCCGACCTACCGCTACATCGGTGCCGATACCGAAGCTCGCGACGGGTGGGAATGCCTCGGCGACATCGGGTGGATGGACGACGACGGCTTCGTATATCTGTCCGACCGGCGCACCGACATGATCCTGGTCGGCGGCGCCAATGTGTTCCCTGCCGAGATCGAGGCCGCGCTGAACGAACACCCAGCAGTCGGTAGCTCGGCCGTCATCGGCCTGCCCGACGACGACAAAGGCAACCGCATCCACGCCATTGTTCAAGCCACCGGCGTCACCAGCGACGACCTGCTGCGCCATCTCGCCGAACGGTTGGTGTCTTACAAACGCCCTCGCACGTTTGAGTTCGTCACTGAACCCCTGAGAGACGACGCGGGCAAGGTCAGGCGGACCGCCCTCCGCGCCGAACGCCTGACTATCTGACCGGGCTGAACTCGTCAACCAAGCGCCGGTTGCGCTCAGACTCGGCTCGCGGCCGTCGCGCTGAGGCCGGCCATGAATGGCAGCGCAAGGTCTGGATGGGTGCGTTCGAGCATCCGAAGTTGCGCCGTCTCCCACTGATGCAGGCGGGCTCCGGGGGATGAGACGACATCGGCGGGCGCGGTGGCGGTCGGGCCGCGCAAGAAGCTGATCTCACCCACGATGGTCGGGCCGTGGCGATCGATGGTCGCCGTCGGCGTGATGACCAAGACCGTGCCATCAATGACGACTGAGATCAGCTCGACCGGCTGACCGACGCTGGTCAACACCTCAGGGCCTTCGGTCTCGGCGCTGCGGCCAAAAGCCCAGAACAAGGCGAACTGGTTCGTCGACATGGTGGAAAACAGCGCCTCGTGCACAGATTGTTGATCGGCGCTCAACGCGACTGGGCGGCGCTGCCTCATCAGGCGCACGATGTGTCGAGCGCTCAACGCCACAAACAACGAGTTGGCAACGATCGCGACAATGCCGTCATCGATCATGAATCCCCAGGCAACGAACCCGACGCTGGTCACGAGCAGCGCGACACGCAGCCACAGCTCGTCTTTGATGATCGGGCTGATGGTGTAGAAGAAATAGACCACCGCCAAGAAGATGTTGACGCCGCTCACCGCACCCCCGCCTGTCGTGGTCGAACGCCGCACGATAGTCGCCCGACTTTTGGGGTCAGAGCGTTTCTTCTACAAAGATCAGCTGATGCCCTTTGCTGACCTTCCTGGAGTTCGCATCCACTACGAGATCGGCGGCTCGGGTCCCCGGCTCGTTGTCCTCAACGGCACGGGCAGCGACCTGCGAAACCGGCCATCACCGTTCGAATGGCCGATCTCTGACCAGTTCGAAATCTTGTCGCTCGACCATCGGGGGCTGGGCCAGTCCGAACCAACCGACCCCGAAGCGCAGCCGACCATGGCCGACTTCGGTGCCGATGTGCTGGCCCTGCTCGACCATGTCGGGTGGAAGACGTGTGCGGTGCTGGGCATCTCCTTTGGCGGGATGGTGGCCCAAGAAGTTGCCATCGCCGACCCCGACCGCGTCACCCGGCTGGTGCTCGCCTGCACCTCAAGCGGAGGCGAGGGGGGTGCCAGCTATCCGCTGCACGAGCTGTACACGCTCCCACCCGATGAGCGGGCACGGATCTATCCGACCCTCAATGACACTCGAGCTGGCGAACCGGGGCCGGTGAAGGACTGGGTAGATCGTCTCGCGGCGCGCCGGCCCCAGATCGACGTCGTTCCGACTGGGCTGCAACTCCAGCTCGAAGCTCGTCGTCTCCACAACACCTGGGACCGACTCGGTGCCATCAGGGCGACCACCCTCGTTACCGGTGGCGCTCACGATGGCATTGCGCCGCCAGACAACGCTCACAAGCTCGCGAGCCGGATCGCCGGATCGGTGGTGCAGCTGTTCGATGGCGGCCACATCTTCTTATGGCAAGACCGCGCTGCGTGGCCCGCGATCGCCAACTTCTTGGCAACGAGCCACACGTCACACCCACCTACGAGCTCCTGAGCAGGTAGGGTCGTCGTTTGAGGTTTGGCGAACGCTAGGCCGTAAGGGCCGTCCCGCAGTAGAGATGCGGTGCGTTCAGGGAGCCAGACCATGACCAATGACACTTTCGCGCCGTCCGAACGCGCGTCCGAAGAAGCCGACCTCATCACCGAGCTCGACGCTGACCTTGAGCTCGACCTCGATCTCGACGCCGACCTCGACCTCGACCTCGACCTCGACCTCGATGATGACGACGACGAACCCGCTACCGAGAAGCGCACTGGTTTCGCCAACCTCGACCTGCGGCCCGAGCTGCTGCAGTCGCTGATCGACCTCGGCTACGAAGACCCGACGCCGATCCAGTTCGAGACCATCCCCCACCTGCTCGCCGGATCCGACGTTCTCGGCCAGGCGGCAACGGGCACGGGCAAGACCGCAGCGTTCACCCTGCCGATCGTCAACATGATCGATCCGGGCCAGCCCGGCAACCCTGTTGCCCTCGTCATCGTGCCCACCCGTGAGCTTGCGGTGCAGGTGTGCGACGCGGTGACCGGCTACGGCAAGCAGCAGCGCATCAAGGCCATCGCGGTCTATGGCGGTTCGCCCATCCAAGATCAGATCCGTGAGCTGCGCCGTGGCGTCCACGTTGTCGTCGGTACCCCGGGTCGAACCATCGACCTGATCAACCGGCGCTCGCTCGACCTCACCGACATCGCCACCGTGGTGCTCGACGAGGCTGACGAGATCCTCGACATGGGCTTCGCCGAGGACATCGAAACCATCCTCGACTCCACTCCCCCACAGCGCCAGACGGTGCTCTTTTCGGCCACGATGCCCCCGCGCATCGAATCCATCGCCGCTCGCCACCAGCGCAACCCGGTTCGCATCGAGGTCGGCATGGGCAAGGACGCTCCGGCCAACGCTCTCGTGCGCCAGACCGTCTATATGGTGCAACGCAAGCACAAGCCGGCTGCGCTCGGTCGCATTATCGACATCGAAGCACCCCAGTCGGCGCTCGTGTTCTGCAAGACCCGCGCCGATGTCGACGAGCTGGCCGAAACGATGAACGCTCGTGGCTATCGGGCCGAGGCCCTGCACGGCGGTATGGACCAGACCCAGCGCGACCGGGTCATGGCCCGACTGCGTGAGGGCACGGCCAACCTGTTGGTCGCAACCGATGTCGCGGCTCGCGGTCTCGACGTCGACACCTTGACCCATGTGGTCAACTACGACGTCCCCGGTCAGCCCGAGAGCTATGTGCACCGCATCGGTCGCGTGGGTCGTGCTGGTCGCGAAGGCATCGCCATCACGTTGGCCGAGCCAAAGAACCGTCGCCTGCTTGGCGACATCGAACGCCTCGTTGGCCGCAAGCTCGAAGTGGCCAAGGTGCCAAGCATCGACATGCTGCGAGCCCGCCAGCTTGAGCTGACGCTCAACACGGTGAAGGAAAAGATCGGCGATCACGATCTCGACCGCTACAACTCGGTGCTGCACGAGCTCACCACCATGGCCGAGCTGCGCGAAGTTGCTCTGGCTGCCATCAAGATCGTCCACGAGTCCCGCAACTCGACGATCAATGAGACCTTCATTCCTGAAGTTGCCGAAGCCGCGAACAGCAAGTTCGACCGCGACAAGGGCGGCAAGTTCGACCGCGGCGGCAAGTTCGACAAGGGTGGCAAGTTCGATAAGGGCGGCAGCTTCGACAAGGGCAACAAGGGCGGCCGACCCAACGCCGCTGGTGGCAACACGGCGTTCGTCTACGTCGGTGTTGGCCGCAAGGGCAGCATCCGCCCAGGCGACCTCGTTGGAGCCATCGCCAACGAAACCCGCCTGTCGGGGCGCGACATCGGCCCGATCAAGATCTCCGATCATTTCTCGTTGGTTGGCGTTCCTGAGCCCAGCGTCAATGAAGTCATCGAAGCCATCAATGGTTCGAGCATCCGGGGCAAGAAGGCCAAGGCTCGCCGCTACGTCGAGTAGCCGGTCGCGCTCCGCCCCGATTAAGTCGGGCCGTCAGGCTGCGACTGTGTAACCCAGGTATACAAATCCAAAGGTTCCCCTTGTCATCGCCAAACGTCCCCACTGAAGTCACCGACGATGCGCGTCCGCCGTCGTTTGGCGAACGAGTTCGTCACGAATGGTTCTCCAATACCCGCACTGATCTGCTGTCGGGACTTCTCGTCGCCTTGGCGTTGATTCCCGAAGCGATCTCGTTTTCGATCATCGCTGGCGTCGACCCCAAGGTCGGGTTGTACGCATCGTTTTCGATCGCGATCATCATCGCGTTCGCCGGCGGCCGTTCGGGCATGATCTCGGCCGCGACCGGGGCCATGGCGCTCGTGTTGGTACCCCTCGTCGAGGAACACGGCGTCGCGTACCTCTTCGCGGCCACGATCCTGGCCGGCATCGTTCAGATCGGGCTCGGCTACCTCGGCGTTGGTGCGTTGATGCGGTTCATCCCTCGCACCGTCATGGTGGGGTTCGTCAACGCCCTTGCGATCCTGATCTTCTTGGCCCAGGTGCCACACATCTTCTTGACGGGCGACGATGCCGACTCTTCGCAGTTGCCGCTCAACCTGGCGTTTATTGCCATTGGTTTGGCCGTCATCTACGGCCTGCCGAGGATCACGTCGGCCATTCCATCGCCCCTGATTGCGATTGTGACGCTTGGCGGAGCCGCGATGCTCTGGAACCTGAATCTGCCCACCGTCGGCGACATGGGCGAATTGCCCAGCGCTCTTCCGGTGCTGAGCCTGCCCGACGTGCCGTTCACGTTCGAGACCCTTGGCATCTTGTTGCCCTTCGCCATCACCCTGGCACTGGTCGGGTTGCTCGAATCGCTCCTGACGGCCCAGTTGCTCGACGACATGACCGATACCGATTCAGACAAGAACGTCGAGTCCAGGGGGCAAGGCATCGCCAACGTCGCTACCGGTTTCCTCGGCGGCATGGCCGGTTGCGCCATGATCGGCCAGTCGATGATCAACTATCGCTCCGGCGGTCGAACCCGGTTGTCGACACTGGCGTCTGGCGTGTTCTTGTTGATCCTCATCATGGTGTTGGGTGACCTGGTCGCCCAGATCCCGATGGCGGCGCTCGTCGCGGTGATGATCATGGTGTCGGTCGGCACATTCAACTGGCGCAGCATCAGCATGAACACCCTGACCCACACGCCCCGGCCCGAGACCGCGATCATGGTCGTCACCGTTGCCATCGTGGTGTTCACGCACAACCTGGCCTACGGCGTTGCTGCTGGTGTGGTGCTGTCGGCGGTGTTCTTCGCTCGCCACGTGTCGGGTGTTGTCAAGGTGACGAGCGTGCTCGATCCCGACAACACCGAGCGGCTGTACTCGGTGACCGGCGAGCTGTTCTTCGCGTCGAGCAACCAGATCGTGAGGGCGTTCCACTACGACGCCGTGAAGGTGAAGCGGGTCGAGATCGACCTCAGCGAAGCCCGCGTGTGGGACACCTCGGCCGTCGCGGCACTCGACACCGTGGTGGCCAAGTTCGCCGACCGCGGCATCGAAGCGGTTCTCGTCGGTCTCAACCCCCACGCCGAAGACCTGCACCAACGCACGACCGGAAACGTCACCAACCACTAACTCGGGTTCGTGCCACACGGGTCCATCCCTTCCGGCGCCGAAAACCGTCGCCCCAGCGACACAAACGTGGGTCGGGGCCCGGTCCTGCTACGCGAAAACGTCGCGATAGCGACCGTTTTCGGCGCCGGAAGGTTCGATGCGCCGCGTAGTGTCGCCGGGGCATGGAACTGATCTTGATTCGCCACGGCGAACCCATCACCGGACTCGACTGTGGCCCAGACCCGGCCTTGACCCCGCTCGGGCACGCCCAGGCGGCGGCGATGGCAACCCACGTCGGTGCTGAGCCGATCGACACGCTCTATGTCAGCCCTCAGCGTCGGGCCCTCGAC
>CAYGMW010000173.1:0-7470 GCA_964350975.1 uncultured Acidimicrobiales bacterium | reverse complement strand
GCGGTGAGGTGGTCGTTGTGGTGGTGGGGGCTGTGGTCGCGGGAGCCGCTGTCGTCGTGGTTGGGGGTGTGGTCGTCGTTGTCGTGCTTGGCTGCGCTGTGGTCGTTGGGGCCGCGGTCGTTGAGCTGATGGTGGGCAGAGCCCAGAACTCCTCGGAGTCGCCGGCGATCAATGACTCGGTGCCGGCGGCATCGGACAAGCCCGAATTATCGTCAGCGCCACCCGCCGCGTCGGCGTCGTCGGTGGTGATGACGACCGTGTCGCTCGGAGCTGGCATCTCGTCGACCGTGTCAACCGACACCGTGACCGCGCCCACTGCGATCGGTCCGTCGTAGGTGGTCGCAACTGCCGGTGCCGTCAGGGTTGCGGTGGCCAAGGTCGCGGTCGCGATATTGGTGGCTGTCGCGGTTGCAGTACCGCTGAGCGCGGTGAGCGCCTCGCCCAACTTCGGCAGGTGGGCCAGCCAAGTGATCGGGCTGGACACCCCACGCAGGTTGCCGGTCGTGATGTTCAAAAACGCCCGCACCACCATGGGGTCGAACTGGGTGCCGGCACAGTTCGCCAGCTCCTGGCGGGCAGCGGCAGGGGCCCACGGCTTCTTGTAGGACCGAGACGACGTCATCACGTCATATGCGTCGGCAACGGCCACGATCCGGCCGGCCAAGGAGATCTGCTCGCCTGCCAACTTGCGGGGGTAACCATTGCCATCCCAGCGTTCATGGTGCTGGGTTGCGGCATCAAGCCACGACCCGAGCCATGGCCGCAATGGCTTGAGGAACACAGCCGAATTCTGGGGATGAGCGCGAAGCTGCTGCCACTCCTCGTTGGTGGGGCGGCCATCCTTGTTCAAGATCTCTGGATCGACCGTGAGCTTGCCCATGTCATGAACCAGGGCGGCCCAGTGGAGCTTCTCGCGGTCGTCGGCCGGCAACTTGAGTTCGTCGGCGATCATGTCGCTATAGGCCCGAACTCGTTCAGAGTGGCCCCGGGTGCGACGGTCGTGGTCGTTCAGCGCAGCGAGCAACAACAAGATGTTCTCGGCCGCCTCTTGGGGCGTATTGCCCAGGCTTTCGCCCGCTTCGATGCGCCGTTGCAGGTCACGCGCCGACTGCTGCTTGAGCGCCATCTTGAAGCGGTCGGGCGCCTCGTCAGGAAAGACCAGGGTGCACTGATACAAGAACGCCAGCGGTGCAAGACCCTGGATTGCGGGCCGGGCCACAAAGATCGTGAAGGTCGACGCGACGATGATCCCGAGCCACCACGCGATGGCCCCAATCAGCATCGACGGCCGCGGCACGATCCACGAGAACATCAACCCGGCGGCATAACCACCCACGATGGGCAGAGCAAAGATGCCAAAGCGCAAGGCGCGAGACGCCCACTTGTTCTCAGCCCAACGACTGCCCGCGTTCGAGTCCGCTTGACTCGACGCGGACCCTCCCGTCGCAGTGGTAGCACTCGCCGACATAGTCGCACTATCGGAACGATTCTTCGGCGACTCAACCTTTACCAGTAAATGTCCGGTGTCAGAAAGAGGTCAGAAATGAACGTCTATGCCATGAGATCGGTGGTGAGTGCTACCCGCTGCTCGGCGGTGAGTTCGACCTCGGCAGCCAGCCCCGGGAAGTCGCACCCGATAGCAACCGGAGGCTCCGGGCAGGTGAACTTGAGGTACTGAACCGCAGACAGGCGGTCGGTGCCAACCTGCATGGGGTCGTAGTCGGCGTAAACCACCTCGCCGTTCGTGAGCCGCATGTACAGCGACTTTTCGAGCCCCAGCCACGCCATCAACTTGGGCTTGCGCTCCTCGGCATCGGCGATCTCGATCAGCAAGGCGCAGCCGAGTTGGCCGGTGCTGCCGAGCATGGAGTTGTAGGTCTCGATCTCGTCAACAATGGCCGACTCGCGAACAATGCGCTCGGCCCGCATGATCTCTTGCACCTGATAGCGCAACGTCTCGCGGTTTTCGAACAAGAACGTGAGGTGTTCGCCCAAGTGGATGCGGCGCGGAGCCTTGGCCGCAAAGATGGCCTCGCGCACCGCGTCGCGGGAATCTTCATACGTCTGGTAATCGACAATATCGGCGCGCTGGACAAGACGAGACATGGAAACTCCGTAGCGAGAAGGGGCTGAGCCGAGGGCTAACCCTCGGTTGCCGGGGGAATGGGGGTGGGGAATCCGTCGGGCCGATAGGCCCGAGCGAGAATCGACATGGGATGCATGGGGCGACGCCCGGCATGCTGGCCGAACTGGGTGGCAGCGAGAGGGCAATCGGTGGCCCACACTTGCGCGTCCGCGGCAGCATTCATGCCGTCGAACGCCTTCTTGCCAATACGAATCGAGACCTCGTAGCCCTCGGTCTTCATGGCATAGGTGCCGTCGTGGCCGCAGCACTCCATGGTGGTGGTCGGTGTGACACCTGGGATCTTGCGGATGAGGTCGCGTCCCTTGAAACCCACGGCTTGGGCCCGCAGATGGCACGGAGCGTGGTAGCTGACGGTGTCGCCAGGGGTCGACTTGAAGTCTTCGTTGAAGCGTTCTTCGCGGCGGATCGACCACAAGAACTCCGCCGGGTCCATGACCTGGTCGGCCACCTTCTGGGCCCGCTCGCGGTCGGCGTCGTCGACGAGGGTTGGATACTCCTGGCGCAGCATCATCGAACACGTGGGGTTGATGGCCAGCACCTTCTTGCCCGCATCAACGTGGGGTTCGAGCTTGTCGAGGTTGGCCTTGGCCTTGGAGCGCATGGTGTCGAGGTCGCCCGACTCCCACGCTGGCATTCCGCAGCAGTTCAGCCCCGCTTCGCAGGTGATGTCGACGCTGTTGGCGCGCAGCACGTCGATGGTGTCGCGGCCGATCTCAGGTTCGTTGTGTTGCACGTAACAGGTCTGGAACAGCACTGCTTCGCCGGTGGTGGCGTCGTCGTGGATGAGACCCTCGTTCTTGGCCCACTTTTCGAACGTGGAGCGGGCATATTCGGGAAGGTCCTTGTCGGGATGGATTCCCAAGACCTTTTCGAGGAACTTGCGGTGCAGGGTCGACCGCGAGTTCAGGGCGTTCGCGGCGCCGAGGCTGGCTCGGGCGGCGATGGCGGTGCGATCAGGGTCGCCAAACACCTTGTCGCGGAAGCTGGTGCCTTCGGCCTTGGTGCGCTGGGCCTTGTAGCGGTGCACGAGCTTGGGGAAATCGAGCTGATACTCGTGTTCGTCGCGCACGGTGTACGGGCACTGGACCTCGCACAGCTTGCATTGGAAACACGCGTCCATCACCACTGAGGTTTCCTCAGCAGTGATGGCCGACACGTTGCCGTCGTGTTTGTCGTCAATGAACGTAAACAGCGCCGGGAACGAGTCGCAGTACTTGAAGCACAGCCGACAGCCATGGCAGATCTCAAAGGTCCGCTCCGTCTCCTTGGCCAGCGCCGCAGCATCCCAATAGATGGGCTCGCTGGGGTCATAGGACAAGCCGTCCGTGGGGGAGTAGGAGATGGGTCGATTCGAATCAGCCATGGCTGCCGGTGGTTCCTTTCACGGGACCGAGTGCTTCAGGGAAGGGCGGGACGCTCAGCTGATGGAATCGAGCATCTGCTCGAAGCGGCCGGCATGGCTCTTTTCGGCCTTGGCCAAGGTTTCGAACCAGTCGGCGATCTCGCCGAAGCCCTCTTCGCGAGCGGTCTTGGCCATACCTGGGTACATCTCGGTGTACTCGTGGGTTTCGCCGGCAACAGCTGACTTGAGGTTGGCGATGGTGTCGCCCATGGGGGCGTCGGTGGCAGGGTCGCCAACGGGCTTGAGGTAATCGAGGTGGCCGTGAGCGTGGCCGGTTTCGCCTTCAGCGGTCTCGCGGAAGTTGCCAGCAATCTCGGGGTAGCCCTCGACGTCGGCGATCTTTGCGAAGTACAGGTAGCGGCGGTTGGCCTGAGATTCGCCTGCGAAGGCGGCCTTCAGGTTGGCGTGGGTGTTGCTGCCGTTGAGGTCCATGGTGTCTCCCCTGGAGTCGTGGGTATGAATGTTCGACAGACGATAGCAACACCAATTTGGACAAAGTCCAATCTCGGAGAAAAACTTTCTCTGTAGCAAATCCGGTCTCAGAGCATGTAGCGTGGTGCGCCATGTCCACCTCCTTGCTCGAACGACTGAAAGCGCGCGGCTACCGTCTCACGGCCCAGCGCCGCGTCGTCGCTCAGGTGCTCGAAGGCGACAATGTGCACCTCAGCGCCGACGAGGTCCACCACGCAGCAGCGGAGTTGCTACCCGAAATATCGCGGGCCACGGTGTACAGCACCCTCCAACAATTTGTCGAGCTGGGCGAACTCAACGAGCTGTCGCTCGATGGCCGCTCCAAGCGGTACGACCCCAACATTGCTCCGGCCCATCACCACTTGGTGTGCACCAGCTGCGGGCTCGTCGTCGACGTGGCCCACAATGTCGCCGCGCCTCGGCTCGACCCCGCTGAGGTGTCGGGCATGGTGGTCACCCGAGCCGAGATTGTGTACCACGCCACCTGCGACGCCTGCGCCTGACGCTGCGGCCCTGGCCAAACCGAGGGCTAGGGGGCAGTGAGTTCGACGGTGACCTCGAACGCAGTTTCGAAATCGGCCGTGCTGCCCGGAATCACGATGGAGCCACCGATCGCACCGCCCGCGAACACAAACGCGAGGCGCGACGTGGTCCCTGGCTCGATGGAATCGACTCCACTCACAGCAACGACCTCGTACTCGGTGCCGTCCGCGCCGCGATGCACGGCTGCGAACCCATTGATGAGCACGGCCTCGGTGCGCAGATTGTCGATGTCGGCAATGACCACGACAGTGTCGTCAGGAATGGTTTCGAGGGCGGAAACCACCGACACCTTGACGTCTTCGCTCACCCCGGAACGCCCAAGAGCGATCAGTCGATCGTCGAGACGCAAGCGGTTGATCGTGAAATCGACCAACAAGCCGTCGGCGTCGACCGCGAAATCGGTGAACCGACGACACACCACATCGTTGGCGCCGACATCGCAGATGTTGAACACATCGTCGGTGATTGGTTCGACGCGCGCGACCGGCTGATCGGGAACCACCGACAGCGATGCCAGACGATGCAGCACATAGGAGCGGGCAACCGACCCCGTGGCGGTGAGATCAATCAAGCGCTCAACTGCCGGGGTCGACCGAGCCGCCAAGCCGGTGACAAACCGCAACGGCAGGTCGGGCGGAACCTCCGACGTCGGCAGGGTGACCTCGGTGGTCGACGGCGTCACGATGGGAGCGGTGGCCTCAGTGGTCACCGGTGCCGGGCCGGTCTCGTCGCCACCGCGGCTCAACACAATCGCCGCGACAAGCACCACCGCGACCGCAGCCACGCCACCGATGATTGCTTGGCGCCGCTGGGGCGAGCGTGTCGACATGACCAGAGACGATAGGCCCCCGAGCGCTTGAGACGCGCTCATCGCCGGGCCTCATCCGGGTGGCTAGCGTGTGGCGATGCCCTTGGATCAGTATCGCATCGAACCGTTCGACCACGACGGGCTCAGTTTCGACGTCTACTGGCGCGGCAGTGGGCCTGGTGTTGTCGTGATGGCCGAGATGCCTGGCATCACCCCCGAGGTTGTCGCGTTCGCCGACGCCTGCGTCGAACGGGGTATGACGGTGGCGATGCCGTCGATGTTCGGAACCCCCGGAGCCCCCGGAACCACCGCCAGAGCCCTCGCCGTCATAGCTCGCACGTGTATCCGCAAGGAGTTCGGTGCGTTCGCCCGCAAGGCCGACCGACCGGTCACGGTGTGGCTGAGGGCGCTCGCAGCCAAGCTGCATCAACAAGTCGGCGGCCCCGGCGTCGGTGCGGTCGGGATGTGCTTCACCGGTGGGTTCGCCTTGGCCATGATGGTCGACGACATCGTGGTCGCCCCGGTGTTGTCCCAACCCTCGCTGCCGCTGGGTCCCAAGGGCAAGGCCGATATTGGGGTGTCAGATGAGACCCTCCAAGTTGTTCGCTCCAGGGTCGATGCCGGATGTCAGGTGCTCGGTCTCAGGTTCACCGGCGACGCTTTTGTTCCTGAGGAACGCTTCGAGTCACTCAAGCAGGCGCTCGGCGACGGTTTCGTGGCCGTGGAGATCCCCTCGCCTGACCCAACGTGGAACATTGGATCCAAGGCCCACAGCGTGATCACCACCGAGGTTGTTTCTGAACAACCCGACCACCCGGCAACCCAAGCCCTCGCCCAGGTCCTCGACTTCTTGTCAGCCAAGCTCGCGATCGCGGCGAACTAGCCCATCTTTTCGGCGTGCAGCCGCTGGAGTTCGCTCCACAGCTCGCCGATGGTGCCCGACAACTGTTCGGGAGTGCCGACATTGCCGATGACGAAATGGGCCGCGGCCCGTCGCTCTTCGTCGGTCGCTTGGGCTTGCATTCGAGCAGCGGCGTCGTCGGCTGACATGCCGCGGCCGATCAGTCGCTCGAGGCGCATCTCGGGCGGGGCCTCAACGACCACCACGACTTCGTAACGATGCCGGTTGTCCCAGCCGAGCTTGCTTTCGACCAACACCGCCATCTCCAGCACGACGATGGAGTCGTCAGGCAGGGTGTCGATGTGGGCGTCAATGAGCGCATTGATCGCGGGGTGGCTGATGGCTTCGAGATCGGCCAGCGCCTGGGTGTCGTGGAAAACAATCGATGCCAGGGCCTGGCGATCGATGTCGCCTGCCGCCGAGCGGACGGTGGGGCCGAACCTGGCGATGACCGCGTCGACGGCGGTTCCGCCATGGCCAATGACTTGGCGGCCAAGTCCGTCGACGTCGATGACGATCGCGCCACGGCGCGCCAACGCGTCAGCCGCGGTGCTCTTGCCCGCGCCGATGCCTCCGGTCAACCCAACAATCAACATGTTCCAACGTCCAACGCACCAAGCACGGCGAGCACGCTACCGCCAGCGCGTTGGTCCGGGGTCACACCGAGGTGTGCTGTGCGTTTTCTGACACCATGTCATCGTCACTGTTGGCGTCGCTCAACAAGGTGGCCCGCGCCGACAGTCGACCGGCCGCCGAGTCGAGGTTGGCCACGACCAAGGTCAGGCGGCCAGCGTTCCAGCGGTACAGCGCTGGGCAAAGCCAGCCGCCATGTTCGCGGTATTCGCTCACCGCTCCATCGATCAACAAGCTGGCAGCGGGTGCGGTCAGCTTGTTGTCGAGCGACACCACGGCAACATAGTCGCCTCCGAGCGCAATCCAGGCGGCGGCGTCAGGTCGAACCGGAATGTGCTGTTCGAGATAGGACACCAAGGCCGCGATATAGGGCTCGTCGGATTCCACGACAAACAATCGGCTCGTGGCGTCAACCAGAACAATCTCAACCGATGGTGTCGCTGATGCTTGCAGGCGATGTTCGGCGATCTCGGTTGCCATTTCGCGGGTGATGCCCCAGGACTCGAGGTCGCTGTTGGTCACCCAGTCGCCGTCGCCGACGCTGAGCGCGATGGACGTGCCAGGCA
>CAYGMW010000172.1:0-7493 GCA_964350975.1 uncultured Acidimicrobiales bacterium | reverse complement strand
CGGCGACACGTTCCAGTCGCGGATCCCTGACCCGGTCCTGCAGCAGGTCGAGCATTTTGGTTCGCCGTCGACCACGGTGAACGATTCGTTCCGGGCCGTCACCCGTTACTGGGACCGCATCACCCGGCCCGAACAGATCGTGCAGTCGTTGCCCGCGGCGGTGCACACCATGCTCGACCCGGGCGACTGCGGACCAGCGTTCATCGGCCTGCCCCAAGACATCCAGGCCGAGGCCTACGACTACCCGGTGCGTTTCTTTGACGAGGTGGTGCATGTGCCCCGGCGTATTCGGCCGGACCGGCGTGAGGTTGAGCTGGCTGCCGCCGCGCTCGCTGGGGCGTCGAAGCCAATCATCATCGCCGGTGGCGGAGTGCATTGGTCAGAGGCCGAACCGCAGCTGCGGGCCTTCGTCGACGCCCACCAGATCCCGGTGGTCGAAACCGTTGCCGGCCGAACCTCGTTGCCGTCGTCGCACCCCCTGAACGCAGGAACAGTCGGGGTGACGGGGTGTACATCGGCCAATGCGCTTGCTCGTGAGGCCGATGTGGTGTTGGCCGTGGGGACCCGGTTGCAGGACTTCGCCACCGGGTCGTGGACCCTCTTCGAGAACGACGCGGTGCAATTCGTTGGCCTCAACACGGCTCGTTTCGACGCCACCAAACACCTGGGAATGCCGTTGGTGGCCGATGCTCGAGAGGGTCTGGCCGAACTCACCACTGCGCTTGGCGACTACCGGGTCGACCAGGACTGGGTCGACCGGTGTGCCACTGAGACCTCCCAGTACCACGCCTATATCGACAAGATCGCGGCGCCATCGGCCCCTACCGACTCAGGTTTGCCCACCTATGCCCAAGTGGTTGGCGCCGTGGACCGAGCCAACGACGGCTCGATCTACGCCCTCACCGCGGCGGGCGGGTTCCCTGGCGAGCTGGTCAACGGGTGGCGCAGCGACGCCATCCACTCATTTGACGCCGAATATGGCTTCAGCTGTATGGGATACGAGATCTCCGGGGGTTGGGGCGCAGCGATGGCTCGCCCGAACGACGATGTTGTGGTGTTCGTGGGCGACGGCTCGTACATGATGATGAACAGCGACATCTACTCGTCTGTGTTGTCGGGCCACAAGATGATCGTGATCGTGTGCGACAACGGCGGCTACGCAGTGATCAACCGCCTGCAGGTCAACCAGGGCGGGGTTCCGTTCAACAATCTCATCGCCGACTCGCGCATCGTCGAAGAGGTCAGGGTCGACTATGCAGCCCACGCCGCAGCCATGGGAGCCCGCACCGAGACTGTTTCGACCATCGACGAACTCGCGGCCGCGTTTGAGCGGGCCCGGGCGTCTGACCGGACCTATGTGATTGCGATGCAGACCGACGCGTACACCTGGACCGAGGGCGGATCGTTCTGGGAAGTCGGGGTGCCCGAGGTCTCGAACCGCCCCGAGGTATTGGCCGCCAAAGCCGAAGTGATCGCTGGCAAGGCCGGTCAACGAGTCGGATGGTGATGGCAATGGCAACACATGTACCGGTTCCTGGCCGGTTCGAGGGTCGCACCGCGATGATCAGCGGCTCGACCCAGGGTTTGGGCGAAACGCTGGCTCGCCGGATGGTGGCTGAGGGTCTGAGTCGGCTGGTGGTGACCGGCCGCGACGTCGATCGTGGCGCCGCCGTGGCCGCAGACCTCAACCAGCAGGGGTGCGAGACCATCTTCATCGCCGCCGACATGGCCGATGCCGCGAACGTGACTGCTCTTGTTGACGAGGTGCGGGAGCGTTTCGGGGTGGTTCATCACCTGGCCAACTGCGCGGCCCTCACCACGCGAGGCGATGTGTGGGACACCGAGCCTGGATTCTTCGACCAGATGATGGCGGTGAACGTCCGGGCCCCGTTCCAGCTGATGCAAGGCGTGGCCAAGATGCTGCGCGATGCAGGTGAGCCCGGGTCGATGGTCAATGTCGGCAGTGTCGCGGCCTATGGCGGCCAGCCCGAGATCACGCCGTATTCGGCCTCCAAGGCCGCGATGATGACCCTCACCAAGACCGTGGCCTATCAGTTGATGCGCTACCGGATTCGGGTCAACACCGTGAACCCGGGTTGGATGGACACACCAGGTGAGGACTCGATCCAGCGCCGTTTTCATGGCGCAACCGACGGATGGCTCGAAGCAGCCGAGGCCGGTCGGCCCTTTGGTCGGCTCATCAAGCCCACCGAGCTGGCGAGCACCCTGGCCTTTGTGCTGTCGGACGACGCTGGCCTGATGACCGGGGCGATCATCGACTACGACCAGACCGTCATTGGTGCCGGCAACGCACCAATGCCGCCAGTGGAGCTTGGACCATGAGCGCGTCCTCCCCGATGAACGTCGCCCTCATCGGGTGCGGCGGCATGGGTTCGTGGCACGCGGACAATGTGGCCACCCAGCCGGGTGTTCGCCTCCTCGCAGTGAGCGATGTGTTTGTGCCTGCCGCTCAGGTCGTGGCCGACCGCACTGGTGCGGTCGTGATGGCGCCCGATCAGGCCATCGCCGCCTGCGACGCCGTGGTGATTGCGTCGAGCGATGAGACCCACGCCGAGTTCGCCGTTGCCGCGATTGGCCAGGGCAAGCGCGTGTTTGTCGAAAAGCCGCTCGGGGCCACCGTCGAGCAAGCCCAAGCGGTGCTCGATGCAGAGGTCGCCGGGGGAGTCGTGCTCACCCGCGTTGGTTTCATGCGCGAACTCGACCCGGCCCACATGCAGGTGAAGCAGGCCCTGGACACCTTGGGCCCGATCACGCGGGTGCGCAGTGTGCACCGCAATGTCGATGGGGCCCGCCGCGAGGCATCGGTGCTGTTCTCCCAATCGATCATCCATGACATCCACACCATCCGTTGGCTGAGCGGCCAAGAGTTCGTGAGCGTGACGTCCCACGTCGCCCAACGCCCCGACGGTTTCCGCGATGTGTTGCTCGTCGGCGAGCTGTCTGGCGGCGCCATCGGCACGGTTGACTTCGAGGACCAAGCCTTTGCCTATGAGGTGCAGGTCGAAGTCACCGCGGTTGGTGGCATGGCTGTGTCGCTGCCCCACCCGAGGGCCATCGTGAAGTCCGCGGCCCGAGAGTCGATCGTGGTTGGTACCGACTGGTTCGGTCGTTTCGAAGACGCCTATCGGGCCGAGATGATCGAGTGGTGTCGCGACATACAGCGACCGCCAGATCCCGCTGCGGGGCCAACGGTGTGGGATGGATATGCGGCCCAGCTGGTTGCCGATGCTGGTGTTGAGGCTATGCAGAGCGGGGCCCGGGTAGCGATCTCGATTCCAGATCGTCCAGCCATGTATCGGTCAACGCTGTACCGCACAACACCTCTAGATGAGGTTGAGAGTTGATCGCTCGCCCAGGGTTCGTGTCTGGGCCATATAGAACAAGGGTTTCGTATCATGAATGAACTCAGAATCGGTGTCCTCGGCGTCGGCCGTATCGGCAAAATGCACGCCGAACTCATCGAACGTCAAACCCCTGGGGCGACGGTGAGCAGGGTCTTTGACGTGTTCTCCGAGGGCGCGAAAGCCGTCGGCGACGATGTCGACGCCAAGGTTGCGGCATCGGCCCAAGAACTCATCGAAGCCGACGATGTGGATGCCGTCGCGATCTGTTCGTCGACCGACACCCACATTGACCTGCTCGTCGCGGCGGCCCGGGCCGGCAAGCCGGTGTTTATCGAAAAGCCCTTGTCGCTCGACCTCACCGAGGTGAACCGGGGTGTGGCTGCCGTTGAGGCCGCTGGCATCGCGGTCCAAGTCGGGTTCAACCGGCGTTTTGATGCCAGCCACCGTGCCGTGCGCGACGCGGTGGCCACGGGCGATATTGGTGAGATCCAGATGCTGCGCATCACCAGCCGCGACCCAGCGCCGCCCCCGATTGCCTACATCGAGGTGTCGGGCGGCATCTTTTGCGACATGACCATCCACGACTTCGACATGGCTCGATTTGTGACGGGCAGCGAGGTCGTTGATGTCTATGCCCGCGGCAGCGTGATGGTCGATCCCGCGATTGGCGAGGCCGGCGATATCGACACCGCTGTGGTGGTGATGACCCATGCCAACGGGTGCATCACCACGATCGACAACAGCCGCCAGGCCGTCTATGGGTACGACCAACGGGTCGAAGCTTTTGGCTCGGGTGGTCTGGCCTCGTCGGACAACCCCACGGTCAACACGGCCACAGTTCGTAGCGCTGCGGGCAGCCGTGGGGCCACCATCCCGTACTTCTTTATCGAGCGCTACATCCCGTCGTATCTGGCCCAGTGGGGCGAGTTCGTCAAGATGGTGCGCGATGGTGCGCCATCACCCGTTTCCATCGCTGATGGCAAGGCACCGCTGGTGATGGGTATGGCCGCGTGGCGATCGCTGCGCGAGCAGCGAACGGTTGATATTTCGGAGATCTCATGAGCACGACCGAACGTTCTGGGCCCTTTCGGCCAACCGAAGGCTCCGGCCGAATTCTTGAGGTGACCCCGGAATCGGCAGGCTGGACGTATCTCGGTTTCGAGGTCGTCGAGGTGACGGCTTCAGCACCATGGAGCGGTGGGTTTGACGGCCGAGAGATGGCCATCGTGGTGTTGTCCGGTTCGGGGGTGGTCACGTTGTCAGGCGAGGCTGCTGGCGATCTGTCGGGCGTGCCGATCGAGCTGTCTCGGACCTCGGTCTTTGCTGAGCTGGCCCCGATCGTGTACGCCCCTCCGGGGGTGACGTTCTCGGCTGGGGCTTCAGGTGATGTCCCGTTCACTATTGCCGTCGGGTCGGCACCAGCGGAGGGTCGCTACCCGGCCAAGGTGGTGTCGATTGCCGAGCAGCGCTCCGAGGTGCGCGGTGGCGGTCAGGCGTACCGCCAGGTGATCCACTCGATCGCGCCTCCGATCGAGGCCGAACGGCTCATCGTCTACCAGGTGTATGTGCCTCGGGGAACGTGGTCGGGGTGGGCGCCGCACTGCCACGACGGTCGCGATGGGTCGCCCTATCTGGAGGAGACCTACTACTTCCGCCTCGACCATCACGCCGGGTTCGCCATGCATCGCAACTGGCGGCACGACGAGCAGTTCGACGAGGTCGCGGTTGCCCATGACGGCGATGTGGTGCTGGTTCCGAAGGGCTACCACTCATCGGTGGCATGCCCAGGCTCGAATATGTATTTCCTGAACTTCTTGGCCGGCGAACTCATCGGCCCTGACCGTTCGACGCCACCGTGTTTCGACGCCGATCAGACGTGGATCGAGGCCGACTGGAAGGCGGGCGAATGGAACCTGCCCGTCGTGCCGACCACGGCATCGTGAGCGCTGCGTCGGGTCTCGCCGGTGTGAGTGATGCCGGGGGTCGTCTGGCGGTGTTGGCGATCGATCATCGCGACTCGCTCAAGCGCTTTCTGAGGCCTTCGGACCCAGACTCCGTCACCCGGGCCGAGGTCATCGAGCTCAAGACTGAGCTGGTGCGAGTGGTGGGGCCCCATGCGACCGGGATCATGCTCGAGCCCGAGTTTTCGATTCCGAACCTGATCGACGAAGGTGTCGTGCCCGACGGGGTTGGGTTCTTTGCGGCCCTCGAAGCGCAGGGATATCTCGATGATCCCGGTGCTGCGCCAACCACCCTGCTCGATGGGTGGTCGGTTGCGGCTGCCAAGGCATCGGGCGCGTCGATGGCCAAGCTGTTGTTGCCGTATCACCCTGATCATCACCTGGCTCGGGCCCAAGAAGCTGTGGCGGGCGAGGTCATTGCCGAATGCGACCGGGTCGGGCTGCCATTGGCGCTCGAGCCGTTGTTCTTCGGTCTCGACCGTCCCGAGTCGCGACCTGATGTCGTGATGGCAACTGTCGAGCGTTTCGCTGCTGCAGGCCCGGCGTTGTTGAAGTTGCCGTTTCCAGTCGACCCGTCGGTCGAAGCGGACCGGTCGGTGTGGGCTCAGTGGTGTCGAGCCATGACCGAACGCTGCGACATGCCGTGGGCCATGTTGTCCGGAGGAGGGTCCTTCGAGGTGTTCGAGGCCCAGGTCGGCGTTGCCCTCGATGCTGGCTGTTCGGGCTTCATGGTGGGACGGGCCTTGTGGGGCGAAGCTGCGCTGGTGTCGGGTGCCGAACGGTCCCGTCTGATCGATGAGCTCGTGGTGCCGAGGTTTCAGCGCCTGCGGATGATGCTTAAGTGATGCTGAACGATCCGATTCGGATGTTCGATCTGTCGTAATGTTGTCTGATTACGACTCGTGGGAAGGTTCGGGCATGATCGTTGGAATTGACATCGGCGGCACCAAAGCGCTGTGCCTCGCAGTCGACGAACAGACCGGCGAAACTCTGGCGACCGCCAAGGCATCGAGCCGCGGGGCTGGTCCCGAGCTACTGGCCACGCTCATTGATCTCGTGGGCCAGGTCGAAACGCTCACGGGCGAACGTGCCACCTCGGTTGGCCTTGGTGTAGCTGGGTTGGTGACTCGCGGCGGCGTCGTGCGCTACTCGCCCAACCTGCCCGACATTGTCGAGTACCCGATCGGTCCCGAACTCGAGGCCGCGCTTGGTGTGCCAGTGGCGTGCGGCAATGACGCAACTGCTGGCACCTGGGCCGAACACCGCCTCGGTGCGGGCGCTGGCTGCGACGACATGTTGTTTGTGGCTCTCGGAACCGGCATTGGGATGGGTCTTGTCGCCCACGGCCAGGTGATCATGGGGGCAAACGGGTTCTCCGGCGAGGCGGGCCACATGGTGGTCGACGTCGACGGCCCGGCCCACATCACCGGTCAACGCGGCCCGTGGGAGTACTTCGCTTCGGGCAACGCCCTTGGCCGTCTGGCCCGAGAAGCAGCGGCCGATGGCCGTTTCGACTATGGGCTCCACATGGCTGGCTCGGCCGACGCCGTGACTGGTTTCCATGTGTCGCACGGGGTGCGCGAGGCCAGTCCAGAAGCCCAAACCATCCTCGAAGAGTTCTGCGACCATGTCGCGGTTGGTCTGGCCAACCTGGTGCTGATCTTGGACCCTGAGATGGTCGTGATCGCCGGTGGCGTCTCCGACTTGGGTGAGCCGTTGCGGGTGGGCATCGAAGCTGCGCTGCACCGTCGTACCCTGGGCGCCGATCACCGGCCTGCGGTCCGTGTCGCCATGGCCACCATGGGTTCTGACGCCTGCGCCATCGGTGCTTCGCTGATGGCCCAAGCCAGCGTCACCCAGAGCTAGCCAGCCCAACCGGCGCCGAAAATCGTCGCTATCGCGACAGTTTTGTGGGTCGGGTCAGCGCCTGAGCGGGCGCCGCTTCTTCGTGGTCGTCGACTGGCCAGTGACAATCTGGGCCAGGGCGAACAGCACCACACCCATCGCCACGATCTGGAGTGCGTTGAGCGGTTCGTCGAGGAAGATCCATGCCGCGATGGCCGACACCACCGGCACAACCAGGGTGAAGGTCGACGCTAGCCACATCGGGATCCGCTGCAGGGCCCAGTTCATCATCTCGTGGCCGAAGATCCCGGCACCGAAGGCC
>CAYGMW010000171.1:7112-7497 GCA_964350975.1 uncultured Acidimicrobiales bacterium | reverse complement strand
GTTGTTGCCACACGACATCGAACGGTTGGCCTTCTGGCGGCGGTACCGCTTCTCGTTGTTCGCACCATCTTCGGCCCGCTCGGCAGCCTTCACCGCAGCAAACGTCTCGTCTGCGGTCTGGCTCAGTGCACCGGCCAATAGTTCGGCTCGGCGTTCCTTGGACACTTTGGCGTAGATGATCGCGTCGGCTTGTTCGACATTGATCAGGCCCTTCTCAAGGGCGTCAGCCACGTCGGGGTGAGCGTCCAAGCGACGGGACCTGTCGATTGCCTTCAGTTCGGCTTTCGACGACGGGGCCGGAGTCGGTGCAGGACCGGCGCCGTTGTTGGGTGATGGCGGCGCAGGGCGGGACTTACGATCGCCACCACCAGCAGGATTCGACTGG